>JBBECD010000262.1:0-22953 GCA_040881995.1 Planctomycetaceae bacterium
GTCGTTCAACCTCCAGTGATCCACAGGTTCGATGTCTTTGTCCAGACCAGTCTTAAGACTCGCCATGAACAGATTTCATGAACGGCGTTGGGTGGCACGTCCCTGAGCGGCTGTTCGGATGCAATACCGTGGGAGGGGCGTGTTCGACCCCCATTCCACCCCCTTCGAAGACTCAGGGCGTGCCACCCGAATTGCCAGCAGATCGAGTCAATTCGTACAGCAAAATCCCCGCCGCGACCGAAACGTTGAGCGAATCGACTCCGTTGTGCATCGGGATCGTGACCTTGCGGTGCGCGCGGGCGATCCACTCCGACTCGAGGCCGTGGCCTTCGTTCCCCAGTAGCAATGCCCAGCGACTATTGACGCGAAACGTCGACAAAGGCTCGGCGGCGGTATCAAGCACCGATGCAATCAGTTCGACCCCGGCTCGGTCGAGGCGAGCGAAATCCGCATCCAGATCGCTTGAGATATAAATCGGAAATTCAAACGCCGTCCCCATCGAGACGCGAAGCACCCGGCGGGAAAAGGGATCGGCGGACTTCGGCCCGAGCATTAGACCGTGGATGCCGAAGGCGCTCCCGATGCGAATGACGGCTCCCAGGTTTTCGGGATCTTGAATCGACGGGCAGACCACCAGTCGGCGGGGTATATCCGCGGGCTCGAGAAGTTCGGCCAGATCGGGGTTCGCCTTGCGATGGCCACATGCCAATATGCCGCGATGGAAATTGAAGCCGACCAGGCGTTCGATTTCATCGTGCGGCAGCACGAACACCGGCGTTTCGTGGGATAATCGATCTCTGATCGGCTCCAGATGCCGCGGGTCGACGAGAATCGAGTGCAGACGCAAGTCGCTCGTCAGCAGCAATTCGACCAGTTTCCACCCTTCGGCGATGAAGAGCCCGTCACGCGTCGCATTCGACGTTTTGATGTGGCGAAAAACATCGAGCCGCGTATCGAGCGAATCGGAGATCGAAATGACAGCCATGTGCGTCGTTTAACCTCCGAACTCACTTATTTTTGATTTGTTTAAAGTTGTTTTTAATCAAGATCTGTTCCAGAATCGGGCAGCCCAACGTGACTGTTGTTTGATGACGCAACACTTTTATTGGTTTATGTCTTAAACGCCAAAACTTAACATACTACTAATTAAACACTTACGTAATCCTGAAAAATATCGGATGCTCGGTGTAACAATTGCAACATCAAAATTTAACAAAATCAGACTGGTCACTGGGAAGACCGTCTGATACGATGACAAAAACGATGCCTATGTACACTTTTCGCGGGAGACGGTTCGGCCTAAATTTAAACCCGGTAGAGCACCTGCACCCAGGACGGGATGCTCAAAGACTTCACGGAGGATATCATGTTGGTGTTGACCCGCAAGCTTGGCGAAACAATTCAGATCGGCGATTCCATTGTCATCGAAGTCGCGGCCGTCCAGGGCAAACGCGTCCGAATCGCGATCAAAGCTCCCACTGACGTCGAAATTCGCCGCGGCGAACTTGAGACGAAGACGTTGACGCCGGTTAAGGCGGTCGTCAGCCGCAATCCGAGTCTGCCGCTCGCTCATCATCTCAAGCTGAGATAATCGCCCCAGTTCACCATTTTCCATTAACAGAATGGTGCATCCAGCGGCGCTCATTTCGCATGCTGCGGCGTTTTGAGCGGATCTCGTGGGAGGTGTTTCTCACACCATCTCGCGATGACCTCGCCCACAAAATAAGAGGCGACGAGGCAGACGAGCCACGGAATTGATCCGCTCAAATACATTGCCCAGCCAGATATCAACGCGACGGACACGCCGCAAACTGCTGGTGCAGTGCGTGGATTGAACATTGTTGCCGGATCATTCAATTTGAAGGGAGTCGCACTCCACGGCATGCACCCAAACATGACGCGGGCGACGACGATCAAGATCGTGAATTCGATTCCGCTCATAGCGTGATTTTTTTGGGTCGGTTTTGCCGTTCAAACCAGTTCCGGCATCGGCTTTGCGCCGTCCTCAACGAGATACTGCGGCCGGCCGTTCAGGTCGTCGACCGTCGTGGAATCGATGTCGATCCCCATATGGTGGAACAGCGAGGCGTACACTTCGCCGAACGTCACCGGTCGCGAAATCGCTTCACCAGCGATGCGATCGGTCGCTCCAATGACTTGCCCGTGCTGCATGTCGCCGCCGGCCATCAACACGCAATTCACCTGCGGCCAGTGATCGCGACCGACCTGCGCACTGATCACCGGCGTGCGGCCGAATTCGCCCCAGATCACCACCGCACAATCGTCGGCCAACCCGCGCTGATGCAGATCCTCGACCAGCGCACTCACGCATTGATCGAACACCGGAAAATCTTCCCGCTCACGTACGAAAACCGAGTTGTCGACCCGCCCTTCGGTGTTCCTGCCGCCGTGCCAGTCCCACTTGCTGTAATTCAGCGTGACCACGCGCGCCCCTGCTTCGATCAATCGGCGAGCGACCAGTAAACTCTGCGGCACGCGCGGGGCTCCGTTGGCATCCATGAAGATGGTCGGATCACCGGTGCCGTAACGCTCGACAATCCGCGGGTCTTCCTTCGACAGATCGAGCGCATCGGCGAGTTTCGACGACGTCAACAATCCCATCGCCTGTTCGGTGAAAGCATCCATCCCGCGCATCATCGTCGAAGCATCGATGTCGCGGCGGATGCGATCGAAACTGCCGAGCAACGTTCGCCGATCGGCCAGCCGTTCGAGCGTCACGCCGTTGAGAATCATGTCTTGGCGCGTCGGCCCCAGCGGACGAAACGGCGAATGAGGCATGCCGAGAAACCCCGGCCCCGGTTCGTTGTACGGCCCGTGCGTGCACTCATAACACAAGCTGATGTACGGTGGCGATGTCGGATCAGCAGCCCCCTGCGCCTGCGAGATCATGGATCCAAACTGCGGCCAACCCCCCGCCGGCGTCGGTTTTTGCGGATGATGCCCGTTATAAACCTGAATCGCATCGTGCCCCGCCTGATTGCCGACGAGCGAGCGAATCACCGTCAGCTTCTCCGCCATCCCCGCCAGCAGCGGAAACGCCTCGCCGATTTCCATTCCAGGCACCGTGGTGGCGATCGGCTTCCAGGGCCCGGCGATTTCCTTCGGAGCCTCCGGCTTGAGATCAAACATATCCTGATGCGGCGGCCCCCCGACCAGATAAATCATGATCACCGACTTGGGATTTTTTTGTCGCCCCGCCTGTGCATCGGCCTTAAGAATCGCCGGCAACGACCACCCCCCGGCCGTGCCCATCGCCGCCAGCGTCCCGATGCGCAGAAAATTCCGCCGGGAAAGCCCATCACAAAACGAGCCAGAAGCATACAGTCGGCCTTGCAGCGTGAGCATGAGTGGTCTCCGAGTGAGTCGGGGAGTTTTCGGTATGAACCGGGAGCGAGAAAATTGCGTTCTTCAGTGTATCAATATCGGTTGATCTATTCCAGAGAGATCGGCGGATCGGTTTGCCAAACTGGAATCGAATTGAACGGGAGGGGACGAATGGATCACGAATGGATAAAATGCGAGCGCGATACATTTAACTGACGGCCTTTCGGGCCGGAAGAGTGCGGAAGAAATGCGGTCCCCTGCTTTGGACGTTTAGTTAAGACGCATTGGCCGGATGAACCATTTCTTGTCCTAAGACGTCCCGCATCCGTTTATCATGGTCGACTCAAGACGTACTTATTCTCGCCTTCGTTCCACTTAATGTTGAGTTTTAAAGCACTTTTCCATCGAGCGATCCAGTAGTCGGGCAAATCGTAGTCGTCATCAGGTTCCATGGGTTTGGGCTTAGGAATCTGCGGATCGGCATCTTCGATGATATTCCATGCCTGTCGGAAAATGCGGTCCTGACTGTATTCCGGAAACTGCTCACGGGCATAGAGCCGCTTCGTTTGAGGAAGCGCCCATAGACGCTCAGCGGCGAGCATTGGATTGTCGATCGGTCGAAGCGGCCTCTCGCGAATCTTCCCAAATTCTACGGCCCAATCGACGTGTCGCTCCGGTTGATCGGGCGCGCCTCCCAAGCCGCCTGAGTGCACCATAAAAAACGGAATGTCGTCTTGAAGATGGATCGGGTGGAGGGGCCACAGTTTCTTGTCACTGTCGTCCGGAATCGGATCAAAAGGGACGGTCAGAATATGAGGCATTTCCACTAATGGATCTGAGCTTTCGAAAAGCAATCGGACGATCAAGAAGACGCACGTCTTATCCGACGTATCGATATTCTCGTCAACTCGCGTCGATTCCATGCTATCGCGGGCCATTTTGAGAAAACGCCGTAGCTCCTGTATTGCTCGTTCCTTCCCGAGGGGACGTAAATGATTGACGGCGCGAACGAGTTTCGCAGGATTAAAGTTGTACGGTTCGTATGACGGTGCCCCGTTAATAATCTGGATCGTTTCATCGATCGGAGGCGGACCGGGAATGCTCAACATCGTGACCGATTGCGGGAGAACTCCCAATGTGTTTTTACACGTGATCTTCTGCTTTCTCCGTTCGCCCAGACTGAGAGCGACTTGAAATTGTGACTCCTTTCCTACGGAGCGAAGCACTTCGCCCGGCGACACAGTCGCTAAGAATTCTCCCTTATCCCAGATGACGAAGTCTCCCCAGACGGCATGGTGCATTTCTTGGCGCTCGCTCCAGTCGTATTTCTTATCTGGCAAGCGGGACACAACCACGCGCACACCTTGCACCCAATCAATCGGCCGTCGGCTCTTCCCATCCTCCGATTCGATCAGCAGCCTGCCGCGAATCGCAAGCATCCGATCTTCTCGAAGTGAGTCGTCGTCTTTCCAGGTAATCCAATATTGATCATTCGACTCGAGATCGTTGTCTTGGTCAATATACCCCATCGACACCTTTCCCCATTCGACGACGAGCCGCTTTCGCAGGTCGGCATCCGGGTTGACGACGGGAGCGGGATATGTGGGGTCGATACCAAAACTGAACTCATCAAGATGATCGGTTCCGCCGCCGCCCGACGTTCCGCGTCGGCCGTGAGGCCAACTGAAGTCTTCACCGTAGAGGGATGAAAGACAAAGCGACACGTGCAAAGCAAAAATAACAGTACGCGTCATGATTCGTCACCACTCCGAAATTTGTAGACTGGTCGGCGTCAGACTCTTCAATTGGTCATCACAGCAATTATCGATTCTAACTGATAAAATAGACCTGACAAGAAGAATTGGCCGGGATGCGTGTATCGAATCCGTAAAAACACGAAAAAAGATCGATATTTCATGCACCGCTTTGCCGACGAGAGCGTTCTTCGTTAGCGGTTTAATGCTCATTGAAAAAACTAACGTCTCTAATCAATCGAATGCAGGTCACAGTCGGTAACGAAAGCCCCCTCATGATCACCATCTCGAACCTCACCCAGCGTTACGGCGTCAAGCCCGTGCTCAGGGACGTCAACCTCACCATCAACCGGGGCGAACTGGTCGCCATTCTCGGGCCGAATGGGATGGGGAAGACGACGCTGCTCTCGTGCATGGCGGGGGTGCTCTCGCCGCAGAAGGGGTATGTCGAGATCGACGGGTTTCGGCGGCGGGGGTCGGTCGATGACGAGATGGCGATTCGCGAACGGGTGATCTACGTCACCGATCATCCCTGGCTGCCGGTCAATCGCACGGGGCGAGAATTCATCTACGGCGTCGGGCAACTCTACGACGTCGACGATGAGTCGCTGTTCGAACACACCGAACGGCTGCTCGATCTGTTCGACCTGTCGGCTCAGGCCGATCAGACGATCAAGAGCTACTCGAACGGCCAGAAACACAAGATCGCGTTGTGCGCGGCACTCGTCTGCGAGACGCCGGTGCTGTTGCTCGATGAAGTTTTTTCCGGAGGCCTCGACCCCGCCGGCATTCTGGCGATGAAACGACTGCTGCGGCATCTCGTCGAGAAAAAAGGCTGCACGGTCGTCGTCACCTCGCCGGTGCCGGAGTTGGTGGAAGAAGTCGCCGACCGGATCATCATATTGCGAGACGGCCATGTGATTGCTTTCGACACGCTGGACGGTTTACGCAAGTTGACCGAATGCCCGGGCCCGCTCAGTGAAGTGCTACAGAAACTGATTCACCCGCAAGTGCTGGACAAACTCGAGCGTTATTTTGAGGTGGAGTGATGAAAGCGTTTCGCAAGTGGATGCGGGTGGTGTTGCCGCCGACGGAATATGTCGCCTTGTTTCTAATGGCCTACGCGATCGTCGCTTCGATCGGCTACTGGATTCTCGGACGATATCCTGATGCGAGCGCCCCGAACAATGCGTTGATGGCTCGCGATATCGCGGTCGCGATGGGCGCGATGGCCTATGGTGCTTTTCGCGCCATCGCTTTTCAACCGGCCTATCGCGAAGAGTATCTGCGGTTCATCAAGCAGAAGCCGTGGTCGCCCGAGAAGCCGTTGCCGCTGGGGCCGATTCCTCTCGTCTGGCAAGACATCGTGGTGGCATTATTTTTTCTTGCACTCGTCGCACATCAACCGGTGCTTCCGCCGGTGCGAATTCTTTACTGCGGACTGATGGCCTATATGCTCTGCCCGACGCTCGTCTATCTGCAATGCCAACTGTGGAAATATTTTTATGCCGTCGTGTTCGGAATTGGCCTTTCGATTCTATTCTGGTCGACACCGATGCTGTCGTTTGGAGTTCTGCTCGCGGTCTACCTGATCGCGTATCTGGGCATCGAACCGTTGCTGACAACGTTCTACGAAACCGACGTCGACGATTTTCCGTTCTGGTCGTCGTTGGGTTTGAACTCGAACAATCGCAAGGCGGCACTCAAGCGAGTGGAGCGTCTGGCGGGATGGCCGTTCGACGCTCTTGCACCGAAGGCACCCTCGATCTTTCTTTTCAGTCACGGCGTCCACGGCATTCCGACGCACCACGGCGTCTTGGCCAGTCTGTTGGCGGGCTGGTGGGTATTCGCCATCGCCGTACCGGTGTTCGACCGGATGGAGCTCGCTCCTCAAGGCGGCGCGGAATCGGCGCCGATTCCCCGAGCTGTGCGGACCGTGGTTCATGAAATTCGGTCTCCGGTTCATCTCAAGCTTGCCCGCAATGCGTCGCCAGGTCTGGTCGGGCTCAACTTTTACCTATTCATCGCCCTCGCCGGCACGAGAATTTCTTTCTATTTCAAGGGGCATCACCCGCCGATCGATTTGGGAGGCCGGCTGTTGACCGGCCGATGGATTATACCGAAGTACGATACTATTTTTGTTTCGCCGCTGTGTACTCTACTTGCGGCATTCACGCCGTTACCGCTGACGGCGTGGCTGGGTCTTTCACCCCTGTTCGCCAGTCCGATTTCAATATCACTCATGGTTCTGTGCACGCTGAATCTCGGCCCAAAGCGAGTCGACTGGCTGTTAACGGCTCCCTGTCGAATCGTTCCTTCGGTCGATTACAAGAACAAACAATTGGGCGAGTTCAGCGATTCGTGAAAACTCGCAACGTGACGCTCAGTGGCAGACGGCGGGGATAAACTCCGCCGCTCAACCAGAGGAAGTAGAACAAAAATGAACGCCATGCTCATCTGCTGCTTTTTCTTCACTTCGCACGTCATCGCTGCCGAGCCGGCGGATTTGCAGATCAGCCCCTATGCACCCGCGAACGGTACGTTCCCCGATTGCACGCTTATTCTGTTTCGCGGCGAACAAGAAATCGTCACGGCGGGCCAGCGTCTGCATGTCCGCGACAACAACACCGAAAACTTTCGCGAGTCACCGGTGATGCTGTTCGACGAACTGCACGCCGTGGCCTACAACTCTCGCGACGGGTTGTACTACGCGACCGACACGGGCCGGCATCGCCTGGTGGCGTTTCGCGATGTCAACTTGCAGCGCATTGAAAAATCGGCGGAGACGCTGGCCGATGTGAAGCTCGATCGGCCTCACGATATCGTGATCGACGACGGCTGGATATACGCCATCAACCCGAATCGCCCGACGGTGTTTCGCTTCCGCGCCTTCGGCGAAGAGGAAACGTCGATCGATCTCACCGAGCATCCCGGCTATTCGCGAGCG
Organism: Planctomycetaceae bacterium; assembly: GCA_040881995.1. GTDB lineage: Bacteria > Planctomycetota > Planctomycetia > Planctomycetales > Planctomycetaceae > JAQCEJ01. The sequence goes on from JBBECD010000262.1 coordinate 8,047, forward strand.
CTCTCGATCGTCGATAACAAACTTTACGTCGTCGGTTCGAGTGCCGGCAAGATCATCGAGATCACTGATTTTTCGAAGCAGGAATTTCGCGTCTATACGAGCTTCGGCAAAAAACGCGACGCCCCGGCAGGAAGCTGGAGCACAACCGGCCTCGTGCCGAATGATGTCGAGTTTTACGCGGGCAAGTGGTACATCACGTCGTACTTTTGCCCGACGTATGCCAACGGGACCGACTGCAACGAGATGAAGTTCATTCGATTCGCCACGTGGCAAGACTTCGAAACCGGCGAGTGGGAGGACATCAGCGATCTCTTGCCGAAGGACATCGTGCCGTACTACATGACGGTGCATGGCGAGGATTTGTTTGTGGCAACGTTCTCGCATGAAGGTGAAGGGCAACCGGGGCGGGTGTATCGCATCAGCGCGCGTGAGACGCCTACGCCATGAGGTTGCCGGCAAACGCCGTAACTGAGACGCTTAAGGAATATTTCTTGACCGATTACGGAGTGGCGAGTCGGAATAGCAGGTCTCCGGTTTGGTTGAACGAGTCTTCAATTTCCCCCTGGTCGTCCACGCCGTTCTTGCCGACGGAGTAGATGATCACCTCGTTCGCCAGCAGCTTCGCATCCGCCTGGTGCGCAGATTTCAGCGGCGTGTCGACCGCGATCACGCGAAGTTTCAGCGGGCCTGCACCGAAAAAATCATGAGGAAGTTCGGTGAGCCCGGCATCACGACATACACTTGCCAAATCCGCCGGCGGTTCCGCATGAATGGCATACCAGCGTCTTACTGCGGTTAAGGCAATAATCCCTTGCAGGCGAGTCTTTCCGGTGATATCCGAATCGACCCCATTTGAACTCGCCATCATGTCCCATTCGCTGTTGATCATGCCGGGGACCAGCAGCAGAAACGGCCCTTTCACCGTCCCCTCGGCGATTGCCTTCTCGATCGACGCAACTTGTTGTTCCTGATTCATGCCGCGGGGCTGCGACTTCATGAATCGTTCGAGTTCAAGGTTGCCCATGAAAAAGCTGATCTGTTCTCTCGACGCCATTCGCTCGGAATACGACTGCGACGCCGATTGGGCGTTGATGCGAAACTGTTCTTTCAGAAAGGCGATCTCGGCGTCGTAGTCGAAGTCATCGGTTTTCAACATCTGTTGGAAAACGGAAAGCATCGTGGCGATGCGGGCGATACGCATCGGCGTGTCGGCCGAAAAAACATCGTGGGCATCGTAGACCGCATTGAGAACGGCCATCATCCGCGTTTCGTTGGGCACGCCGAATGCGTTTCGAATTCGTTCTGTGGCGAATTCGCCGGTCCCCTGCTGAATGTCGTTGATCAGCAGTCGAAAGCGGATGTAATTCGCCCGCTGTGCGGTGAGCCACGGGTCGATCGTCCGCAGGCGTTGTTCGTGCGTCGTCGATAGCGTCAGTAATTGATTGCAATGCTCCGCCGTGATTTGCGGCGACCGTAGCAGCGGCACGATCATGTTTTGTTCGATCACGGCGTCGAGAGCCTGGGCGATCCACTGCGCCAACGACGGCGCGCGCACCCTCAAATCGCGGCTTAATCGCAGCGAGATTTCGATCATCTGCAAGGCGTGGCCGAAATCTTGCCTCTCCAGATCCCTTTCGACGGCAAACCCGGCGAGCCGGATCACTTCGCGGGCCGCATGAAACAGCGGCATCATCGCCGGCGTATCGATGCCGTAGTCGAAAACGCAGTCGGCCGGCGCTTGTGCGGCGCGTAGCTTTCGAAATGCCTCTTCGTACTCGGCGAGCACGGCGTCGCGCTCGGTGAGATCTTTGTTTGTCTCACTCCGAGCCATCTGCATCGTTTGCGAGCGGTCGTATCGTTGTCGGATCGGGGCGGTACGCTGCGCCCGTGTATTCTCGCTAAAACAGACTTCCATCAGAGGCGAGAATTCGTATAGAGCATCAAGATACAATTGTGCCGCGTTTTGGCCGGGCGGAAGCTTCACCCAGAAAGGTTTGACGTCGAACGGCACATCCTCAACGAGCCAATCGGGAAGTTCCACGAGCGCGCGCGGCAGTTGTCCTGATCCGTCCCTCATCTCGGGCAACTGCGACTGAATGCTCGGTAATGGTGTTGCCGGAGCGGTTGTGGCATCCACCCTCGCGACGGGAACTGCTTCCGGTTCGGTCGCGGCCTGTCCGGCGGCGGGAATCGCTGGGTTCGCCGGTGCCACTTCGGCGGGCCGTTCGTCACCTTCCGAACGAAGTAAGGCGAATGCAACGACAGCCAGGGCGACCGTCAGGGCGCCCCCTCCAGCAATCAGGCCGAGCGGCGGGCCGGACGATTTTTTCGATTTCTTCTTCGGCGATTTCGATTTCGGGCCGCTCTTGTTGCGGGAAGAGGATCGAACGTCCTTCTCGGGGCGTTCGTTATCGGACGGCGTTTCATCGGCACCCGCGACAAAACCGTGCTGACATTTGGGACAGCGAATCTTCGCGCCCCTCTTTTCTGAAGGGATCCGCAACCGAGCCTGACATTGCGGACATTCAACCATAAAAGGAGTGGACATGAGAGGGAATCTTCCTGGGGTTCAATCGGATTTCATATCCCGGAGGGAGTCGGCCATTCGTCTTCGAGCATCAATCGATCATAACCACGAAATATTATTTATGACACGCGAAATTCGTCAATTCCGCCGTCCGCATCGGCGCCAAAACCAAACTCACCCTTGACCCTCTGTACGGCGTATCGCACAATCGTAAGAGGAACACCCTCTGCGGGGATTTCGTTTGATCGACCGTTCGCCTGCGTTTTCAAATTTGCGAGGAATCACGTGAAACCGACTCGATGGCATTCCGCCTGTTACAATAACGTCTTCGCTCTCGCCGGCGTCTTACTGACGGCGATCGGACTGCCGGCCTTTATTCCTCGACCGTTCGACGCGAACGCCGCTGGCGAGGCCGCGAAACCGGCTTCGCAGAGAATACAGTTCAACCGCGACGTGCGGCCGATTCTCTCCGACACCTGTTTCCAATGTCATGGGCCCGACGAAAAACAACGGCAGGCCGGGCTGCGGCTCGATCAGCAAGAGTCGGCGTTCGCCGAGCACGACGGCCAGCGACCTCTCGTCGCCGGAAGCATCGATCAAAGCGATCTTTATGCCCGCATCACTTCGACCGACCCCGACGTGCGGATGCCGCCTCCTGATTCGGGCAAGGAACTGACCCCCAGGCAGATTGAGATTATCAAGCAGTGGATCGAACAGGGAGCCGAATGGCAGGAACACTGGTCGCTGCTCACACCGGTTCGTCCCGACCTTCCCGACGTCGATCATATCGGTTGGGCCGACACGCCGATCGACCGATTCATTCTCGCCCGGCTGGAGCGCGAAGGACTCGCCCCCTCCGCGCCCGCGAACAGGGAATCGCTGATTCGCCGCGTCACGCTCGATCTCACCGGTTTGCCGCCGACTCCCGCCGAGATCGATGATTTTCTCGCGGACGAATCCCTCGATGCCTACGAACGCGTCGTCGATCGATTGCTTGCGTCCCCCCGTTACGGCGAACGGCTGGCGACGCGCTGGCTCGACGGCGCCCGCTACGCCGACACCAACGGCTATCAGACGGACGGCGAACGCGAGATGTGGCGTTGGCGCGACTGGGTCATCAACGCCTATAATGCCAACATGCCATTCGACCAGTTCACCCGCGAGCAACTCGCGGGCGATCTGCTGCCCGATCCGACGCTCGATCAGCTAATCGCGACCGGTTTTAATCGCAATCATCGCGGCAACGCCGAGGGAGGCATCGTCCCCGAAGAATACGCCGTCGAGTACGTCGTCGACCGCATTGAAACGACGTCGACCGTGTGGATGGGGCTGACGATGGGGTGCTGCCGCTGCCACGATCACAAGTTCGATCCGATCTCGCAGCGGGATTTTTATCGGATGTATGCGTTCTTCAATAACCTGCCCGAAAAAGGGCGGGCGCTGAAGTACGGCAACTCGCCTCCGTATATCTCCGCTCCAACTCCGATCCAACAACAAAAACTCGCGCAGCTCGACCGGACGATTCGCGACGCCGCCGAACACTGGGACAGTCAGCAGGACACCCGCGAACTGGCACTGAAAGAGTGGGAACAGCAACTCCTCGCGAGCGCGGGGGGCGCGGCGAAAGACTGGACGCCGACCGAACACCTGCATGGCTATTTTCCGCTCGACACGTCGCTCAACAACCTCGGCGATCCCACGTCGATGCCCGAGACGCATTACACCGGCATCGCCACCAATCGCAGCGGCGACGAAACCAAAGGCGATTTATCGGTCGCGACGTTGAAACTCGACTCCGACGACGCGAACGCCGAAACGAAGGTCGCGGCGACCGGCCCCGCAAACGCCCCAACGCCGGAAACTCCGCGCGCCGCCACATTCGCTCCGGGAAAACTCGGTGACGCGATACAATTCACCGGCGGCGAATATCTCGACGCCGGCAACACCAGCGATTTCGGATTCTTCGACCGCTTTACGATCGCCGCGTGGATTTATCCCGAAAAGACCGATGCCGGCACCATCGTTTCGCGCATGAACGACGAATACCAGGGAAGCGGTTATGGTCTCAATTTGCGTGACGGCAAACTGTTGTTCCATTTCACGCAGCGCTGGTCCGACGACGCCATGCGCGTCGAAACCGAGCAGACGCTCGAACCGGGCCGCTGGCATCACCTCTGCGCCACCTACGACGGACTGCGCAGCGTCCGAGGCGTCGCCATTTACATCAACGGTGAAAAGGCGCCGCTGAAGATTTTGTTCGACGATCTCAACCAGTCGTTCGCCATCAAGGCGCCGCTGCGGATCGGGGCGGGGGGCGGACCGGAATCTCGCTTTAACGGTTTGATCGACGACGTCCGCATTTACAGCAAACTGCTGTCGCCCGAGGAAGCCCTCATTCTCGCGACCCCCGAAACCGTCGCCGAGATCGTCGCCATTCCCGCCGAAGAGCGTACCGCCGGTCAGACGGCGAAACTGATGCGTAGCTGGATTGAATCCGACGCCCCGGCCGAGGTCCGCGATCAACTCCATCGGCGTTTGGCTCTCGACGAAGATCGCCGGTTGATGGTCGAAGCCTTTCCCACGGTGATGGTGATGCAGGAACTTCCCGAACGACGGCCGGCTTACATCCTCAATCGCGGCGAATATGACAAACGGGGCGAACAAGTCGAACCGGGAATCCCCGCCGCGCTGCCGGCGTTTTCCGAAGCGCAAGCAACCAATCGCCTCGACCTCGCGAACTGGCTGCTCGATCCGCGGCATCCACTGACGTCGCGGGTCGCCGTCAATCGGATGTGGCAGATGTACTTTGGCACGGGGCTCGCCAAAACGACGGACGACTTCGGTTCGCAGGGGGAATGGCCCATTCATCCCGAGCTGCTCGACTGGCTGGCGACCGAATTCATCAGCAGCGGCTGGGACATGAAACATATCCAACGCTTGATCGTCACCAGTGCCGTGTATCGGCAATCGTCGAAGGCGAGCCCCGAACTGGTGCAGCGCGACCCCGACAACCGTCTGCTGGCCCGCGGGCCGCGCATCCGTTTCTCGGCGCAGATGATTCGCGACGGCAGTCTCGCCATCAGCGGCTTGCTCGTCGACCGCGTCGGCGGCCCATCGGTGAAGCCGTATCAGCCGGACGGCATCTGGAAAGATCTCGCCGGTCTCGATTACGACCAGGGAAGCGGAGCCGACTTGTATCGCCGCAGCATGTACACGTTCTGGAAACGGACGATCGCTCCCCCGTCGATGCTGACGTTCGACGCCGCCGGCCGCGAGACCTGCATCGTCCGCGAAACGCGCACGAACACGCCTCTGCAAGCGCTGACGCTGATGAATGAAATCACGTACGTCGAAGCGAGCCGCGTGTTAGCCGAGCGCATCATGCAAGAGGGAGGCGCCACCCCCGCCGAACGGTTGACGTACGCCTTCCGTTTAGCGACGTCGCGGCGCCCGACCGAACGGGAACTGAGCGTTCTGGTCAAGGGTTTCGAACGCCATCAACAGCGTTACCAGCAGGAACCCGCCGCCGCCGAAGAGTTACTGAAAATCGGCGAATCGCCTGTCCCGACAGATGTAGATCACGCGGACTTAGCCGCGTATGCCGCGGTGGGGAATGTGATTTTGAATTTGGATGAGGTGATTACGAAGGAGTGAGGTGGGGGTCATCTCATTCTTCGATAATTTTTTCCCGTGGGCCTATCATCGATAACAAAATGCAAATCCGCTCTATCACCGTCAACAATTTCAAATCGCTGGTCGACTTCAAGCTCGATCTGGCGAAGTTCACGTGTTTGATCGGCTTGAATGGCTCGGGCAAATCGACGGTGTTGCAGTTCATCGATTTTCTATCGCAGTTGATGCGCGGGGATATGAAGGGATGGTTGGCGGAGAGGAAGTGGCGATCGAATGAATTGAAGTCGCAGTTTACTAAGAGCCGAAAGATCGACTTCGAGATTGAATTTGCCAAGAGGGGAAAGCGGATTGCAACGTGGCAAGGTAGCTACACGCCCGCGATTGGGCGTTGCCTTCGTGAAGTAATCGTATCAGAGCGTACGCTGTTAAACTCCAGCGGCGGGTTCATTGAAACCTATAACGTAAAGACCAATTGTTCGGCAAAAAGTGCGGTTAATTTTGACTATGACGGCTCAATACTTTCTGCACTGAAGGAAACTTTACTTCACCCAACTGTCGTTGAAGTTAAGCGTTTTCTATTGAGCTCTGAGTCACTAGACACACTCACTCCAGACCAACTTCGCCAAAGAACGAAGGCGGCGAACGGCTCACTGGGGCACGGTGGGAAGAATCTTGCTGCGTTCTTGAATGAATTATATATTCTAAAACGCGTTGATTTAATTAAGAAACTCAAAGCAATTTATCCTCGGCTGCGACTCGTGACAACGAGATCGTCTCGCGGGGGCCTAAAACAGCTAATCGTGACTGAAGATTACGCCAAAACGAGATTGCGAACTCACGCGAGGCACCTAAATGACGGAATGCTTCGAATTCTCGCTATATTTGCGGAAATGTCATCCGACCATCAATTCCTTCTCTTCGACGAAATCGAAAACGGCATCAACCCCGAGATCGTCGAATTCGTCATCGATGCCCTCGTCGAAGCGAAACAGCAGGTGCTGGTCACGACGCATAGCCCGATGATTCTCAACTACCTCAACGACGACGTCGCCAAGCCGGGCGTGATGTATCTCTACAAGACGCCGCAGGGACACACGCAGGCCGTACCGTTCTTCGAAATCCCGTCTCTCGCCGAGAAGCTGACGGTGATGGGGCCCGGCGAGGCCTTCGTCGACACCAACCTCACCGAACTGGCGGATGAGATCGACGCGATGCCTGCAAAGGAAGCGTAGCGTGTACTTCCTCTTCAGCGGTGAAGGTGCGACCGATCTGGGCGTCTGCGACGGCACGTCGAACTCGTGCGAAGGAAAAGCGTTTCTGTACGGTCCGCTCACGATCGTGACGGCACAGATCGTCGAGGCCGCGCATGGTTACAACTTTCTGGAGGGGCACTCTTTCGGTTATGTGTCGAAACAGGCTTTGAGCGAACGGGCGAAGACCATCAAACAGATCCGTCTCGCGGGGAAGGAGCACGCACGCGAAACCGCGTATTTTTATAAGAACGCACGCGCGCTCGCGCAAATCGCCTTGGCGCGGCAGAAAGAAAAAAGGGACGTCGTCGTCGCTCTCTTGTTCCGCGACACCGACGGAACGGCCTCCGCAGGGCGAGGCCAATACGAGGCCAAGAGACAATCGATGGTCAACGGATTTGAAGTCGAAGGCTTCGCATCCGGCGTCGCCGTGCTGCCCAAACCAAAATCCGAAGCGTGGTGGATTTGCACCCTGAAGAAGAATCCCTATCGAGACTGCCGTCAACTTGAAGACCGCTCCGGTAATGACGATTCGCCAAAGTCGCTCAAGAAGGAACTTAAAATCCTTTTGGGAGAACCTGCGTCGCGAGAATTATTGAACCAAAAGGTGGAAGACCACGATCTCGACTTCGATCGAATCGACATGCCGAGCTACAATGAATTTCGAAAGCGTTTGGAGGACGTGTTGGGAGCGAGATAGTCTTCATCGAAATGCGAACAGGGAACATGATCATGAACGAATCCCCGCCGACGACTGAAGGTGAAAAGACCGCACCCGCACCACCGAAAAAGTGGTATCAATTCACCGTCATCGAATGGGTCGTGGTCGTCGCTATCATCGCGGTGGTTATTGCGTTATTTTGGCCGACGGTTCAATTTCGCGGCATTGACCGAGGTTCGACATGCAAAAACAACCTCAAGCAAATCGGTCTCGCACTCCACAATTATCACGACGCCCACGGCTCGTTCCCACCGGCTTACCTCGCCGACGAACACGGCCGGCCGATGCATAGTTGGCGCGTGCTGATTCTGCCGTTCATGGATCATCACAAATTGTACGACGAGTACCGCTTTGATGAACCGTGGAACGGTCCGCATAATATCACGCTGCAGGACCGCATTCCCGAGGGTTACCGCTGCCCGACGTACCAGCGTCAATTACAAGAACGAAAGACCGATTCGGAATTCTCCCAGCGGTTGACGAACTACGTGGTGATCGAAAGCCCGACGGCGGTCTTCGACGGGACGCACGCGCCGACAATCAGCGAAATCACCGACGGGACGGACAAGACAATTCTCGTCGTCGACGTCAACCAACACGCCGTCCATTGGATGCAGCCGGATGAAATCACGCCCGATGATTTTTTCAACGAGTTGAGATTCGCCGCCGACGGGAAGCGTGCTCTGCATCCCATGGGTTTACAAGTGCTGATGGCTGACGGTGCGGTCAGGTATATTTCCAGCACCACGCCAATTAAAACCGTCCTCGCACTGATCACCAAAGCCGGCGGTGAAACGGTCGGCGATTTTTGAGCACAAAACTTCAATCCTCCCCCTTCGGGACGGTCGCGGTTCACACAGGCGCGCGCATTCGCATACGATTTGCCCCTCCCGCGGTTATCGTTCAAATCACCATTGTGCCTCCGCCGTGCCGATGAGAAAATTGACCTCTGCCGGACGTGTTGCATCCGGCGTTCTCATCATCAACGGTTTTGCGAGCGGACGTCGGCATGAAGGCTTTCCATTGGACGAAGCAAGTCATCGTGTGGCTGGGGGGACGCGAGCCTCTCGTGTTGCTCTCGCTGTTCCTGCTCTTCGCCGGGACGTGGATTTTTATCGAGATCGCCGACGAAGTGATTGAAGGGGAATCGCACGCCGTCGACAAAATGGTGGTGCAGGCGATGCGGCGGACGGACGACCCCGCGACGCCGATTGGGCCGCGCTGGCTGCAAGAGGCGGGGCGCGATGTGACGGCGCTCGGCGGGATCGCGTGTCTGGTTTTCTTTACGCTCGCCGTCGCCGGGTATTTGTGGCTCGATCGCAATCATCGGCTCACGTGGCTGCTGCTGGCCTCGACGATCAGCGGCTGGGTGCTGAGCATGCTGTTGAAACGTTTTTTCAGCCGGCCGCGCCCCGACGTCGTGCCGCATCTGTCGCACGTCGCCACCAGCAGTTTTCCCAGCGGACATTCGATGCTCTCGGCGGTGGTCTATCTAACGCTGGGGACGTTTCTCGCCGCCGTCGTGCCGCGGCCGCGGCTGAAAGTATACGTGCTGGCGGTGGCGGTGGCGATCACCGTGGCGGTCGGCGTCAGCCGGGTTTATCTGGGTGTGCACTACCCGACCGACGTGCTGGCGGGCTGGGCGGCCGGGCTGGTGTGGGCTCTCGGTTGCTGGCTGTTGGCCCGCTGGCTCAGGCGGCGGGGAAAAGTCGAGTCGCAGAAAACCGCATGATGCGTTACCATGCCGGAGCGCTCGCGCATTTCAACGCCCGTCATCTCTCCCTATCCAAGAGTTCTCCGATGACGAAAAAGACGATCATCATCACCGCGATTGTGTTCGTCGTGCTGTCGTGGGCGGCGGCCGATGCGCTGATCAACAGTCGGGTGCGGCGATTCAAGATGCTGCTGACGACCGACAATTCCCGCAACAAAGTCACGCAGTCGGTCGGCACGCCCGACGAAATCATCGACGCCGGAGGCGAGCTTCCGGCATGGGGGCGTTACGAGAAAACCAGAGTCCGACGCGAGACGTGGGTGTATTTCGTTTTCCCGCGAAATCGCAATCGCCTGGTGCTGACGTTCGACGGGGACAAGCTCGTTGACATTGAGCATCAGAAGAATTGAGGCGAAGGCGGCAGGCGTCATGCCGATTGTCTCTGCACTTGAAACTCTTCGTCGACGCGGGCCGAATCCATCCCCTTGATTGAATGTCCCCGCCTGGAGGGCTACACTCTTTCTTTGGGCTTTGCGCAGCATCGTCCGGGTGAAGGTCTCCGCGTGGCCAGGCGCGCCACCGGGGAAATTGCCGATTTTCGAGTGGGCCGAGCCCACGTGACTTGAGATCTATCCCACAGGGAGCATGCGAAATGAGTTCTGGTTCCGCCCCGCGGCTGACGACGGTTCAATGGCTGATCTGCGTCATCGCATCGATCGGTTTTGCGTTCGATATTTATGAGTTGCTGATGCTGCCGCTGATCATCCGCCCGGCGTTGATGGAACTCGGCGGCATTCGCCCCGGGACGCCCGAATTCACCCATTGGTTTACACTTCTGTTCTATATTCCTGCCGTAGCCGGAGGTGTTTTTGGACTCCTCGGCGGTTATCTCACCGACCGATTAGGTCGGCGATTTGTGCTGACCTGGAGCATTTTGTTATACGCATTTGCGGCGTTCGCGGCCGGCTACTCAACGAACTTATACATGCTGCTGTTTTTCCGTTGTCTCGTATTCATCGGCGTCTGTGTCGAATTCGTCGCAGCCGTCGCCTGGCTGGCCGAATTGTTCGATGATCCGAAACGCCGTGAAGCGGTCCTTGGGTTTACTCAGGCGTTTTCTTCGGTCGGCGGACTGATGGTCGCGATGGCGAATGGCATCGCCGCATCTTGGGCAATTAACGCCCCCGCGCCGCTGCTGTTCGGTTTGACATTGCCGGCGTTTCAATTACCGGCGATTCGAATTCCCGAGTTCCTGAGTTTTTTGGGAACGATTCAAAATCCACATGCCGATTGGCGATACACCCTCATGTCGGGACTGATACCGGCGGTCCCTCTGATCGTTATTCGACCATTTCTTCCCGAATCGCCGTCATGGCAGCGAAAACGTGCGAGCGGAACTCTCAAACGCCCCAGCATTGCACAACTCTTTGCTCCGGAACTGAGGAAAACCACGATTATCACGACAATCATGTTCACCTGCAGTTTCGCCGCCGCCTTCGGTGCGATTCAACAGATGCCTCAAATTGTGCCCGGTTTACCTGAGGTCAAGCAGGAAGTCGCAGCCGCAGTTTCCAGTAATTTCCCTGAAGAAAAACAAAATGCACTGCGTGCCAAATTAGCCGCGGACGGGAAGTCGGAAGTCGAAGTCAATAAAGCAATTCTGTTGGAAACCCGCAAGATCGCCGGCCCAATCGAACAACTACACGTCTCTCATGTGACGAAGATCCAGGAGATCGGCGGACTGGTCGGACGATTCCTGCTGGCTTTTTTAATTTTGTACATCGTCAGTCGGCGAACGCTGCTACGAGTTTTCTTGATTCCGGGCATGGTTTTAATGCCATTGATCTTTGGTTGGGCTGCTGTGAGCAGTCTCACTTATCTTGAGATCGGCATGTTCTTCGCAGGGTTATTGACGGTGGCGCAATTCAGCTTTTGGGGGAATTATCTACCTCACGTTTATCCTGTCCATTTACGCGGCACGGGCGAGAGCTTCTCAGCAAACATCGGCGGCCGACTTGTCGGAACGTGTTTCGCCGGAATCACTCAATATATTGCAACCCTTCTTCCCGAGAGTATCTCTTATCCTGCAAGAGTTGCATATACCGCAGCGGGCGTTGCGTTCGCCGTCTATTTGGTCAATTTCATACTTAGTTTCAAACTGAAGGAACCGACCGGTGAGATGGAAGATTAATCGCCGGGATTATTTGCGTTGAAGGGATGTGACGCTCGATGCACACCACACAATTTCTCCGAAAGCCCGAGGCGGTCGCGATCGCTCCTCTGATCGCGCTGTTCGGAGAAGACCGTTACCTCAAGCAGCAGGCGCTCGAACAACTCGGGCGGATGCTGCTGGGGGCTGACGCCGAGTTCAATCTTGTCAAGTTTCCCGGTGTCTCGACCGAACTGCGTAGTGTTATGGACGAACTGCGGATGGTCTCGATGTGGGGCGACCGCCGGCTGATCGTCATCGACGACGCCGACGACTTCGTCTCGGCCAACCGGGCGGCTCTCGAAAAATATCTCGACAAACCCGCCGCGAAGTCGGTGCTGGTGCTCGACGTCAAACGCTGGCCGGGCAACACCCGCTTGGCGAAACTCGTTGAAGCCCACGGCCTGCCGCTCGAATGCACGCCGCTGCAAGGAAACACGCTCACCAAATGGATCGGCGAAGCGTGCCGCACGCAGCATCAGCACGAGATCACCCCGGCGGCGATTCAATTGCTCGTCGATCTCGTCGGGTCGTCGCTCGCCGTGCTCGATCAGGAACTCGCGAAGTTGTCGTCGTTCGCGGGCGATCGAAAGTGGATCGACGTCGACGACGTCACCAAACTGGTTGGCGGGTGGAAGGCCGAGACGACGTGGGACATGTTGCGGGCCGTCAACGACGGACAGATCGGCAAAGCGCTGTCGCTGCTCGACAAGCTGCTCGTCGCGGGGGAGCCTCCGCTGAAGATATTAGGCGGGGTGTCGTCGGTCTTTCGCAAACTCTCGAATGCGGTCGATCTGGCAGTGCTGGGGACTCCCCTCCCCGCCGCGTTGTCGAAAGCGGGAGTCTTTCCGCGCGATATCGGCACGAGTGAAAAATTTTTGCGGCGGATGGGTCGGCATCGGGCGGGCCGGTTTCGAGAATGGCTCGCCGCCGTCGACCGCGATCTGAAAGGAGCCAGCCCGCTCCCCGAACGCCTGCTGCTGGAACGCGCCCTGATTCGATTGAGCGGTTACGATTGAGCTTGATGTTGGAGTACAGGCTTCAGCCTGCTGCCTTTGCTCTCTGGCTCCCCGCGTTCTCTGCGATTCTCAATCCGAAGAGCAGGCTGAAGCCTGTACTCCCACGGAAACCTGCATGAACGATTCGCCAACCGACACCGCCGACGCCTCGCGTGAACCTTCCGGCCGGCATTGGCTGGGAGGACTGCGAGTCGTCGGCTTGTGGACGCTCTTCAGCCGCATTCTAGGATTATTTCGCGACATCGGGATGGCGGTGCTGTTCGGCAACGGCGCGGTGATGGACGCCTTCTCGGTCGCGTTCCGCATCCCGAATCTCGCCCGGCGATTGTTCGGCGAAGGGGCTCTCACCACGGCGTTCCTGCCGGCGTTCATCAAAGAACTGCAAGAGTCGGGAACCGCGAGCGCCTGGCGGCTTGCCAACGCACTCTTTGTGTTGCTGACGATCGGTCTGACGGCGATCGTGCTCGTCGGCGAACTCGCGCTCGCCCTCTGGAGCTGGTGTTTCGACGTTACCCCCGATACCCGGCTGCTGATCGAACTGACGGCGATTATGTTGCCGTATCTGCTCGTCATCTGCCTCGCGGCGCAAGTCAGTGCCGTGCTGCATGCGTTTCAGCGATTCGCCTGGCCCGCGTTTGTGCCGGTGGTGCTCAATCTTGCCTGGCTGGCAGCGATCGGCGTGATGTTTGTCGCCCCCGAATGGTTTGGATCGCCCGCGACACAAGTTCGCATCATTTCGATGGCGATCGTCCTTGCCGGTGTGCTGCAACTGGCGGTGCAGATTCCGACGTTGCGTCGTCTCGGTTTTCGTTACGACCGTGAATGGAAATCGGCGAAACGCGAAGTGCTGCACGTCGGCCAACGGATGCTGCCGATCGTGATCGGATTGTCGATCATTCAATTCAACACACTGTGTGACGGCCTGATCGCATGGGGCTTTTCGGCTCCCGAGCATGTAGCGAATAAGCCGAACGTTATCACTTGGCAACCGCTCGAAAGCGGGACCGCTTCGGCGCTTTATTTCGGGCAGCGGTTGTATCAGTTTCCGCTCGGGGTGTTCGGCGTCGCTTTGGGGACCGTGATTTTCCCGCTGCTCTCGCGGCACGCGCAAGCCGGCGAATGGGACCGGCTCAAGGAAGATCTCACCTACGGCATGCGGCTGGTCGCCGTGATCGGCATCCCTGCCAGTGCCGGATTGATTATGCTGGCCAGACCGCTCGCCGCGCTCTTCTTCGAGCACGGGGCGTTTGATTCCGAAGATACGGCGCAGACCAGCCGGATGATCGTCGGCTACGGGCTCGGCGTGTGGGCGTACTGCGGTTTATTGATCTTGTACCGCGGCTATTATGCGATGGGCGACCAACTCACGCCTCTCAAAATCGGCAGCGTTTCGGTCGTCATCAATCTGCTGCTCAATCTGACGCTGATCTGGTGGATCGGCGGGCTGGGACTGTCGTTAAGCACGTCGGTCAGCGCCAGCGTCGAAATTTGCGTCGCCTTCTGGCTGATGCAACGCAGAGTCGGAGCGCTGCCGATTCGCGTTCTGGGGAGTACAATATGTCGCACGATCATCGCGACGGCGGTGATGGTCGGCGTCGGCGTGGCGACGATGTCGTGGGACGTCACCCAAACCCACGGCCGGGCGATCGCCGCGTTGTTGCCGTTAACGACGTCGACGCTGACATTCATCGCCGCCGCGTGGTTGTTGAAGCTGGATGAATTCTGGTCGCTGATGGCATTGGGGAGAAAAAAGAATGAGTCGTGATAAGTGATAAGTGAGGCGAGCATCCACACCTCTCCCCCCGGGAGAGGTGGGGGGGGGGGGGGGGGCGGG
>JBBECD010000262.1:22963-51064 GCA_040881995.1 Planctomycetaceae bacterium
CGCTTCGCGGCCGGCTGAGGGCACTTTGACGAAAAGAATCAAGGATGAGTCAGAAAAAGACATAGGCGATCGAATGCCTGCTGATTCATCCCTCATCCTTTTCTTCAAAGGCGATGTTTATTTACAGGGGCGTCGATCATGCCGCAGATTTTTCAGAAGACGTGGGGCGGGTCGCAATTTTGGGGCGACGTTCATTATTTTCGCGGCTGGAAGATTCAACAGAACGTCTACACAAAGCATTATCGGCTGCTCGATGCGCAGAATTACCGCTTCGCCTCCGGAACGTTCGCAACCTGTCTCGATACATTGGAAGAGATCACACGAAAAGAAGCGCTGCCCCCGATGTCGGGCGACGCCGTCGTGCTGCTGCACGGGATCTTGCGGTCGTCGAAAAACTTCTTTCGACTCAAGCCGGCGCTGCGGCGCGAAGGTTATCTCGTCGTCAGCTTCGAGTATCCCAGCACGCGGGTCGACATCGAAACGTCGGCGGAGTATCTGCGGCGGACGATCGAATCGCTGCACGGCGTCGAGAAGATTCATTTCGTCGTGCACTCGATGGGGGGCCTCGTCGTCCGGACGATGCTCCGCACCTACGCCGATCCACGCTTCACGCGCATGGTGATGCTGGGGACGCCGAATACCGGCGCCCAGATGGCCGACCTGCTCAGACATTGGCGAAGCTTCAAGTTCCTGTACGGGTTGGCCGGTCAGCAGCTCGTCACCGACGACGACGGCTACATCAAGCATTTGCCGATTCCGGAATTCGAATTCGCCGTCATCGCCGGCGGGCGCGGGAATGCGGCCGGGTTCAATCCCTTCATTCCGGGTGACGACGATGGCGTAGTCACGCTGGACTGCACGCGGCTGATCGGGGCCGCGGATTTCAGCGTGGTCCCGTGCATTCACTCGCTCTTGCCGAGCAACCGCGAAGCGATGACGCAGGCGCTGCGTTTCATCAAAACCGGCCGCCTGCGCGCCGATGGGGATCCGCAGCCGATACCGCGGGGGGAGAGTCAAGAGTCGAGAGACAGAAAGGTTGAGGGTCCAGGGTCCAGAGTCCAGGGCCAGACAGCAGAATAGCCCGAAACACGGGTTTGAAAGCTCCCCTCGTTCCCAAGCTCCGTTACGGAAATCCTTCGCGTCGCGGCTAAACGGGCTTCGGTTCTGGCACTGGACCCTGGACCCTCGACTCTCCACAGACTGGCATGTCACGGCGGATCCGCGTACTCTAAATGGCCCGACTTTCGTCGGTTGGCATCCCTTAATTGATTTCATCGAGGAGATTTTCATTGGCCGATCAGCCCGCTGACTGGACCGACTCCGTCGCCGATGGCTCTCTGCATTCGCAAAAGCCGACGACGATTCGCTACAACATCTTGCTGTTGTTGGCGTCGATGGCTTTCATCCTGTATCTCGACCGCATCTGCATCGGCCAGGCCATGACCGACATCAAGCGGGACATGGGTTTCACCGACGAAGAAGCCGGACGGCTGGCATCGGCGTTCGCGATTGCCTACGGCATCTTCGAAATTCCCACGGGGCACTGGGGAGACAAATACGGCTCGCGCGGCGTGATCACGCGCATCGTCGTGTGGTGGTCGATTTTCACCGCGCTCACCGGCCGCGCCTGGAATCTGACGTCGATGCTCGTCATCCGCTTTCTGTTCGGCGCGGGAGAAGCGGGGGCTCTTCCCAACACGGCACGGGTGTTGAGAAAGTGGTTTCCCGAGGAACAGCGCGGCCAGGCCCAGGGGATTTTTGCCACGTCGATGGGGCTCGGCGGGGCTCTTTCACCCATTGTCACCGCGCAACTGATTGGGGCGTTGGGCTGGCGTTGGACGTTTGTGGTCTTGGGTGTCGTCGGGGCGCTCTGGTCGATCTTGTTCTATTGGTATTTTCGCGACGATCCCGCCGAGCATCCCGGCACCAATCAGGCCGAAGTCGATTTAATTTGCGCGGGAGAAGACCCCGCCGACGCGGAGATGATCCATCCCCCGATTCCGTGGGGACGAGTGCTGATCAATCCCAACGTGTGGCTGCTGGGGGCCATTATGACATGCAACGCCGCGCTGTTTTACGTCATCTTCAGTTGGTATCCGACGTACCTGCAGGAAGCGTGGGGCGTCACCAAGGAGATGAGCGCCACCATGACGAGCATCGTCCTGGCGGGAGGAGCGGTCGGCACGCTGACGGGGGGATTCGTCATCGATATGCTGATTCGCCGATTTGCCAATCCGCGGTGGAACCGCACGCTGTTTTCAACGCTGATGCTGTTCACCGCCTCCGGTTTATTCTGGTGCGGTCTGCAGACCGATTCGGTGTACGTCACGGTCGGCTGCCTGACGCTGACCAACATGTGCATGCAATTGACCGTGCCGACGTGGTGGAGCGTGGTGACGAATATCAGCGGCGCCCATGTGGGAGCGATGTTCGGCCTGATGAACATGCTCGGGATGCCCGGCTCCGCCGGGGCGCCGTACCTCACGGGCTTTCTCTCCGACTATTACAAGAATCAGGGCTTCACCGGCCGCGACCAGTGGGATCCGGCGATCTCGATGTTCGTCTACATCCTGTTCACGTCGGCCACGCTGTGGCTGTTCGTCGACCCGCGGAAGAAAATCGGCGGGGATGAGTATGAACACGCGGCGTAATGTCGGTTTAGCCGCGACGCGAAGGGTTTCCGCAGCGGAGCGATAGCCTAATATCAAAGCGCTCCGCTGCGCCGAGCCTTCGCGTCGCGGCTAAACCTGCTCGACTCTTGACTGAATCACTCCCGATCCGCCAGATACATCAGCCGGCCGCAGTTTTTACAGAAGATGATTTTGCCCGAGTTCAGTTCCACGCGCGACTGCGCCAGCAGGTTGACGTTGCACGATTTGCAGGTTCCCCCCTCGACGGCGGCTAAGGCTTCAGGACCGTGGGCGATCACGAGCCGGCGGTACATCGCCGCGACGTCGGAGGGGAGGAATTTTTCGTATTCGGAAATCGACTTCTTCAGCGCGTCGGCCGACTCTTTCAAGCCCGCAACCTGGGACTCGTATTCGGCGGTGTATTTCTGCAGGTCTTTTTCGAGCGTTTGACAGGTTTCCGACAGGCGGCCGACTTCGACCTGGGCGGCGTCAACCAGTTCGAGCGTCTCGAGAATCTCGTCTTCGAGCACGCTCATCGCCATCGTATCGGCGTCGATCTGGGCGCGAATGATGTCGTACTCGCGATTCGAGTTCGCCATGTTGAGCTTGTTTTTCAGCTCGAGCAGCTTCGCTTCCCGGGTTTTAAGTTGCAGCCCCTTCTGATCGGAGAGCTTGCGCAACTCCATAGAGCGGGCTTTGGCGGCGTCTCGTTCCACCGTCTTTTTCTGTATGTTCTGCCGGCGGGCTTTGACTTGTTTCGGCCCCCGGCCCAATTGTTCTTCAATCGTACGGTACTCTAAAAGCAGTTGATGCAGCCCCTTCAAATCGGCAGCCGACGCGTTCATCTCTGGCCTCTTGGACGGTTTTTATCGTGGGGATCGCAAATCGGCGAGCCGGCGTTTTCACCGCCCGCCGCTTCCGTCCCCGTTGCGGTCATTTCAATCACATCATGCATTATATGGCGTCCCGATACAACTGTGAGCGAAAAATCTGCGGGATTTGTCCGCAGCGGGAACTCGTGCGGAGAAGAATTGTCGGCAGATTTCCTTGGCGCGGGCTTTGCCCGCAACCCAAACTTCCGCGGACGAAACCAGCAAGATTATTCTCACGCTAAGGCGCGAAGGCGCAAAGGAAACTATGATTATACATTGCCAAGTCGACCTCTTCCTCTTCCCCTTTGCGAGCTTTGCGCCTTTGCGTGGAAGCCTTGCCTTTTGCTGGCTGCTGACGTCAGGAGTTGTCCATGTTCGCAGATTGACGCGGATGAGAAGACAAATAAAAGGATTTGATAATCGATCGATGGAGAGACGTTCTGCGAATCGGTCGCTCTCTTTTTTCATTTGCCTTTCATCTGCGTCCCTCTGCGAAAATCTGCGAACACCCTCTTCTGCATTGTGTTAAAGAGGGGCGTCGACTGTGTTTTCCTTCACTGCTTCCGTGAGAAAAAATCGACACCGGCGAATTCTGCTGGTAAAAATGATCCGGAAACGGTTATAATCAAACGTATCGGAAAAGGCCGATGAATAATCGAAGCCTCGGCTTTCGTTTTCGAAACTCTTACTCTGGAGCATAACCATGTCACATCGCAGTCGTCGGGAATTTATGGCGGACATCGGGCGCGGGATGCTGGTGGCCAGCGTCGGCTCGACCATGGCCTTCGATCTGGGACTTTCGAAAACCTTTGCCGCCGATGCCCAGCCGCGTCTCACCTTCGCCGGTTTGGAACCGCTCGTCTCACTCTTGCAGGAAACCCCCCTCGATAAATTGATGGCCGTGCTCATCGATCAGGTGAACTCCGGCGTCGATCTCAAAACGCTCGTCACCGCCGGCGGTCTGGCCAACGCCCGCGCCTTCGGCGGCGAAGATTACATCGGCCATCACACGTTCAACGCCCTCATCCCCGCGCTCGAAATGTCGCGCCGGCTTCCTTCGCCGCAGCAGCCGTTGCCCGTCTTTAAAGTGCTGTATCGCAACTCGACCGAGTTGCAGGCACTTGATCGGCATCATGCCGATACGCTGCACCCCATTGCCGCGGCGTCCAATGTCGACGTGAAACAGGAAACCCTGCTCCGCGACGCCGTCCGCGCCTGCGACTGGTCCGCCGCCGAGGCCGACATGACGGCGCTCGCCGCGCAGTCGCCGAGCGAAGCGTTTCAGCAGTTGCTCTATGAAATTCAGGATGAAACCGACGTGCACCGCGTCGTTCTCGCCTGGCGAAGCTGGGCGATGCACGACCTGGCGGGCCAACAATACGCCGACGCCTTGCTGCGTCAATCGGTCCGTTATTGCCTGAAGGTCGAACAGAGCCAGCGCGACAAGAATTACCCGGGCTCGGCGATTCGCGAATTGCTGCCGAAATTGCTCGATCAGTATGGATTGCTCGGCAAATCGCTCGGCGACAAACAGGCCGAGGACGGTTGGGTCGAACAACTCGCCGAGACGCTTTACGGCGGCGAACGCGACCAAGCGACCGAAGCGGTTGCCGCCGCGATTGCTGAAGGCTTCTCGCCCGAGGCGATCGGCGAAGCGATTTCGCACGCGGCCAACCTGATGACGATCCGCGATCCCGGCCGACGCAAAGAATGGAGCAACGGCCAGAAGCCCGAAGGCTCGACGCACGGCGACTCGGTCGGCGTGCATGCCTCCGACTCGGCGAACGCCTGGCGTCACATCGTCCGCGTGAGCAACCACCGCAACGCCGTCGCCAGTTTGATCGTCGGCGCCTACCACACTGCCGGCCAAGCCGAACGGATGATTCCGACGCGGTTCGTCTACGACGACCAACTCGAAACGGTGAAGTCGACCGACGCCAAAGAACTGCTCGGCCTGACCGAAGAAGCGATCAAGGGGAACGATCAGGCAATGGCCTGTGCCGTCGCTCAACGCTACGCCGAGCAAGGCCACGACGTGCAGCCGTTCTTCGACCTGATGCTGAAGTACGCCATCAGCGAAGACGGTGCCCTGCACGCCGAGAAATACTTCCAGACGGTGAGCGAAGAATACGCGACGACGCGACCGGCCCTCCGCTGGAAACAACTCGTGGCGTTAGCCCGAGTCACCGCCAGCGAACACGGCTACCCGGCCCCGGGTGTGGCCGAGGCGCGGGAGATGTTAAAATTGGCGTGATGTTGAATGCGACTGAGAACGAACGAGAACACCACGGGTGGCATGAACCATCCGTGGTGTTTTTTGCGTTGTTACGTTAAGAGATGTGATCGCCTCTCCGAGACTGAAAACATAGAACGGTCGAATTCCATGTTACGTTCGCAACGTCTCGCATTGAACGTCATCGCATTCCTTCTCTTCGCCGTTCCGGCGGGATCACTCGTCGGCGAAGCCGCACCGCCCTTCCGCGACCTCAACGGAACGACCCTCAACAACGCCCTCATCCTCAACGGCAAGCAACTCTTCATCGACGACTATCTCATCGCCGAAACGGACGGTGTTCGCCGGGTGATGCATCAGCCGATGAAGTACGAGAAAAACCCCGTCATCGTGCCCGATCGGGCGTGGGAGAAAGTCTTCAATCGCGGCTCGGTGTTGTACGACCGTGACGAACGGCTCTTCAAGATGTGGTACATCGTTTACGACGATGCGCTGCAAAATCAACTGCTCGGTTACGCGACGTCAGAAGACGGCCTCCGCTGGGACAAGCCGATTGTCGACGCCGAAGCCGCGACCAACATCATTCCCGATTTCAAGGCGGCGAACCCGCCGTGTGTGATTAAAGACGACGTCGACCGCGATCCCGCGCGGCGGTACAAGATGCTGTATGGCGAGGCGACCGCAGATCCTGCTAATCCCTATGTCACGAGTGCTGCGTTTTCGCCCGATGGGTTGCGTTGGACTCCCGCCGCCGAGAACCCGCTGATTCCGCATAGCGACACCTTGAGCTGCCCGTTCTGGGACGCGCAACGCAACCGCTATGTCGCCCTCTTGCGGTACGGCCCGCCGAATACCCGGATTGTCAGCCGCAGCGAAAGCGAGGATTTCATTCACTGGTCGCCGAAGGTGACGGTGCTGCGCACCTCCGCCGTCGACGGGCCGTTCGGCACACAGTTTTATGGCATGAATGTGACGCCCTACGCCGGCGTGTATCTCGGACTCATCACCGCCTACCACGGCGAGACGTTGCAACCGATTCCCGCCGACAAGCTGTGGATGGATCGCAAGAACGTGCAGCTCGCCTACAGCCGTAACGGGCTGACGTGGCATCGCATTGGTGCCGAGGGGCTGATCGATCTCCATGAGAGCCATTCCGACGACGAATGGCGGCAGATCGCCGAATATACGGTTTTCGTTCCGTATGGCGAATGGCAGGACTCGTGGGACGCCGGCGTGATTTATCCGTTTCATGCCCCGATCGTCGTCGATGATGAGATCTACATTTACTACTACGCCCACAATGGCCGCAACTGGTGGAACTATCACGGCGACGCCGTCAACCACGGCATCGGCCTGGCGAAATTGCGTCTCGACGGTTTCGTCTCGCTCGCGGCGACAGGGGAGGGGACCATCACCACGAAGCCGTTCGCGTTCATCGGCGACACGCTGCTCGTCAACGCCGACGCGAGTGCAGGATCGATTCGCGTGGAGGCCCTCGACGCCGACGGTGAAGTCATTCCGGGATTCAGCACGGAAGATTCGATGCCGATTGAAAGCGACGCGGTCGATCACGTGCTCGCATGGAAGGATCAGCCGCATTGCGGCGCGCTCGAATCCCGTCCGATCGTCTTGCGATTTCACATGACGAACGCGCAGATTTATTCGATCGAACCGCGCATTGGGCATAAGCATTTGAAGTGATGGGCGGAATTCAAATGATGTCTGATGTTCCATCGCCGATGTCCGATGGTATAATGGCGTTATAAAACCTTTCCGCCGTCGGTTGCACGGAGTTTCAGAAAGCAGAACCATGAGCCGTAACTGTTTTCTTGCCGCATTGTTCGTATTGTTCTTTGTCAGTACGTCCGACTCCTCTCTCGCACAATTCCCTTACATCAACAACGATCGCATCGCCGATCGACTTCCGAAACCATTCACCATTGGCAACGTTTTGTTCGAATATCGATTCGCAGATTTCGATCGAGGAAAAGATGTTATCACGGACTTAAGAAAGTTTTTACCACCAGATCGTGTCGTGTTGCATGCCACCCCGAATTCGTCGCTCAAGAAACTTTTCCAGCAGCAGCTTGGTGACGAGCAAGTATTTGTTGTGTTTGTCAATGCAAGTTTTGCCAACTACGGTGAACGACAGGGATATGTGTGGGTCGTGACGTGGGAATTGGTCTCGAAATCGTTTGCAATGAATAATGACATCAGTCGGTATATTGCCGTTGTCGCCGGGGACGGTGCCGTCATCGAACCACAGCGATATCTGTACGATACTTATCCGCTCGCCGAATTTCGTCAGTTGAACTGCAAACTGAGTTTCGCCGATCTGGAAGTCAACGCCGAACTACAGAAACCATTGATCGGTGAAGAGATCCTTAACATTGCGAAAGAACAATTGAGGGCGTTTGCCGAGGAGTGCGACAAAAACGAGGAACACAGGAAGAACGACATTCCCGCACTCATTTTGCGATTGAAATTCATCGATCAAGAAATGATCACCGTGCCGATTCGAGACACCAATGAAGGCGTTTATCATCGCCCGGCGTGGGCAGTCAACTTCGTCGATGAACAGCGGACCGAAAAAGAGAGCGACGTCATTCATCCGGTAAAGTTCACCGTTTGGGTTACGATCGACGGTCGTCCGGGAAAACTGTCGCTCATGTCCGAAGACGATGGCGATGATGAGAGCGAGCCGTGATGGGAGGCATTACCCAAGACGCCTCCGCGCGCCATGTGATACACTGTCGCTACGTGTTGATGATGGAATTCTCTTTCGATCACATCAAGGCACCACCATGACCATACAAACTCTCATCGACGAATACCTCGCCGGGCCGCAGTTGTTGCGCGAGGCGGTTACGGGAATAACGCCGGAGCAATGGCGCGCGAAACCGATTCCCGGCACGTGGTCGACGCTCGAAGTCGTCTGTCACATCGCCGACTTCGAACCGGTGTATGCCGATCGGATGAAGCGGATTCTCGCCGAACATCTCCCCGTCGTCTTCGGCGGCAATCCCGACCAGTTCGCGGCGAATCTGGCATACGACGCCCGCGATCCCGCGGAGGAACTCGAATTGATCGACGTCGTCCGCCAGCAAATGGCCCGCATTCTCCGCACGCTCGGGCCGAGCGATTTCGACCGCGTGGCGATTCACTCGGTCGATGGTCCGGTGTCGCTCGGAACGTTGCTGCAAAGAATCACCGGGCATATTCCGCATCACGTAAAATTTATCGAAGAGAAACGGCGGGCGCTGGGATTTGTTTAGCCGCGACGCGGAGGGTTTCCGTAGCGGAGCGCTAACTGCGCAGTCGACGAAGCGGAGCTTCGAAGACCTTGCGTTCCCAAGCAGAGCTTGGGAACGAGGAAACGCGCATTTTTACTCCCGATCACCCCATCCCGCAATCACCCCATCCCGCAATCGCCCCATCCCCAACTCCCTCCCGTTGTGACGCACAGCCAAGCGAACTATACTGCTGATGCCCGGAAACGGGGCAGGTGAATGAAAAAAAACATCCATCCAGAAGAGGTCTCCCGATGAAATCATTCGCGAAAATAGCCGGCTTGTTGTGCGTCGTCTGTAGCATCGCGGTCGTTGGTGCGAACGAAAAACTCAAAACGTCCAGTTGGCCGCAGTGGCGCGGGCCGGCTCGTGACGGCGTGTCGCTCGAAACCGGCTTGTATCCAAACTGGAAAGACCAGCAGCCCGAACTTCTCTGGACCGCCAAAGGCCTGGGGAAAGGTTACGCCGGCGTGTCGGTCGCCGAGGGCGTGATTTACACCACGGGCAACCTCGACACCGCGCAAACCGTCAGTGCCTACAACGAAGACGACGGCTCGATGTTGTGGTCGGTGCCGGTGACCGACGGCCCGCCGAAGCATGGTTACGACGGTTCGCGCTGCACGCCGACGGTCGATGGCGACAACTTGTACGTCGTCACGTCCAACGGGCAGATTCTCTGCATGAAGGCGATCGACGGCGAGATTTTATGGCGGAAGGATTTCTCGCAGGAGTGGGGCGGACGAATGATGTCCGGCTGGGGATTCTCCGAATCACCGCTGGTCGACGGCGACCGCGTGATCTGCACGCCCGGCGGACCGAATGCGATGCTCGTCGCTTTGGATAAGAACACCGGCGAGACGATCTGGGAATCGGCCGTGCCGCGCATCGGCGATCAGGGAAACGACGGAGCCGGCTATGCGTCGATCATTATCTCTGAAGGAGCGGGCGTCAAACAGTATGTCACGCTCGTCGGCCGGGGGCTCGTCGGCGTGCGGGCCGACGATGGCAAATTCCTCTGGGGTTACAACCGCATCGCGAACCAGACGGCGAATATCAGCACGCCGATTGCGGTCGGCGACTACGTGTTCGGTTCGACCGGTTATCGCACCGGTTCGGGATTAATACATCTCACGCCCGACGGTGACGGCGTGAAAGCCGAGGAAGTTTATTTTCTCAGCGGGGAACAACTGCAGAATCATCACGGCGGGATGGTGATCATCGGCGATTATTTGTATTGCGGCCAGGGCCACAAGAAGGGCTTGCCGCTCTGCCTCGAATGGAAAACCGGCACGATCGAATGGGGCGGCGATTTCCAAGGCGTCGGCACCGGTTCGGCGGCGGTGATCGCCGCCGATGGAAAGATCATCTTCCGTTATGAAAGCGGAGAAGTCGCGCTGGTGAACGCCAACCCTGAGGAATACGAATTGCTCGGTTCGTTTACGCCTGAAGTGGTGCAGACCCCGAGCTGGGCCTGCCCGGTCGTCAGCGGCGGGAATCTGTACCTCCGCGAGCAGGACGTGCTGATGTGTTATCGGATCGCGCCGTAATGGATCGTTGCAGAGTTTTTAACGCAGAGCGCGGCCCGTGTTCAAAGGATGATTCTCACGCGAAGTGTGTATTCCCGCCGGCCGGGTTTTGAAATGAGTTCTCCCTGACTAGGCCCACACCATGGATTTTCTTCGCAAGGCCGGCTGGCTGAATGTCTTGCTGGTACTCATTCCCATCGCCGTCGTGATCGATTTCCAGGAAGGGCCGGCGCTCTGGATTTTCATGATCTCGGCGGCCGCGATCGTTCCGCTCGCGGGGCTGATGGGCAAGAGCACCGAGATGCTTGCCGAGAAAATGGGACCGGCGATCGGGGGGCTCCTTAACGCTTCGTTCGGTAACGCGGCGGAACTCATCATCGCGTTTTTCGCGCTCCGCGAGGGGCTCGTCGACGTCGTCAAGGCGTCGATCACCGGCAGCATTCTCGGAAACGTGCTGCTCGTGATGGGCGCCAGCTTTTTCGCCGGCGGATTGAAATTCCAGCGTCAGCGGTTCAATCCGACGGCGGCGGGGATGGCGGCGACGCTGCTGGCGCTGGCGGCGATCGGGCTGTTGGTTCCGGCGATTTTTCACGCGCACCTGTTCGTGCATCATCACGAAGACGCCGCGCTCGAGCGCGAGTTGAGCGTGGAAATCAGCGTCGTGCTCTTTACATCGTACCTGTTGATGCTGCTCTTCAGCTTGAAAACGCATAAGCATCTGTATCACGCCACCGACGAAAAACCCGAAGAACAACACGTGCAGTTCTCCGACCTTCAAGGGCACTGGTCGACGCGCATGTCGCTCATCGTCCTCATCTCGGCGACGTGCGGCGTGGCCTGGATGAGCGAACTGCTCGTCGGGGCCATCGAACAGGCCAGCGAACAGATGGGCTGGAGCGAAATGTTCGTCGGCGTCGTGGTGGTCGCGATCGTCGGCAACGCCGCCGAGCATTCCACGGCGATTCTGGTCGCAATGAAGAATCACATGGAACTCAGTTTTCAGATCGCGATCGGGTCGGGGTTGCAGATTGCGTTGTTCGTGGCCCCGGTGCTGGTTTTCATCAGCCAGTTGCCCGGTTTTCCTCCGCTCGATTTGCGGTTCAGCATGCTCGAAGTCCTGGCTGTGGGGGTTTCGGTGCTGGTGGTCGGTCTGGTCGCCGTCGACGGGGAATCAAACTGGATGGAGGGGTTGCTCCTGCTGGCGGTGTATGTCATTCTGGCGATGGCGTTCTATAATTTACCGATCGAGGAAGAACATGGCACAACCACGATCGGTTATTTGGAACGTGCGATATCGTATGTGACGTGATGCCATCGATCTCACGATCGGTTGCAACTTCATAAAGACGACTTTGGGCTTAACAGCCCGTTGAAAAATCCACTTTATCATAACCCGAAGCGTGAGCGAGGGCATGGCATAAAGCGAAATCTCGGTCTGATAGCCCCCTCACTGACGTTTCGGGTTACGACAAGACGATTTTCAATGGGCTGCCAAGTGGCTACGAAAACAGAAATTCGAACGTATGACGCCGGCCCATTTTGTGACATCCAGGCGAGTTGAATTCTGCGAGACCGATCTCGCGGGAATCGTGCACTTCGCGAATTATTACCGCTACATGGAACAGGCCGAGCACGAATTCTTTCGCTCGCTGGGGATGTCGATCGCGCAGACGTTTCCCGACGGCACGATCGTCGGCTGGCCGCGCGTCTCGTCGCAGTGTTCGTATCAGACACCGGCCCATTACGAAGATGTATTGGAAATCCGTATTCGCGTGGCCCGTCTCGGCTTAAAATCGTTGACGATGGATTACGAGTTTCTTCGCTCGACGACCCTCATCGCGACCGGCCGCATGAAAACCGTTTGCTGCCGCTTCGCCCACGGCGAGCCGATGACGTCGATCGAAATTCCCGCCGAGTACATCGAAAAGTTTCACGCCGCGGCTCCCGACGTGTTCGTCGAAGCGGACGTGCGTCAAGAAAATAACTCACCCGAATGACTGTCATGAACTCACCGAACAACGATCTGATGATCGCCGGCCTGACGAAAGCCTATGAAGGCGCCGAAGGGCCGGTCACGGTCCTCACGGGAATCGACCTCGCGATGAACCGCGGCGAAGCGCTGGCGATCACCGGTCCCTCCGGCAGCGGCAAGAGCACGCTGCTGCAGATTCTCGGCACGCTCGACCGGCCGTCGGCGGGGACCGTCACGCTGCTTGGCGAATCGCCGTTCGGTCTCGACGACCGGGCCCTCGCGAAATTTCGCAATCGGCAGATCGGTTTTATTTTTCAGGATCATCATCTGCTGCCGCAGTGCACCGTGGTCGAGAACGTCCTCATCCCCGCGCTTGCCGGTCTTGGAACGGACGAAAAAACCGAAGCCCGCGCAAAACAACTGCTCGATCGCGTCGGCCTGTCGCACCGCCTCACGCATCGGCCGGCTCAGCTTTCGGGCGGAGAACGGCAACGCGTCGCCGTCTGCCGGGCGCTGATCAATCAACCGGTGCTCTTGCTCGCCGACGAACCGACCGGCAATCTCGACCGCGCACACGCATTAACCGTCGGCAAGCTGCTGCTCGAACTGGGCCGCGAGAACAATTCGATTTTGATGTGCGTCACGCACAGCGGCGAATTGGCCGAGCAATTTCCCCGCCGCAGCGAACTCCGCGACGGGCATCTAGTGGAGAGTCCAGGGTCCAGGGTCGAGGGTCCAGGGCCAGAAATTGGTTAGCCGCGACGCGAAGGCTTTGCGCAGCGGAGCGCTTCTTGTGACACTGGCGGCCTATCCGTCGCTCGCGCACGAAGAAGCGGTCGGCGCAGCGGAGCTTCGAAGACTTGCGTTCCCAAGCGGAGCATGGGAACGAGGAGAATAATGTGACATGACACGCCTCAGTTACCTTATCAGCAGTCTGCGATTCTACTGGCGCACGCATCTTGCGCTTTGCCTCGGCGTGGTCGTCGGGACGGCGGTTCTCACCGGGGCGCTGGTCGTCGGCGATTCGGTCCGTCACAGTTTGCAGCAACTTACGCTCGAACGTTTAGGCGACGTCGATCACGCCCTGATCAGCCAGCGGTTCTTTAAAGAAGACCTCGCCGAACAGTTGATGCAAGTTCCCGAAGTCGCCGCGAAGTTCTCGGCGATCGCTCCGGTGCTGTCGATGCAAGGGGGACTCGAAAGCGGCGAGGCCGATCATCGTCGCCGCGTGGGGCAGGTCTCGGTATGGGGTGTCGACGAACGGTTCTGGACGTTCTTCGACAGTGGAGCTAAAGCCCCGGCTGAAAACGAGAATGAAATCGTCATCAACCGCCGGGTCGCCGAGCAACTCGGCATCGACGCCGCTGCGATCGGCACCGACGCCGCGAAAATCAGCCTGTGGGTCGAATTGCCGAGTGCGATTCCGCGAGAAAGTCTGATGGGCGAACGCGAAACGGTCTCGCGCGAAGTCGAACTCACCGTCACCGCAATTCTCGATGATGAAGATGGTTTGTCCCGCTTCGGCCGCGATCCGTCGCAGCAGTTGCCGCTGAATGCGTTCGTTTCGCTCAAAACGCTGCAAGTGCAGCTCGATCTCTCGGAAGTCCGTCCCAATCGCCGCGACCCGCGCGGCAGACCCGCGCGCGTCAACAGTTTATATGTCTCGGCAAAAGAAAAGTCGGACAGCACCGGCCCCGAAGCCCTCGCCGCCGCCGAGTTGCTGACCGATTCGCTGTCACAAGCGATCACTCTGCAAGACCTCGGCTTGCAGTTGCGGACGGTCGAGAATCACGGTTACGTCGGACTCGAAAGCGAGCAGATGATTCTCGACGACGTCGTCACCGATGCGGCGGAGAAAATCGCCGCGAAGCACAATCTCGTCCATTCGCCGGTGTTGGTCTATCTGGCGAACGAATTGATCAGTGCAAAAAACGCCGGGAAATTCTCGATGTATTCGGTGGTCGCCGGTGTCGATTTCACGGCGGGGCCGCCGTTCGGGCCGCTCGAATATGACGGTGAGACGCCGAACCTGCCGCTCGATTCTCGCGAGATCATCCTCAACAGTTGGCTCGCCGAGGATCTGGGCGTCGGCGTCGGCGACGACATCCGCATGAAATACCACACCGTCGGCTCGCACGGCGAACTCCCCGAGCGAGAACTGACATTCACGGTGCAAGGCGTCGCGAAACTCGACGGCACGCTTGCCGACGACCGCGGACTGACGCCCGACATCCGCGGTATCACCGACGCCGACGAGATTGCCGACTGGAAGCAGCCGTTCCCGATGAATTTCGATCGTATCACCGAGCGCGACGACGACTATTGGGCGAAATACAAAGCGACGCCGAAAGCGTTCGTCTCGCTGCAAACCGCGCAAGAACTGTGGCGCAGCCGGTATGGTCGGTTGACGTCGTTTCGTTTCGCCCCTTCAGAAGGCATGTCGCTCGACGATCTCGCGAAGCTGCTCGAAACCGAACTGCTGAAAACGCTCGAACCCGAACGTCTCAACCTCGTCTTCGAACCGCTGAAATCGCTCGGCCTGCAAGCCGCCGCGGGGACGACCGACTTCAGCGGGCTGTTTATCATGTTCAGTTTTTTTCTGATCATCTCGGCGATGCTGCTGCTCGGGTTGTTATTCCGGCTCGGAATCGACAGCCGGGGCCGCGAAGTCGGCTTGCTGCTCGCCGTCGGGTTTACGCCCAAGCAGGTGCGCAATTTGCTAATGGTCGAGGGTGTGCTCGTCATGATGCTCGGCATCGTACTCGGTACCGCCGCCGCCGTCGGGTACGCCCACATCATGATTTACGGCCTGAAAACGTGGTGGATCGGCGCGATCGGCACGCGGTTTCTGCACGTATTCGTCAACCCGCAATCCATGGTGATCGGCGGCGTGATCTCCGCCGTCGTCGCGTGTCTGACGATTTTATGGGCACTGCGCGAACTCAAAGCCCTCTCGGCCCGCGAACTCCTCGGCGGCAACGTGCGCACGTTTAAAACCGATCTGCATCGCAAGAAGTCGTATCACCGGCATCGCCGCTGGGCGCTGTACATCGCCGGCGGATGTGCCGCCCTCACACTCGCCACCGTTCTCGGCCTCATCCCCGATCAAGAAGCGTTCTCGGGATTCTCTCTCAAAACGGTGACGTTCTTTCTCGTCGGAGCCGGTCTGCTCGCGACGAGTTTGCTGGGTCTCTCGGCGTGGATGGAATCCGATCGCGGCGTCGCCGTCCGCGGCGGGGGCTTCATGGGGATTCTGCGCTTGTCGCTGCGCAACGCCTCGCGGCATCGGCAGCGGAGCATCATGACGGTCGGGCTGATCGCGGCGACGACGTTTGTGATCACCGCCGTCGCCGCCGGGAAGCGGAATCCCGCCGTCGAACGGCCCGATATCCACTCGGGCAACGGCGGTTACACGCTGGTGGCGCAGTCGTCGTCGCCGCTGTTGTTCGATCTGAATACCGAAGCCGGCCGGAAGAAAATGCGGCTCGACGTCCCCGCCGATTCTCCCGAAGGCCGACTGCTGGCGGAGATGAAAGTGATGGCCTTCCGTCTGCTCCCCGGCGAAGATGCGAGTTGCCTCAACCTGTATCAGACGAGAAGGCCGACGTTGCTCGGCGTGCCGCAGGCGATGATCGAGCGGGGCGGTTTCAAGTTCGCCGATACGCCGGTCGAAGAAAATCCCTGGTTGTTTACCCTCACGGGGTTCGATCATATTGACGATAATCGCATTCCGGTATTTGGTGATATGAATACCTTGCTTTACAGTTTGCACAAAGGCATCGGTGACGTGGTGGTTGTCCCTGATGAAAAGCAGAACGAGCACGAATTAGTGATCAGGGGCATGTTCGACGGCAGCATCTTTCAAGGAATGCTGCTCCTCAACGAAGACGACTTCCGCGCGCTGTACCCCGAGCAGAGCGGGTATCAATACTTCCTCATCGAAATCCCCCACGAGAAAGCACAACAACTGACCGAACTGTTAGAAAGCCGGCTCGTCGATTACGGTTTCGACGTCGAGCGGGTCGCCGACCGTCTGGCGAATTTTCTCGCCGTGCAGAACACGTATCTCTCGACGTTCCAGACGCTCGGCGGCCTGGGATTATTGCTCGGCACATTCGGCCTGGGAACGGTGATGCTCCGCAACATCATCGAACGCCGGGGCGAACTGGCGTTACTCCGCAGCGTCGGCATGACCCCGCGTTCGCTCGCCGGCTTAGTGCTGGGAGAAAACGCCTTCCTGCTAGGCTGCGGCCTGATCGCCGGCACGGTCTCGGCGTTAGCCGCGATGCTGCCGCATTTGCTGACGACGGGTGCCGACATCCCCTGGGACGATGCAGGCGTGTTATTAGCCGCGGTGTTCGTCGTGGGCATGTTAGCCGCCTGGGGAGCAATCCGCGAAGCGACAAGAGCGCCGATTATGCAGGCGTTACGCGCGGAGTGAAGTTCACCACGTCCCCCCCCTCCCCGCGATCTCGTTCCCAAGCTCTGCTTGGGAACGCCAGGTTTTCGAAGCTCTGCTTCGCAGTGCCCCGGATTATACATGACCTCATACTAGCCCGAAGCGCAAGCGAGGGACACTTGTTTGCTTTGACGGAGCGACAGCCCAACTCAGATAAATTCAACGTGTCCGATCATTTCCTCAGCGCTAAGAACTTGTGCAATCAGAATCAGTCTGCGTATGAGGTCTCCGACCGGATGGTTCTGCGGTGCGAAAACCAAGCCGGCATGAGGGTGGCCGGCTGCGTGAAGCCGTAAAAAGTCGCTGTCGTGGGTGACGATGATTCGGCCGTCTGCATGGGCGTAATTTAAGAGATTGATATCGCTTGATCCGAGAAGATTGGCTTCGGGGAGACTGACGGCATCGATTCCTCGTTGGCGCAGACCGACGACGATGGCTCGGGCGACGTGTTCGTCGGTGAGAAACTTAGCCGCCCCCATTCGCGTCCCTCGCCACCTTCGACGGAATGGCCCCCCGCATCTGTTCGACCAACGCCTCTCCTCGGCCGATGGACTGGTCGATTTCCTCACGATTGTCGAAGTAATACGCCAATGCGGCGTGGACGTCGGCCAGGGTCAGGTCGAATTCGGAGGCGACCTCATCCACCGCACGCCCCAGTTTTTCGTGCAGCACGACGATATCCTGCACGGTGATCCGCCTTCCGGCAATGCGGGGTTTGCCACCGACCGTGCCTGGTGTGATTTCGATATGTTCATCCAGCGTGCGTCGTGTCATCGTGGAACCTCAGAGAAGCAATAGAAACTGAACGTATTGATAATAACCGGGCGAGAGTCTGCTGTCAATTTTTTCGAGATCGGCAGTGGCGGGACGTAAATGGTGCGGTGCTGGATGCCGCTGGTTTCGCCAGTGTCCCTTAGGTATTTTCATCAGCAACCACTCAATTGATCGGTCGACTACAGAAATCCGAAGACACTGGCGAAACCAGTGGCACACGGCGCTCCTTATCCTCGCACGGTCGATTTCACCCCAACTCGGCCACATGTTCATCTTCATACTTCTCAATCAGCACGCCGACGATGTCCATCAGCGAAGCGAGGGGGTGAGTTTCATCTTCTCCCACGACGTCGATCAGAGAATCGAGCATCTGCACCAGTCGCTGGTATTCGTCCTCCGTATGAGGAACAAACAACAACGGCGCAAGACTCGGCCAAATCTGTTCGACGGTTTCGAGTTCACTGGTGCTCATTGTTATTCTTTCCATTTCCCCAAGTCGTATTCTTCGTGTGTCAGAACGGCCCGAACGTAGACCTTTTGCCTATTATAATGAATCGCCGCGATTAACCGAACGTTGTTTCCGCCGACATTAAACACCGTCAACTTGCCGACATGATCAGCACTGGCGAATAATCTTCTCAGTTCCGCGAAGTTTTCGATGCGCGCTCTTTTGATGGTTCGATACCAATGAGATAACGCTGAACGCGAATGGGGATGCAAATCTGCAAATTCATTAAGGCGTTTGCGTGTAATGATATGCATTATGAATCTCTCGCGACCGCAATTCGGCGGCAATATAGCTGGTCATTGCGAGCAGAGCATTCGAGCGCGGGCTTTGGCAAGCCGCATGAGATGTTCGAGTTTCATGAACAGATCCAGTTCCGACGCTTCATCCGGCGTCAGGCCGACTGTTTTTTCCTTGTGGATTAAATCGGCGACGTAGTCCTTCGTTGGCTGCGAAGGTTCAAACCGCGCTACGGAATCAGGCGTCGTCCCGCCGGCGATAAACTCAACAAGTTCGTCGTATGCTCGAATCATAGTGTCATTATAGGCAGACCGTTTCAGGATTGTCGATCCCTTTCGTTGGGTGACATGATGTTTCATGACCCCTCTTCCTGCGGCATTCCCTTCAGAAAATGTTCGTCCTTTGCTCGCCCCCGAAGTTCGCCGAGTCACGTCGGCGCGGAATCCTCCTACGGCAGACTACTTCCCCGCGCGCATCTGTCCCAGCAGGTTCGCGTACGATTGTGCCAGTTGGATCTGGCCCGCTTTCTGAAAACGGGCGATGCCTCGTTCGTACATCTCCATGCAATATTTGCTCGGGTCGTCTCCCCGCGTCTTCGGAACCGTCGGCAGGAACTGCTGGTAGAAGACGAGCAACTCGCCGTCGGCTCCTTCGATGCCTTCGCAGACTTCTTCCAACCGATCGAGCATCCTGGGAACGTAGCGTCCCTCGTCGGGGAATTTCTTGATCGTAAACGCCAACCCCTCGATCGCTTCGCCGATGCGTTTTTCGGCGACGAGGTAGTCGGTGAGTTTCAAGCGGGCTTCGCAGGCGAGGTCCGGGCGGCCCGCCCCCTCGTACATGTTCACGAGTTGCAAGAGCAGTTGCGGACGTTCCTTTCCCTTGTCGAGAAAGGTGATCATGTCGTCGAAGACCACCCACGTGAAATCGGGGGCGTTGGCAAAGGTCTCGAACAGCATCACCAGAGCGGTCTGCATCAGCTTCTTGTTTTTTTTATCCATACTCGGGTTCTCTCGCGACAGCTTCGAGAGCATGACCCAGGCGGCTTCGTTGCCGGGCGAGAGTTCGATGACCGAACTCAAAAACATGAGCTGGCCCGTCAGGTCGAGTTTCGCCTCGTCGCGAATCTGTTCGTAGGCGCTCATGATCCGGTCGGCGTGACGCTTCGCCGGGGCGTTCAACCCGACGGTCTGCAACCGCAACTCGAGTTGGCGGTCGGTGATTCCCTCGCCGGTATGCGGATCGGTGAGCGTGCCGACATAGTATTTATCGCCGAAGTAACGGCCGTGCGATTCCAGCGTGAAGCCGATGCTGGTTTGAGTGACCTGTTTCAACTCGACCCACATCACCCAGGCATGGCGGTCGCCCGAGGCCGACTCGCCGGCGACGTACTCGGCGGGGACGCCGAGACTCTTGCCGACGCGAGCCGCGAAATCGGCCTGCATCGCGCAGACTCCTCCCAGCGTGCGAATGTTGGGGAGCGTGTACGGCCGGCCGTCGAGTTTGCAGATGCGGCTGCTCGTCCGCAACATTTCGTCGTCGTAGGGAACGTCGCTGTAACACTCGCCGAACATCACCCGCGACGGCAGATAGGCGTCGAGCGACCAGAGCCGTTCGGGGATGGGAGTCTTGTGGTTGACCACGTGCACCAGAAACTCCCACGGCACGAATTGCGCCCGCCCCTGCATGAAATTCTCGGCATCGACGAAGTACTTGAAGTTCTCCAACGCCCCGGCGGCGTCGGGCGGCATAACGGAGTGCGTCCGCCGCTGATGGTGCGTGTAGTCGTAGACGCTGGAGCGGCTTCCGTCCCACGTCACCGCGACGGCAATGGCCAGGTTCGCATACGGCTCGATCTGTTTCGGAAAACTCTTGTAAATCTGCGCGAAGAGTTCGAGCGCGGCGGGAATGTCGTCGAACTGGGGATCGAGCGCGGTATAGAATTCTTCCTTGATGTCCGGATGCTCGTTCAGCCACGAGGTCATCGTTTCGTAGTCGGCGCCAAAACCTCGCCGGATCTCGTCCGCGAACTTCTCTTCAAACCGGGCGGCGAAAATTTTGCGGAGCGCCGGATACTCCCTGAGCTTGAAGAGCTTCTTTTGCTGGTAGAGTTCGGTCAGTTGCACGACGTCGGCCGGTGTCGCGAGTTCGACGGGAGCGGCCGGCATCGGCTCCGGCGTTGTTCCGACGGCGAACGGAATTCCCACGCGCCGCGACAGCGATGCGATCAACTCCTGGTCGTCCCCCTCATAGAGGACGACGAGCCGGTCGTCGCGATAGAAGCGCGGGGGCGTCGGCCAGTCGCGCGGCTTGCCGAAGAGTGTCGAGGCGTCCTCTGCAATTTGCAGCGCGTCTGCCGCGGCCGCTTCAGGAGTGTCGTACTCGAATACCGACAGTTGATGCGACCCGACTTCCAACACCTGCCGCGATACCGAAAACGGCGGATAATCATCGCGCGATAATTCCTTCACATCGAGGCCTTCTTCACGCAGGTCGGCGATCAGCTTGACCAGGCCGGTGGGCGCAGGGATGGTGATGCTGAATCTCTTGCGGTCGCTTTGTCCCTGCGATTGCTTCTCCGTCACGACGACGGTGAACTCGTACGTCCCCGGCTCGGCATCCGCGACCGGCCACTCGAACCGGCCGAGTTCGGCATCGATCTTCGCTCCGGCGGCGGCGCCCGGTTCGAGGCGGTATTCCAATTCTTGTGCCGGCAGATCGTCGTCTACTGCATTGACTACGAATGTCACCGGCGAGCCGTCCGAGACGGTCCGGTCGTCGATCGCCGATAGCACGGGGGGCAGATTGACCTCAAGCACTTTCACCTGCAGCGATTGTTCGTTGTAAAGTTCGTCGTTTCCTGAGACGGCGGCGCGTATGGTCAATGTGTAGGCGGCCGGCCCTTGTTCTTCCGAGGGTGTCCAAGAGATCTTCCCGGTCTTGGGATCGATCTTGGCTCCTGCGGGGGGATCGACGAGGCTGTAGGTCAATCCGGCCGACGATACTTTGGAGAGTTTAATCCCGACCTTGAAGCGAAAATCATCGAACTCAGAGACCTCTTGATCGGGCGGAATGACGAGCGTTATCGTCGGCGGCGGAGTGAAATGGATGTAACCGTACCAGCCCGCACCTCCCAGCAGTCCGCACGCCACGAGCCATACCCAGGCCGGCATCCCCTTCTTGCGGCGGTAGCGTTCGCTGACGGTGGACGAGGGGATATTTCCAAAATCGAATTCCGTAGGTTCCATTGTTCCGCCCCTGTGAATCGCGTGCCTGCCCGCCCGAGATTGAGTTGGTTCGTCAATCGTATTAGAACCACTGTCTGTCCGGTTGTCGACCGTTTTGGGGGGTCGCGGGGGCAATTCACGTGCACTCATTCCTTAAGAGTTGCTGAAGCACGTTGATGACGCGAAATCTGCTGTTATAATCGCAGGAACATCGAAATCGTCCGCACTCACGCGGCCACCCTGCAATTCTAACTCACCGGAGCCTATCGCATGCGACGCGAATGGATCATCAGCGGCTTGACGGCCTCTCTGCTCGCCCTCTGTGTCGTCATCGGCGACCGCATCAACTCCTCCGTCGCTTCGGCTCCCACGGTCACGGCGCGGGGGGTGGTGTTTGATGACGAGAACGGCAATCAGCAGTTCGACGCCGGAGAGACGCCCCTGGCGAACGTCCGCGTTTCGAACGGCGTCGATATTGTTCTCACCGCCGACGACGGGCGATATGAACTCCCCGTCCACGACGACACGATTCTATTCGTGATCAAGCCGCGCGGGTATCGTACGCCGCTGTCGGACGATCTGTTGCCGCAGTTTTATTACATCCACAAGCCAGCAGGATCGCCCGATTCGAAATTCCCCGGAGTGGCTCCGACCGGCGATTTGCCGCCTTCCGTCGATTTCCCGCTGACGGCGCAGGATGAGCCCGAACAATTTCAGGCGATTCTGTTCGGCGATACGCAGTCGCGAAATCAGCAGGAAGTCGATTACATGGCCCACGACGTCATCGAAGAGATGATCGGCATCGACGCGGCGTTCGGCGTCACGCTGGGAGACATCGTCTTCAACGATCTTTCGGTGATGGAGCCGCACAACCGCACGATCGCGCTCTTGGGAATTCCCTGGTACAACGTCATCGGCAACCACGACATCAACTACGACGCGCGCGATCGACACTACGCCAACGAAACGTTCGAACGCGTCTACGGACCGTCGTATTATTCATTCGATTACGGTCCGGCTCATTTTCTGGTGCTCGACGACATCAAGTGGCATCTCAACGATAAGGGAAAATGGACCTACGTCGGTGGGTTCGGTG
Source organism: Planctomycetaceae bacterium (assembly GCA_040881995.1). GTDB lineage: Bacteria > Planctomycetota > Planctomycetia > Planctomycetales > Planctomycetaceae > JAQCEJ01. The sequence goes on from JBBECD010000262.1 coordinate 45,788, forward strand.
CCGATCAGATCGCGTTCGTCAAGCGCGATCTCGAGCTTATTCCCGCAGACCAGTTGGTGGTGCTGCTGATGCACATTCCGCTGGACGACACCGAAGACCAGCAAGCGATTTATCGGCTGATCGAGCAACGGCCGTTCTGCATTTCGATCTCCGGGCATACGCATTTTCAGGAACATCGTTTTATCACCGAAGCCGACGGCTGGCGCGGGCCGCAGCCGCATCATCACATCGTGAATGTGACCGTGTGCGGAAGCTGGTGGAGCGGCACACCGGACGAGCGCGGCATTCCGCACACCGTGATGCGCGACGGCGCCCCGAACGGCTATTCGCTCATTGCATTCGACGGCCGCGATTATCGGATCGATTACGTGCCGTCGGGACGCCCGCGCGAATATCAGATGCAGATTTACGCTCCGGAGGTCGTCGCGGCCGAGACGCTTGCCGAGACCGAGATTCTGGTGAACGTCTTCGCCGGTTCGGAGCGTTCGAAGGTGGAGATGCGAATCGGCGACGGGGCGTGGCAGCCGTTGACAAAGCGGGAAATCCCCGACCCGGCGTACGAGGCCGTCGTCGCACGGGAGGCCGAGTTATTGGAATTGAAAAAAGAGGCCTGGACCGCGCTGCCGAAGATCATGAATTCCCCGCACATCTGGGGCGGCAAGCTGCCCGACGGTATCGAGCCTGGCACGCACGCGATCGAAGTGCGCGAGACGGACATGTTCGGAGCCGTCCACCGCGCCCGGCGGGTTATTCGGGTGATGGAATGAGAGGCACAAACTCGCCGAGGTCCAGCCGTGCAAACTCGTCGGTTGAAATCAAACCGGTCTCGCCCGTCGAATAGGCGACGGCGTGCGTCAGTGGCGCTCGTCCGAACATCCGCTGCGGTACATTATCGAATGGTCGATCGCAGACCATGATGATGTGCCGTTCAGCCGCGGAATCGACGCGCACGTCGTCAATTTTCGCCAGTAGCCGTGCCGGAGAAATCCAATCGACGCCCGGCAGCGTTCGCAATCGTTGACGTGTCGCGTCGTCGACATGTTCATAATCGAATCGTTCGCCGTCGTGCTCATCAGCCCATAATTGGAGAACGACGACATAACCTTTGCAAGCGGCCAAAGCCGAGGAGTTGCCCCCGCAGTTTGAATGCTGCAACCCAGGCAATGCGATGCCGATCGCCGCAAATACGATTGCGGCCGAACCCAGCACGTACCAGCGTTTTCGATAAGTCATAGGTATCCGGCAATTTCAAAGACGAAGAAAATCAACTTCCGCCGGGTTCCACTGGCGACATCAATGCCTCTTCTGATTGAGACTCCTATCCCTATCAATCACACAACATGCTAACAGACTCTTCGGGTGCCGCTGGCTTTGCCAGTATCTTTGGATTTCAAACTATCAGCGAAACTCTGCCAGGGAATCGAGTGAACGAAGCCCTGAGAAGAATTGGTCGTCGGCTTTTTATCGTGCCATTTGTTGCTAGGAAAGACAATACGAAAGGCACACTGGCGGCCAAGCCGCCAGTGCCACCCACCGCCGTTCGCTGGGGGCTCGAAGACTCGACCCCAGCCACCTCGACTTATCCACTAGATGGATCGTCACCTTCGAGACACCTCGCTAGACGAACAGCTCGGAAATCGGCTCGCCCCGTGTGAGAGGGATCGGCCGGCCCGCTGGATCGAGCACGTGATGCGTGTGGTCGATTCCCAAATGATGATAAATCGTCGCCAGAATGTCGTGCGGATCGAACCGCCGTTCGACCGGATGTTCGCCGCGGCTGTTGGTGGCGCCGATCACCTGGCCCATCGGCATGCCGCCGCCCGAAAACAGAATCGACATGGCCGACGGCCAGTGATCTCGGCCGATGCGTCCGTCGCGATGTTCGAGCCGCGGCGTGCGACCGAATTCGCCGGTGACGATAAAAAGCACGCGTCGGTCGAGACCGCGATCGAAGAGATCGTCGATCATCGTGGCGACGACGTGATCGTACGAAGGGAGCCGGGCATTCATCGCGGTCAGCATATCCCAGTTGACGGCGTGGTCGTCCCAGTTGTGGGCTGCGGAGCCCGGTCCATTGCCGCGCTCGCACACGGTGACGAAACGCAGGCCGGCTTCGACGAGTCGGCGGGCGGTGAGCAGTTCTTGCCCGCAACCTGGACCAAATCGTTCGCGGGTCTTGGGATCTTCTTGCGATAGATCGAACGCTTTCTGCACTTTGCCCGAAAGCATGATGTCGACGGCTTTCTGGTTGAACGAGTCGATGACGTCCATATGGCCGTTGACATCGGTCTGGCGTTTCAACTGGTCGAGCTGGCGGTTGAGCGCCAGCCGGTCGTCGAGCCGGCGGCCTTCGATGTTGAGCGTGGCGTCCCGCAACCCGCCGCTGACAATCGGCACCCGATACACGCCGCTCCAGAATCCTTCGGAGACGCCCGCGGCATAGTCGGGGCCATTGACGACAACACCCCCGAGGGCCATAGCGGGGGGAATCCCCGTCACGCTCTGCTGCAGCATTCGCGAGACGACCGCTCCCACCTGCGGATAAAACGATTCGTATCCCGTCCCCGGTTTCAGATTTCCGTAGCCGCTCAAAAATCGGCGATGCCCTGCGAAGTGGTCGGCTTCATCGTGCGCGCACGACCGGATGAGCGTGAACCGATCGGCAACCGCGGCGTGCCTGGGCAAATGTTCGCAGATGTCGATTCCCGAAACCGTTGTTGTGATCGGAGAGAACGGTCCGCGCACCTCCGCAGGGGCCTCGGGTTTCAGGTCGTACGTTTCCAGATGGCTCGGCCCGCCATGCGCAAAGAGCAAAATGACGGCGGTGTCTTTCGGCGTCACGGCGCCTGCGGCGTCGAGCTTCAAGTAATCGGAGAGGGTCAATCCTCCCAGGCCGAGAAAGCCGGCCTTCATCCAGTCGCGGCGGGGCAACCGTGCGTTGAAAAACGAGTCGGGTGTTTCGAGGTGCAACATTGTCTGACCTTCGCAAACAGGAATCGAGTGAACGAACCCCTGAGAAGAATTGGTCGTCAGCCTTTATCGTGCCATTTGTTGCTAGGAAAAACAAGACCAAAGGCACACTGGCGAAGCCAGTGCCGCCCGCCGCAAGTCGCCCTAAAGGGGTTCTGGTCGAAGACCGGAAGGTCTCGACATGCCATAGATCAATTGTCCCAACGAATTCACTGCGACCACGGCCATGAAAGCCATGAGAACTGCTGCCATTACGTTCTCCATCGCCCTATGAGGCTTCCATCCCACAGAGGCTCCGTGAAAAAACGTAACCGATTCGCCGTTAATGATCCCGTTGTGCAGGCAAGTGAAGGGATAGCCGTAGTCGAGCATCACTTCGGCATAGACGTTCTTCGGCGAAATTGTCAGAGTGACCCATTCGGCCAGCGACTTCGGCTGAATGTTCGGCTTCGGCATGGAAACCACGGGAACGATGTTGAGTACAGTCATGAGCAGCAGGACCAACCCGGCCGCGATACTTGATGCAGGCGAGAATCGGCAATAGGGCGCGAGATGTTGATTTATCGTGGTGCGGCTGACGAGTACGTACCCAGAGGCGACAAACAACAGCCAATAGGGCAGGACAAACGCCAGATAGGGCCTCGCTATGTAATCGTAGTCAATGACTCTCGTCGGCAAAACGGCAACGGTAAAGCCGAGCAGATTAACGACATGCCCGTAGTGGTATCCACTCCTTCCAAAATGAATGCCTTTTTTGAAGTGAATTTCCGGAAATTGTGCGGCCCGATTTTGCATCGCCAGAAAGTGAACTCCGTTGTCCCTCGCCGCCACTTGCATCACCACAAAGGGAAGACGAAGCCGACATGCCGGTGTCGGTAACGAACGGTAATAGATTCCCGAAGTCCACACCCACAAGAAACACGACGCGATGAACACTATTGCCGCAGACGGGGCAGCATATTTTCTGAATCGGTCTTGAAAAGTCATGATGCTCTCCGCGCCGTCAAGAACCGCTCTTGATTCTGACCCATTCCTCTCGCGGTTCGAATTCCAGCTTCGATTGCTTGATGTCGATCAGCGGGCCGAGTTCGTAGACGTTCTTGTAGCCGTAACCGTAGAGCGAGGCGTAGGTCGAAAGATTCAGCGACGCCGTGATGGCTTTATTCGGGAAGGGCTTCAGCGCCCCTTTGAAGTTGTTGTTGCAGTAAATCAAGATGCGCGTGTTCTTGTCGGGGATGGTTTCCTTCAGGCTTTCGATGGCGATGTCGGGGAAACTGAGATTGATCGCCCCTTTCACGTGCAACAGGTTGTACATCTTTTCGCTGCGGGCATCGAGCACGATCGTTCCCGGTTCGCGGCTCATGCGGATGAATTCGTCCTCCGTGAGGCGACGCGACTTGCGATGCTCGGCCGCCGCTTTGGCGACTTTGATAAAGCCGGGCATGTCGATCGCGGGATTATCGATCTCCTGGCCGGACTTGTCGGCTGCTTGCAGGCCGACGTCCGGCGGAGTTTGTTCCGTACAAGCCATAACGACCATCGCAACAGCAGACGCGGCCAGCAATACGAGCAGATATTTCATCACTCACTCCTGTCAACGGGTTAGAATCGATCTCTGAAGAGACGCCGGCGTTGTCGCGAAAGTTCCATAGAATGTCGTCAAAATTCGGAGATCGACATACAAACGCATAAAAACACGGCGAATATAATTGACGTCGCTAATGCCATAAATCCTCCCCGGCCTCGCGTCTGGAACAAGTAGATGGGGAAGGCGGCGACGAACAGCAACACGAGTCCGACACGCATGAAGCCGCCGACCCGATGCTGCCGTTCGCGGGCATCGGTAAAACACCACGACAATGCCAACAATAGCAAAGGGAGACTCAGAATGAGGGGAAACTCATCGAACTCTTCAACGAGTAATATCGGGATGATTCCCAAAAAAATAGCATAGCCGGTCATCCAGCAGAGGATGCGAAGTTTTTTCCGAGCATGTTGATGTGTGTTCGACGGCGATGGCGCAGGCTGCTGATCCGCGGGAGAACTCTTGTGGGAAACGGAAGTCATGATCGGTTCCATGGGGACTTTGCATTCGTGTCGATCTCGACGAGCGATCGCGAGGTTGTACAAGACATCTGGCAGTTGACGTAAAAAACTACCCGTTATCGCTCCATCTTACGATCCCTGGCATATCTGTAAATATGAAACCGTGCTGTCGACCGCGCGATCGGCGAAGCGGAGCTTCGAAGACGTGCGTTCCCAAGCGGAGTATTCATGAGTTAACGCTCGCCCGGAACGATGAAAATG
>JBBECD010000263.1:0-9650 GCA_040881995.1 Planctomycetaceae bacterium
CCCCGAGTGGATTCGAACCACTAACCTTCGGCTTCGGAGGCCGACGCTCTATCCAATTGAGCTACGGGGACGAAATGCTCGCAAGCCATTGTATCGAATGTCCGCATGACTTCCAATACTCCGGTTTGAATATCAGACGGGCGAAGCGGCTCAAAAGTTCGCTGGTTCGTTATCCAGAGGGTACAACTTGCGTTTCAGCCGCTTGTAGGGGAGATTGCCGAGGTCGTGGACGCTCGGTTCGGAGACGACGTAAATTGCTCCCGCCCAAGATTCGAAGCCGGCGCGAAAATGGGCCGCGGATTTTACGCCGATGTATTTCATCTGCTGCGGATCGAGTTTCAGCGACAGGGCGAACGCCGTGTCGAACGGTTGCTCGCGGAGGGTTGTCAAAAGGACGTGAACGCCCTCTTGCTCGATGTGAGCGGACGGCCCGAGACAGTTTTCCAGCCCGGCGTACATCGGACCGGCGTAATGAAAACGTCCGTCGGAGACCGCGACGACTTTCGCCGTCATGGGCACCGGTTCGCCTTGCAGCGGCGTCGATTTGCCTCCGACCATCAGCGAGACCGTCGCGCCGGCTCCCGCCGTGTGACATTGCTGCACCGATTCGGGATCGGTGATATTCAGCACGCAGGCCGGTTTCACGCCGGCGTCGACAAATGCCCGCAGCGTTCCCGTGCTGTCACCGGGCGATCCCCCCCCGGTGTTGTCGCGCATATCGGCGAAGACGACCGGGAATTTTCCCGCGGCTTCAGCAAGTGCCAGCGCCTCTTTCGTCGTCGGCATGTAAAAATGCCAGTCCGCTTTGCGGGCATAACACCATTCGCCCAGTTCATCGGCATAACGCTGAGCGGCGGCGCGGTCGTTGTCGGTGACGACGTAAACCGACGCCCCCATGTCGGGCACGTCTGCGAGAAAATAACAAGTCGCGATCGAGCCGCAGATCACGCCGGGCTGCGATTCGATGCGGCGGAGTTCGGCGATCGCCTCTTTCATCGGCGAGTGAGCCGTGACCTGATTCATTCCCCAGACCATCGGGATCTGATGCAGCGCCATCGTCGGCTTGATCCCCTCCGTCCAGATACGGGCCAGAATATCGGCACAATCGCGGGCTCGCTCGTTCATGTCGACTTCGGGATACGACCGCCGTCCTAACAGCACGTCGGCGTTCTCGATCATCAGTTCGGTGACGTTGGAGTGAATATCGAGTTCCGCCAGAATCGGCACATCGGGTCCAACGAGCTTGCGGATTTTTTTGAGCAGATATCCCTCCGCGTCGGCGAGGCCGTCGTTCGGATCGTCGAGATCGCCCACGCACATCGACCCGTGCAGTTCGAGCAACACGCCGTCGATTTTTCCCGCGTGTTTGATGCCGTCGAGCAGTTCGTCGACGATGCCGTCGAAAGTTTCGCGGGACGTCGGCGCGCCGGTGTTCGCCTCGGCGAGGATCGTGGGAATCAATTGGAAGCCGTGCTTTTTCGCCCCGTCGATGAAACCGCCGATCGTGGTGTTCGTGTTCTCGAAAGTTTTGAGCATCTCGTCACCGCGGACGAGAAATCGTTCCTTGAACGCTTCGAGCGTTGTCGGGACGGGAGTGAACGTGCTGGTTTCGTGACTGACGCCGCCGGTGATGACCCGTTTCATGGGAGTTCTTTCAAGGTATGAGCCGATCCATTGCGGATACAATACGAATAGCGTACCGAATTCTTTTGCTCAAGAAAGCCCGCGGCGACGGAAACTGCGATCGCAGATTGGCTGGCCGATAAAAACGCGGGGCTTCAAGGGACTGCCATGCCGTTGAAGGGATGCCCAAACGTGGCGGGAATCGGTGAATTCAGCAGGGATGCCCCCGAGTGCTCAAATTTATCGATCTTTCGAAGAAATGGATTTTTGACATCCAGCCGTTCTTAAAATAGGCTTATTCCGTTGCCCCCGTCCGCTGAAGGGGGCGGGATAGGAATTGTGAGAAAGTTGTTCACCTAACACGCTGTAATTTTAAGACTTACGCATTACATAAATGATTGCAATTTTGTTCGCAACAGGGTAACATGGTATTGATTCGGAGGCAAACAAATCTGGTGTGGCGAATTTTCACACCCCGCTATTCTGACTGTCATTCCGTAGAATTAGCTCCAGAATCCAGCATCAAAAGCGGGTATGTTCAAAAGAAAATGATCGATTTAACACATTGATGCAACTCGGCCTTTCGAATTTTTTTCGTACGTTTGCCTATCGGCAGATTAAAACGGATTATTTTTTCCTTTCCATTTTTCATGATCAGAAAATTCCATGTTCTAAGTCCCTACAATACCCATTCAGCCTTCAACATCAGTCTCGATTCTACGCGCTCACGATTCGATGACCATACACCATGATGTGAAAATGAGTGGAGAGCAGAACAAGCCGGTTCCCTGGTCGCTTCGTCAAGCGATCTGTGAAAGGGTTGTTGCTGTATCCCACGACGAGAAACTCTCCACGGTGATCCCGCAGATCGTCGCCGGGGACGTTGCGCCGCTTGTTGTCCTGCGCGAAGGCGAAGCCGTCGGCGTGGTCGCCGTCGGAAACCTTGAACGGGCTCCCGCCGAGTCGATGGTTGCCGACGTCTGTTCGCCGATTCGCGGCATGCGCGCGAATCCCGACCTTCTGTTGAGCGTCGGCGAACGATTCTTCCGCGACGGCTCGATCGAACTGCTCGTTCTGAACGAAGCCGGCGGACGCATCGCGGGATTCGTCACGCGCGGCAGTCTTGCCACCGCTGCGGTCCGCGAGACGGAAAACCTGCGCGCGTGGATCGACGAAAACGATCTCCGCGATGAGCCGCGCGTGCACACGACGTCCTCACATGCCTCGGAATCGATTCAGGCGGAAGCCGCTCGGTCGTTGCGCACGCCGGAGAGTGATCGGGCCGCGCTCGCATCGGCACTGGAATTCAGCGAAAGCCGATATCAGGCGATTCTGGAGGCTCAGCCCGAATGCGTGAAGGTGGTCGATCGGGACGGCTGTTTGCGGGAAATCAATCCCGCGGGACTGCGGATCATGGAAGCCGACCGTTTTGACCAGGTTCGCGGCGTCAAAATTTCAGCGTTGCTCTCGCCGGAGTATCAGGCGAAATACCAGGAATGGGAACGACGCATTCTCGCCGGCGAAAAAGCGACTTTGGTCTTCGAGGCGGAAGGGCTGAAAGGAACAAAAAAGTGGCTGGAGGCGATAGGCACGCCGCTGCGCAATGCGTCGGGTGAGATCGAAGCGTCGCTTTCGGTCACGAGAGATATCACCGATCGCGTGATCGCCGAAAAACAATTGCGCGAAAACGAACAGCGGCTGCGAAAGATATTCAACGGCCTGCCGTATTACCTCACGCTGTTTACCGCGGGGGGCGAGCTGAGTCTCGTCAATCAAACGGCGCTGCAGAGTCCCGGATTCGCGGTCGACGTACTGAAAGGCAAACAAATCTGGGAAACCGAATGGATCAATTTCGATCCCGCAGTTCAGGAAAGGGTTCGCGCGGCGTTTTTCCGGGCGCAAAACGGACTGAGCAGCCGGTTCGATTCGACCATTCGAATGCCGTCCGGCGAGATGAAACAGATGGAAATCACCGTCCATCCCGTCTGCGATGAAGACGGCGCCGTTCGCGAGATTCTGGGAGCGGGAGTCGATATCACCGCGCGGGTCGAGGCGGAAGAACAGGCGCGGCGTTTTCGCGACGAAATCGCTCACGCCTCGCGGCTGTCGACGCTCGGGGAAATGGCCGCCAACATCGCCCACGAGCTCAATCAGCCTTTGGCGGCGATCGTCAACTATGCCTTTTCGGCACGAACGCTGTTGGCCGATATCGCCGGACCAGACAGCGGTCGCTGCGCCCAGTATTTAAGCGTGGTCGAAGAACAGTCGTTGCGGGCGGGACATATTGTGCGCAGCCTGCAGCAACTGGTGCGCAAGACGAGATCACATCACGGGGCGGCCGATCTGGGCCGGATTTTCGAGGATGTTCTGTCATTGATTAAATCCGATCTGTATCACGAAAGAATCGAACTTGTCACGAATTTTTCGCCGGACCTGCCGGTTATTCTGGTAGATTCCGTGCAGATACAGCAGGTCGTGTTAAATCTCGTGCGGAATAGCATCGAAGCGTTAGCCGGCGTCGACGGCGGCCGCCGGATCGAAATCGCGACGCAACAGCAGGACGATCGCGTTCTCGTTTCGGTGAGCGATTCGGGGCCGGGGATACCGGATGCGCCGTTCGACAATATTTTCGATGCCTTCGTTTCGACGAAACCGGACGGCCTGGGACTGGGTTTGACGATCAGCCGTCGCATCATCGACGCCCACGGCGGAGAGTTGTGGTACGAGTCGCCAGCCGGTCGCGGCGCGACCTTCTCATTCACATTGCCCGTTTCACACCAGAAGGAGACTGACGAATGAACGTTGGGCCAACGGTCTTCGTCGTCGATGACGACGTCGCGGTCGTCGACTCTTTGTCGACGCTGCTCACGAATCACGGATACCACGTCGAATGCTTTCAGTCGGCGGAACAGTTCCTGCAGAATGTCGGCGGGGACAGACCGGGCTGCCTGCTGCTCGATATTCGCATGCCGGGGACGGACGGGCTCGAACTCTTGCAGCAACTCGTCAAGAAAAACGGATTGCGGCCGACGGTGATTCTGTCGGGCTATGCCGACACCCCCACGGTGGTCAAAGCCATCAAGATCGGCGCGACTAATTTTCTGGAAAAACCGGTCCGTCCGCAAGAACTGATACAGACCATACACGATGCACTCGAACTCGACCGTCAACAACGGCAGCAGGATCAAGCCACCCTTCGAAGCAAGGCTTTATTGCAGGAATTGACCGATCAAGAGTTGCAGGTTCTGGCGCATCTCGACCGCGGATTAAACAACCGTCAAGTCGCCGAGGAACTGCAGTTGAGCCTGAGAACGGTTCAATTCCGCCTGTCGAGTTTATATAAGAAGCTCGGCGTATCGACCAAGCCCGAAGCCATCGCCATCTATCGCCGGGCGAAAGGGCTGCCGTTTCGCAGTTGACCGCGGACCGACGTGCGCGGCGGCGTGAAGGTTGAGCCGGTAACGTCGCGGAAACTTGCACCGCGCGGACCTTATTTGCGTCAAGCATCGGCGTCCTCAACGCATCGCCATGGTGGTTCGTCGCGGCGTTTTGTCATGCCATTTTACATCGGACGAGGAGCGGACATGAGCAACCTTTCGCCCGGATCGCATTATCTCGACGTCGCCGAACTCTCTTGGGCGGAGACGCGGTTTCCCGGAATCAAAATGAAAGTCCTCTGGCGAGATCCGCAGAGCGAAGCGTTCACGGCTCTGTTTCACATGGCTCCGGGCGCGAGGTTGCCCCGGCATCGCCACGTCGGCGTCGAGCAGACGTTTGTGCTCGAAGGGAGCCTGGTTGACGACGAGGGTGCGTGCACCGCCGGAAACTTCGTTTGGCGCGACGTCGGATCGATTCATGCCGCCTGCGCGCCGGAGGGATGCCTTTCCATCGGAATTTTTCAAACGGCAAACGAGTTTCTCGACGACGATCCTCCCGAGAACGGCGAATGACGTATGTGAGACGCCGCGTTCACGCTCGCAGGAACGACTTGTTGATGCTCTTGATGTCCGGGCAGCCGGTCGCAAACATTGTCGAGACCAGTTCTTCGTGCAGATAACCGAGCACCTTCTTCACGCCTGGCTCGCCGTCCGCTGCCAACGCCCAGATGTAGGCCCGGCCCACGAGCACGGCTTTTGCACCGAGCGCCAGCGCCTTAAACACGTCGCTGCCGCGGCGGATGCCGCTGTCGAGCAGAATCTCGGCCCGGCCATTCACGGCGTCGACCACTTCGGGCAACTGTTCGATGCTGGCCGGCATGCCGTCGAGCCGGCGGCCGCCGTGGTTCGAGACCACGATCCCGTCCAAACCGAGTTCGACGGCCCGCTTGGCGTCGTCGGCGAGAAGAACCCCTTTGATGAGCAGCGGCAATTTGGTGCGCGCTCGCAGCCAATCGAAGAACTTCCACGAAATCGCTGGATCCCACGCCTGATCGTTAAATGCGAGGATTTCGTCGTACGTCATTTTCTCGTTGACATCAAAGCCGATGCCCTGCAAATGTTTCAGCAACATGCCGCGCGGCACCATGAATCGGTTGCGGCGGTCGGCGTCTTTGCGTTCGCCGAGATCGACCGTCAGAATGATCGCCTTGTAACCGGCGTCCTCAACCCGCCGCACCAGCCGTTCGGCGACGTTGCGGTCTCGCGGAACGTACAACTGATACCATTTGGGGCACGGGCTGGCGCCGGCGATTTCTTCGACGCTATGGCCGATGCTGCTGCTGACGCCCATCAACGTCTGCATCGCCGCCGCCGCCCGTGCCGAGGCCAAGCCGCCGTCGGGATGATACAAATTCTGTCCGGCGACCGGGGCCAGGCAGATCGGCATCGCGATTGTCTCGCCGAGAATGGTCGTCGAGGTGTCGATTTCTTCGACGCCCGCCAGCAATGGCGGATAAAGTTTAATGCGGCGAAACGCCTCGACGTTTTCGCGGAGTGTGATTTCATCGGTCGAACCACCGGCGATATATTCGTACGTCGCCCGAGGCAGCGTCCGCTCGGCGAGCGCCTGAAAATCGTAGACGTTAACCGGTTCGGTCTGCAAAGGAAATTCGTTATCCGATCCCCGGCGAATGAGACCTTCGTTCGGCAACGATTTGGACAAAACCGGAGCATCGTCAGCCGCTTTCGCGGCTTGCAAAAATCCGAACGACCCGGCTCCCATCGCGAGAAACTTGGAGAAAAAGCGACGATCCATGACGAGACTTTCAGGTAGATGTCATTGATGTGAAACCATGACCTTCAGTGTAGCCAAAACGGCGGGAGATAACAGCGTTCACGACGATTTCGCCAAGTGAATTGACGCCGCACGGCAATTATGCTGGTATCTGTCAGAGCGAACGTGCCGAATTTCTAACAGAACGCAAATATTTAACTCCGGGTGTGCTTATGACCTTGCTGCGAAATGTTCCGGGCGGTGTGCTCTCTGCAACAATGGCCGTCGGTTGTCTGGTCCTCTTCTTCGGCATGTCCGGTTGCCAGTCGGGGTCGCAGGCCGAGGAGCAGGCGAAAGCCAGGCAGAAGACATTCCCGTCAACAGAAAAGCCGGTGGAGAAAACGGCCGCCGAGAACAAAGCCGCTGACGCCGAACTAGACTCCGACGTCATCGTCGTCGGTGCCGGCATCTCCGGACTGACCGCGGCATTGGAACTCGGCCGCGGCGGGGCGCGTGTGACGGTCGTCGACATGTCGTCGGTGTACGGCGGACATGCCGTCATGTCGCAGGGGAGTTTGTGCCTCATCGGCAGTCCGGTTCAAGCAGCGCACGGCGTAAAGGACTCGCCCGAACTGGCATACAACGATTTTCTGAGGCATGGAGAAGATCCCAACGAAGAATGGGTCCGTTACTATGTCGACAATTCGATCACCGAAATTTACGACTGGGTGACGGAACTCGGCGTCCGCTTTGAAGCGGTCTACGCAGCACCCGGAAATTCCGCCGACCGCGAACATCAACCGTCGGGACGCGGCATCGGGCTGGTGACGCCGATTTACCGGGCCTGTCTCGAACAGCCGACCGTCCGCTTCCTGTGGAATAATAAAGTCGAGCAACTGCTGACCGAAGACGGGCGCGTGGTCGGCGTGAAATCGGTCGACGAGCGCAGCGGCGAAGAAACGACGTTGCGCGCCTCGTCAGTTGTGCTGGCGACCGGCGGTTTTCAAAGCAATCTCGACATGGTCCGCGAATACTGGCCCGCGGAATTTCGCTTCCCCGATAGAATTCTGCTCGGCTCCGGGAGGAATTCCGTCGGCTGGGGTCACAAGCTCGCTCAAGAAATTGGCGGCGATCTCGTTAAAATGGACCATCAATGGAATTATTACACCGGCATTCCCGATCCGCGTTATCCCGGAACGAATCGCGGCCTCAGCGCCGCCAACATGGCCGGCATCATCGTCAACGATGAGGCGAAACGCTTCGCCAATTCGCACGGCTGGGCTAAAGCGGTGATGCCGCCGTTGCTCAAACGCAAGAACGCGACGTTATGGTGGGTGTTCGATGAGGCGATCAAGCCTCAATTCGTGGTTTCCGGAACCGACTGGGCCGACTTCAAAAAGGTTGAGCGCGAGATCATCGATAATCCGAAACTCGTGCACAAGGCCGACACGTGGGACGAACTCGCCAAAAAAGCAGGTTTGCCGCCTGAGAATCTGATCGCGACGATCGCACGTTATAACGATCTGGTGGAGAAAGGCGTCGACGACGACTTTCAGCGTTTCGGACCGGAAAGCACGGTTTACTCCAATACGCACTCGCCGGCTCTGCTCACGCCGCCGTTTTATGCCATGCAGGCGTATCCTCTGACGCGCAAGAGCATGGGAGGCGTCGCGATCGACTTGAAGTGCCGGGTGCTGGACACGAAACAACAGCCGATCCCCGGCTTATACGCCGTCGGTGAATGTTCGGGTCTCGCGGGCGTGAACGGCAAAGCCGCTCTCGAAGGGACGTTCCTCGGTCCCTGCATCGTCACGGGACGCGTCTCAGCCCGCACGATTCTCGCGGAATTGATGGAAAGCGAAACCACAACGCTGGCCGCGACCGATTCGACCCGCTGCATCGATTGCCACGACATTCCCGATTTGTTGTCGCAGCCGCGAAAGGGTTTCTGGCATTTCGAGCACGTGCACCGCGTCGTCACCGAACGCGGAACCGATTGCCGGCAATGCCATTCCGAGTTGTCGCCCTACCGCGAGGACGATCACAACATCTCACCGCCGGTACTCGCGGCGTCGTGCTTTCATTGTCACATCGCGCAGGAGTGAGGAGTGAAGGATGAGTTTAGCCGCGACGCGGAGGCTTTGCGCAGCGGAGCGTGAACTAAAGCCCCATCGCCGACAACCGGCCCCCGTTTCACGTGAAACAACGAGTTTGAAAATCGCACGGCGAAAATCCAGCAAAACTGCGCATAATCGCGCCCTGTGCGCGAGTCATAACCCCTTCTCCCCCCGGGAGAAGGTGGCCGAAGGCCGGATGAGGGCACCTTTGAGACGCAAAAACGACAAAAACCACAAAAAACGACGCTTTACGAGCCATTGAGCGAAAAAAAGCGGCTCGCGAATGACATCAGGTCTGAAATCGACCTTCTTGCCCCGTCAGCCTTTACGAGTGCCTCGCCGGTGCCCGCTATTGCGCGCTGCGTGCGCACGTCATGACGCGCCCGAAAACCGGCGACTTTTGTCGATAAAGCCCTCTCAGATCATCTATCCAGGAAGCTGAGGCAAACCAGGCAGCCTCAAATCACCCGCCATCGCCAAACATGGTGGGCGTTCCGACCTCCCCAACAAGTCGGCCGAAATATGGAAAAAATAGGAGGTCAAGGAAAGCAAACATCACGTCAAAATGCAGTTTATAATAAATCTGGCGCGCCTCTGGCGCGCGCAAAACCATTACTGGCGCGTATCTCCGAGCCGCTTTTTGCACGCAAAAGCACGTCTTCCGAGCGTTTCGCGCACCATTCCAGACAACACTCTGGGAGAAAGACGCAAGGGCGGACGTGTCAGGCGTCAGTGGTCAGGCGTCAGTGGTCAGTGGTC
>JBBECD010000264.1:0-9636 GCA_040881995.1 Planctomycetaceae bacterium
TGGATAGAGCGTCGGCCTCCGAAGCCGAAGGTTAGTGGTTCGAATCCACTCGGGGATATTTCAGAATCATCCGGAAAACGCCCGGACACGCTGACCGAAAAAATTCGGCTGCACCTCGAACAATGTCCCGCGTGCCAGTCCTTCTGGGACGAAATGTCAGCCCGACAAATGCAGCAAACGTCGTGGCTGCCGGTCTCCCGAGACCAACGTCTATGAATTGCGAACACCGTGACGTGATGGTTTTGACGTTTCGCCGTTACGTTTGGCAGTTCAAGCCGCTGAAAAAACCGGCATGCGTCCATTCCTCGAACCATTGACCGACATGGGCTTCGAGTTGCGTCAACTCATCGTCGCGGGCTTCGTTGAGACAAGCGGAAAACGCCTCGCCGATCGTCTTGCCGTCGATTAACCGTCCCAGCAGAGCGAATGCGATGCGACTCAGTTCGCGCCGGCGCACGACGTAATCCTCTCGCGAGATCACCAGACGGGTTGGACGCGGCGCGGGGATCGCGGGAGTTTCACCCCGGCGAACGGCCGATGCATACTCATGGACGGGGAATTTCATTGTGACCAAGCGCAGTCCCGGTGAAGTCACGAGCCGGTAGTCCGGCCATCGCTCCGGCGCGATCTGGAAGAGGTCTTCGCTGCGAAGCCGCTCGACTCGCTCGGGGCCGGGTGCATCAAAGACCTCGGCATACATTCTTTCGAGGGTGGCCAGATCGATCAGAAAATCGGGCCAATTCAAATCGGCGTCCACGTCTTCGGGACGGGTTTCTCGCAGAAATTTCGGGAAATCCTTCGCCAGATGCGCCAGCGTGTAGCTCTGCGGCGGATAGTCCTGAAGATAGGCAATCACGAATCCGTCGAAGACATCACCCAAGGCGTGTCGGAGCGCGGGATATTCGTCGTGGAAACATTCGATCAATCGCGCGTAATAGGCGTTGGCATAGACTTGCAGCCGCTCGATGGCCGTTTGACTTTGCGAGCGGCAAATAACTTCTTCGACGGCGTCTGATCGGGCATTGATGTGCTGTCGGGATGACTCCGCATCTACGCCGACGACGACGCCATCGGGATGCGAGATCACCGCAAGCATCCAATGTTGCACACGATCCAGCCCGCTTGCCTGTCGTTTCATGATCACTCGACCTCGGCCGTGACAAACTGTGCGGGATGAGGCACTGACGCCGATGCCTGTCGCCCGTCCTGTCGTGTCGGAGCAGAAACCGGCTGCGTAAAGGATTCGACCACCGCCTGCTCGCGGCCAATGTATTGCC
Organism: Planctomycetaceae bacterium; assembly: GCA_040881995.1. Classification (GTDB taxonomy): domain Bacteria; phylum Planctomycetota; class Planctomycetia; order Planctomycetales; family Planctomycetaceae; genus JAQCEJ01. The sequence goes on from JBBECD010000264.1 coordinate 1,278, forward strand.
GCGCTTTCAGGACTTCGGCGTGTACGACATTAAACTCGGGAATATTGGCGTCCCATTCGAGCAATGTCGCCGCGCCTCCCGAGGCTCGCTGGGCGAGTCGATAGAGTTCCCACACCGGATCGATCACATGGTTGTCGTGCGTGTCGATGCGATGCGTTCCCATGTCGGTGTGGCCCGCGAGATGGTATTGCACCACGCGTTCATGAGGGACGGCCTGCAGGTATTCGACCGGATCGAAATCGTGATTGACACTCGATACGTAGACGTTATTGACGTCGAGCAACAGACCGCAGTCGGCCTCCTCGGCCATGCGGGCCACGAACTCCCATTCATCCATCGTCGAGTCGGCAAACGTGACATAACTGCTGGGATTTTCGAGCACCAGCGGCCGTTCCAGGAAATCCTGTACGATGCGAATGCGCTCGACGACGTGCCTCAATGTCTCTTCGTTGTACGGCACGGGAAGCAGGTCGTGGGAATTCCGGCCGGCGACGCCGGTCCAGCAGAGATGATCGGAAACCCACAAGGCTTTCACCGAACGCGCCAGCGATTTTAACTTTTGCAGGTAATCGAAATTCAACGAATCGGTGCTGCCGATCGACAGCGATACGCCATGCATCACGATCGGATATCGTTCGGCAATCCGATCGAGGACATAACGGGGTCGCCCTTGCGAGTCCATGTAATTTTCGGAGATGATTTCGAACCAGTCGACCGGCGGATGCTTCGACAGGATGTAAGGGTAATGCACCGTTCGCAATCCGATGCCCAACCCCGGATTCGGATATCCCAGTCGTTTTTCTTTCATGGCCATTCAACATACCCATATCGCACAGAAAAAATTGGATTGCAGAGAAAAAACAGGTGTCGTGCCCGTCGTCGTGGAAAGCGGGGGTCATCCTATCGCTTGGCACGACACCTGTTGGAACTGATGTTTCATCGAATCACAACTGCATCCGGACGACATGTCATGACGTCACATGAAACGACTTCTGAAACTACTTCTTTGGCGCATCTCCGAGTTTCTTGTCCATGTCCTTGAATAGATGTTCAAGCTGCTTTCGGGCAGTCGCCCACGTTTCTTTTTTGAGCGGCACGGCACAATGTCCGACTTCTTTGCAGGTGTTCTGACCCGGATATCCGCCGCAGCCGCCTTGGCCTTTGCAGGCATTTGTTCCGGCACACGTATGGGCCTCGATAGTAGCACAGGCGCTGGTTCCCGCACAGGCATTCTTTTCGCCCTTGCCTTTGCCCTTGCAGGCGTTCAACCCTTTGCAGGTATGCGGTTCCTTGAGAAGCAAGGCCGGATCGACTTTGAGTTTGGGGGCGTCGTCATCGTCCTCGGCGATGGCGGAAGCGGTTCCCGCGAGCACACCCCCCAGGGCGGCGAGAGACAGTTTGTGAAAATCGCGTCGTTGCACAGATTGGTTTTTCATCCAGTTTCTCCTTCAAGAGTTGTTTCGAGACGCACAACAACAACGTCTCTATTGTCGATCAATTCAAGCCAGTTTAGTCTCATCAGTCGATAGGGGAATGTACGCTGTTTTACAGATCGAACTTTTTCAGGGCGAGTCCTCTTGACAAGTGTATCTGGTATCCGTCCTCGACCTGCAAGACCGTCCCCGCCGGTTGGTTCAACACGGCGACGTGGCGGAAACGCTGTTGGCATGAGGTTATGCTTCCACGTCGTTGGGAAGTGCTTCGCCGGGCCGACGGGCAGCGGGGGGGGCTGTGAACCAGCCCACGACGACTCCCGACAACGCTATGCACATCGCAAAGACGCCGATCAATCCCGCCGCCAAGGGGAGGTTTTGTTCCTTGACGACAAGAATGGGAATCGCGACCAGCATCACGATCTGGATGAGCGAGATGCCGAGATAAGCGAGACCGTAATCTTCGAGCGTCCGCGATTCGAATTTGGGATCGACGATTCGCAGCAGCAGAATGCCGATGGCCACGATCCCGGTCGACCAGCCGAACACGAAGATACTCCGCTCGAACCAGTAGTTGTGAAAAATCCTCCTGCCCAGAAACCACAACATGGCGACGCAATACAAAACGCCGAATAGCGACATGATCGCCAATGGTTGGGCGTGGTCGACCACGACCTTGAGGCTAATCGACGCCACGCCGAAGGCGATGAGATAATCGGAGACCGTCGACCCGACGCGCACGATGACGTGACGGTCGACCGTCTCGCCGAGCCCCAGCCGCTCCAACGCGAATTGAATGAACGCCCCGGACAGCATTGCCAGCGCAAACAAGGGGAGCGGAATGTCGCGAGAGGCCGTCTGCAAAAACGGCTTCGACAGCGCATCGATCAACAGCGCCCCGCCGAAGGCGCACATCACCAGTCCCGTATGCCATGCCAAAGGATCGAGCGACATCGAACTGACGGTTTTTCGGCCCATCGACGTCTGTTCGTCGGGCGTGAGAAACCCGCGCCGAATGCTCTCGGGCAACTCGTGAGCCGATTTCACCAGCCGCGTCCATTTGCACCGCGTGGCGATGTTGATCAGCAGTAATCCGCCGAAAATCCCCGACAACAGCCCGATGGTGGCGAACGTCTGACCGATGCTGAGCGCTTCGTCCCAGCCCTCGTTTTCGAGGATGCCCGCCACGACCGCGGCGGTCCCATGTCCCCCCGCGAACCCCGCCGGCATCATGATGCTGAATCCATTGTTCAACGACGGGAACAGCGGCGCGAGCACGAAGACTCCGAACAGAAGCGCAAAACCATACTGTCCGATTTCGGCGGCGAGATTGTAGAAAAACGTGTCGCCGGTTTCGCGGAGCACCGTGCGAAACGCCGGCCGCCGCGGCTGATGCCCCAGAAACAACGACCCGAAGACCATCGCCACCAGATACGACGGGTACGCCGTCATGTCGACCTTAAGCGATTCGCCGTCGCCCGTCGTGCTGAACGGCAACACGCCGAAGACCTGTTCGCTTCCGAGCAGTCCCAGGAAACCCGCGATGATCGGCGCGGGGATGAACAGATTCTGCAGCAGCCTCACGTTGGCCCGCAGCAGGTGCGCAGCGACCAACAGCCCCGAGATGATCGCAAAATCCGAAAACATGAACCGACTCGCAGCAAGTCCGTCACGATGACAAGCACGGCGACGGCGAACGTTCGCCGAAGAGAAAGCGATCCGTTCTACACGATATGAACGCGCGGGTCCAGCGACGGACGCCGCTTCGCGAAAGGTGCACCGGGATCATCCGGATCTCCGTGTGAAACGAGGCGAATTGGTGTATAATAGAAACTCTTCGCATCGAGACATTCGTGGTTCGAAGGCATGCGGAGAAATCTGTCACACGTTCGCCGAACGGCGTGTCGCGGCAGGAGAACAGCCTCTGGGCTCTCGACGGTCTCTAAGAGCAGGCTAAAGCCTGTACTCCTACACTCTCAGAGGCTATCCGGAAAGTTGGATCGACCGCAATTGGTGGTATCGAAGCCATGCAATGGACGCAGTATGTTGTATTTCTACCAACATTTCCGGATAGGTTCACAGATTGATATATTGTTACAGAAATCTCAATTTCAGCGAACGTCGTCGTTTACCATGTCGCGACGGCACATCAGCCATCAGACGGCAGGCGGCTTTATGATCATACGCTTTCGGTTTTTCACCGTTGGTCTTTTGCTCCTCGCGGCGGGAGGAACGGCGAGCGTCTGTGATGCGGCGGATGATGCGGATGCTTACGCGACGCAGCTTAAACCGCTATTTCGCGAACGCTGCTTTTCGTGTCACGGCGCCCTCAAGCAGGAATCGAGTCTTCGGCTCGATTCCGTCGAGCTGATGCTTAGCGGCGGCGACTCGGGACCGGTTATCACCCGCGGCGACGCCGCGAACAGCGTTCTGCTCGAACGGGTGACCGCTACCGATCTCGCGCGACGAATGCCTCCCGAGCACGAAGGGGAACCGCTGTCTGCCGAACAGATTCAACTGCTCCGAGGCTGGATCAACGGCGGCGCGCCGGCGCCGGAGGGGGAACAACCCGAACCCGATCCGCGCGATCACTGGGCTTTTCGCACCGTCGCGAGACCCGACGTCCCGGTCGTGGCGAAGGGGGAGTGGGTGAGAAACCCGATCGATGCGTTTCTCGCCGCGAAGCATGAACAACTCGGACTCGTTCCGCAGCCGGAAGCGTCACGCGAGATTCTCCTCAGGCGGCTCTTTCTCGACTTGATCGGCGTCCCTCCCACGGCGAAAGACATCGCCGCGTTCGAGAACGATCCGTCACCCGAATACTACGAGCGGACTGTCGATCGTCTGCTCAACGATCCGCGTTACGGCGAACGCTGGGGACGCCATTGGATGGATATCTGGCGTTACAGCGACTGGTGGGGATTGGGCGATCAACTCCGCAACAGTCAGAAACATATCTGGCATTGGCGCGACTGGATGATCGAATCGCTTAACGCCGACTTGCCGTACGACGAGATGATTCGATTGATGCTCGCCGCCGACGAGTTGTACCCGAACGATCTCGACAAGCTGCGTGCCGGCGGTTATCTCGCGCGAAATTACTTTCTGTTCAACCGCAATCAATGGATGGAAGAAACGGTCGAGCACGTCGGCAAGGGATTTCTCGGTCTGACGATGAATTGCGCGAAATGTCACGATCACAAATTCGATCCGATCGCGCAGCACGATTTCTACAGCATGCGCGCGTTCTTCGAGCCGTATCATGTGCGGGTTGACGGCGTGCCCGGCGAGGCCGATCTGTCGCGCGACGGCATTCCGCGCGCCTACGACGGTCATCTCGATTTGCCGACGTACCGGTTCATCCGCGGGCAGGAGAAGTCGCCGGATACGTCGACCGTCATTGCGCCGGGCGTCCCTTCAATATTTGATTTTGCCGAATTGAAGATCGAACCCGTCGCGCTTCCCGCCGACGCCTGGCAACCGGAACGCCGTCCGTGGGTGATGGAAGCGCATCTCAGTGCGGCGAAACAGAAAGTGCAAACCGCCGAGCTGGCGGTCGTCGCCGCGCGCGAGAAAGGAGACGCCGCACAAGGCGAACTGCACGTCGCCGAGTTGTCGCTCGCAGCCGCACGGGCCGAACTCACCAGCGTCGAACGCCGAATCGCGGCGATGCGGGCGAGTTGGTCACTGGCAGATGCCGGCGATGCCGTCCATCGCGAAGAACTCGAAAAGGAGGAACGCGAAGCCGCACAAGCCGCGGTTCGCGCGGAACGCGAAGCCGCCGTGGCCCAAGCGAAAACGTCGGTCGCGGAGATCGAGCTGAAACTCGCGGCGGCCGCTTCCGAGCAAAAAGAACCGGTCCGGAAAGAGCTCGCCGCCGCACAGGACGTTCTGACAAAAGCGGAAAGCCAGCTCGCCGAACCGGGCGAAGCATACACCAAACTGACCGGGGCGGCGTGGACGGCGACCCGGTTCTTCAATTCGACCGCCGATGACCCGACGGTTGAATTTCCGCCCACCAGCAGCGGACGACGCACGGCACTCGCGAACTGGATCGCCGATAAACGCAATCCGCTGACGGCCCGCGTGGCGGTCAATCACATCTGGATGCGGCATATGGGCGAACCGCTCGTGCCGACCGTCTTCGACTTCGGCCGCAAGGGGATTCCTCCGCTGCATCCCGAACTGCTCGACTGGCTCGCCGCCGAGTTGATGGATTCCGGTTGGAGCATGAAGCATCTGCACCGCGCGATCGTCAACTCCGCCGCATATCGCAGGAGTTCATCGGTCGCCGGTGCCGCGGCCAACGTCGCAATCGACGGCGACAATCGCTTCTGGTGGCGACGCATGCCAATTCGCCTCGAATCGCAGGTCGTGCGAGATTCGGTCTTGTCGTTCGCGGGAACGCTCGACGACGCGATGGGAGGTCCGCCGGTCCCCGCCGGCGAGCAGGCCGATTCGACGCGACGGAGCTTGTATTTCTTCCATTCGAACAACGAACGCAACCTGTTTCTGGCGACGTTCGACGAAGCCCTCGTCAAAGACTGTTACCGCCGCGAGCAGAGCATCGTGCCACAGCAAGCGCTGGCGCTGACGAACAGCCAGCTTGTTCTCGATGCCTCGCCCAAAATTGCGAAACGCCTGTCGGAATCCGCGGCCGACGACGCCGACTTCATCCGCGCGGCGTTTGTCGAGTTGTTAGGTATCCGTGCGAGCGACGCAGAAATCGCAGCCAGTCAGCACGCTCTCGATGCGTGGAAAAAACTTTCGGAAACCACCGGACGAAGTGAATCCGATGACGTTCATCGAGCACACTTCATCTGGGTGCTGCTGAACCATAACGACTTTGTGACGCTACGATGACCGAGGCAAGGAGACTGGGAGACAAGGAGACTGGGAGAGTGGTGGAATCCAAGATTCGCCGTCATACGGACTTGATCGTTTATCAGCGTGCCTACACAGCGGCGATGACGTTATTCGAAACGACCATGTCGTTTCCTCAAGAAGAACGATATTCGTTAATCGATCAAGTTCGCAGGTCGTCTCGTTCCGTCTGTGCCAACTTAGCCGAAGCGTGGAGGAAGCGAAGGTACAAGGCAGCATTTGTCGCCAAATTGTGCGACAGTGAAGCCGAGGCGGCCGAAACTCAAGTGTGGATCCAGTTCGCCGTCGATAGTAAATATGTCGATCGAGAAATTGTGAAGCCGATATATACTGAATACGACGAGATCATCGCCATGCTCGTTACAATGATCAATAACCCCGACAAATGGATCTTGAGCAAATGAGCCGTTTCTCCTTGTCTCCCCATCTCCTTGTCTCCCAGTCTCCTTGTCTCCCACTCTCCCCGTCTCCAAGTCTCAGTGCGACTCGTCGCACCTTCCTCGCCGACGTCGGCATGGGCTTCACCGGGCTGGCGCTCGGGGCCATGCTGCAGCGCGACGGATTAGCCAATGACGCAACCTGGTCGCCGCCGAACGGCGAGCCGCATTATCCGCCCAAAGCAAAGAGCGTCATCTGGCTGTTCATGAACGGCGGCATGAGCCACATGGAGAGCTTCGACCCGAAACCGATGCTCACCAAATACGCCGGCAAGACCATCGCCGAAACGCCGTTCGCCTCGACGCAGGATCCGAAAAAACTGGCGATCGAACGGCTGGTGGTTCCCGATGCCAACGGCAATCAGCGGAATACGCTCTACCCGCTGCAAGTCGGTTACCGCCAGCGCGGCGAGAGCGGAATCGAACTCAGCGACTGGTTTCCGCACATCGGCCGGCATGTCGACCAGCTCGCCGTCGTGAGGTCGATGTGGACGACCGACAGCAATCACGGGGCGCAGACGCAGTTTCACTCCGGACGCCATCAGAACGACGGTGATTTTCCGAATCTCGGCGCCTGGGTGCATTACGGACTCGGTTCGCTCAACGACAATCTGCCGCAATACATTTCTCTCGGAGCCCGCGAATACTGGAACAAACGCGACGGCCACTATCTCGGCCCCGCGCACGACGCCGTCCCGCTGCGGATCGACCCGAACGATCCGCTCGATTTCGGGCGTTCGGCGCGGCCCTTTGCCGCCGACGCAAAAGAAATCGGCATCGATCTGATCGGCAAACTCAACGGGCTTCGCGGCGTCGAATATCCGAACGATCCCGCGATGGCCGCTCGCATCGCCTCGTACGAGCTTGCTTTCCGTATGCAGAAATCGGTCCCCGACGTCGTCGACTTCGCTCAAGAAACGGCGGAAACGCAGGCGCTGTACGGACTCGATCAACCGCACAGCCGCGACTTCGGCATGCAGTTACTCGCCTCGCGGCGGTTCATCGAGCGAGGGGTGCGGTTTATTCAGGTGCAGCACGGGGCAGGCGGGGCCGGGGTGTGGGACGCCCACGGCGGACTGAAAGCGAATCATTCGCGCAATGCTCTCGCCGTCGATCGGCCGGTCGCCGGTTTATTGGAGGATCTCGACCGCCGCGGCTTGCTCGACGAGACGCTGGTCGTGTTCGCCTCGGAGTTCGGCCGCACGCCGGGCTCGCAAGGTTCGGACGGCCGCGATCACCACATTTTCGGTTTCAGCGTCTGGATGGCCGGCGGCGGACTCAAACGAGGCGTCGTGCACGGGGCGACCGACGAGATCGGTTTCCACGCCGAGGAAAACCGGCACTACGTCACCGACATCCACGCCACGATCTTGAAGCAACTCGGCCTCGATTCCAGAAAACTCGAAATCCCCGGCCGCAAACGGTTGGAAATAGACCACGGCAGTCCGATTGATGAGATCATCGCGTGAGTCAATTGCTGAATGCTGAATGATGAACGATGAATAAATCAGAAGAGCTGCTCCTTATCTGAATCCATCATTCATCATTCATCATTCAGTACTTCCAAGTTTTCGTAAATCATTCCAATTTAATGCAAGGCATTGA
>JBBECD010000265.1:0-50564 GCA_040881995.1 Planctomycetaceae bacterium
TCTTCGACATGCTCTCTGGATTCCCGCCTGCGCGGGAATGACGGGACACACGCCGGGCACCCCTGGCTCCGCCAGCATGCCTTCGGTCTTGCCTTCCTCAGCGATCGATGGCACGATAAAAGGCTGACGACACATTCTTCGCGGGGCTTCGGTTCGTTCGACTCCCGGGCATAGTTTCTCTGAGAGTTGAAATCCAAAGTCCCAAGACATTATCAAAGCCCGTGGCACCCGGCGTGACAGGCCGCAAATGGGCGGTCTACTGGTGATCGGCCGAAACGAACTATTAACGAGTTAGCCGGCAAACGCACATGCGAGCCTTCACTCAGATTCTTGCCTGCATCGGCAGTGCCATGCTACTCGGTTGCCAAGAGCAACCGACTGCGAAACCCAACGTTGGTGAAACCGATACATTCAACTCCGAGAAAAGAATGACCGACCGCAAGAGACTGATTGCAAAGATTGACGCTCAGAGTTCTCCAGGTAAATTACGAGAGATTGTAGTTTCGCTGGAGGACTTCTTCGTCGGCAACAACGATCCTGGCTCAATTGGCGTCAACCTCGGACAAGACCAACCGCCCATCGTGGAGTTTCATCGAGTGCTAAGTGAGATTCGTGCGAAACCAAACGTGCAAGACGTTTTGGTCCGAATTTACGATTACGACGATCCCACATCATGGCCATACACCGACACGGTCTACATCATCAGTTCGGCTCCACTCGCGACAGTACAGGAATGGGTTAATCCGTTACTGCCAGATGAAGTTCACGCAGAGTGGATGTACGGGAAGCCTCCAGCGGCTCCCGAAATTCAGTCCGGCATGACTCCCTATTCTGTGTGGTGGGATTGAGCCGGTTAACAAATCGCTCACCAGTCCCGTAGAACAATCTCCTGCATGCCTGCCTCTTGTTAACGACATTCCTTCACACCAGGATTTCGCGAACGGGTCATTGAAGACGAACGGCAGCGTGGTATCTACCCTTCTCGTCGCGTAGAATGGGATTATGTCTCTCATGTTCTTCTCGCATGCGAGGTTCGTTTAGAATGCCAACAATTCCTGGTATTCCGGGACCGTACCGGTTGTTCTTTTACAGCTTCGACTGCAACGAACCAAGGCACGTCCATGTGCGCCGCGAACGAAAGACATGCAAGTTTTGGCTGGAACCGGTCGTCCTCGGCGCGAATGATGGATTCTCGGCGAAGGAACTGAACCGATTCGAAAGATGATCCTCGACAATCGGGATCGTATTCTGGAGGCTTGAGATGAACACTGTGGTGAGTAACGAACCGCGCATGATGGCGATGAATGTCACCGAGGATTCGATCATCGCAGAGCTTGCGGATGGGCGCACCATCAGCGTCCCGCTCGCCTGGTCCTGGCGGCTATCGGACGCGACACCGGATCAGCGCAATCACTTTGAGATCATCGGTAACGGAGAGGGAGCCCATTGGCCCGATCTCGACGAAGACATCAGTGTGAGGGGAATGTTGTCTGGCGTGCCTGCACGTCCGCCCAAGAAACTCACAACCACGCCGTAACGGGACGTAAAGATCGCTGAAGCTGACGTGGCTGGCTATCAAGAGTTACGGGCGTCGGAAGATGACACGGGCCAAGCCCGCTACGTCCTGGGGCAAACTGATGCGGGTCGTTACTTGTTCTGCGTGGTGATCCGCTTTCCTGACGGCAACGGATACCCCGTGACCGCGAGGGAGATGACTTCGAAAGAGAAACGTCGATCTATCAACAAATTCATCGATTGATCTTGACGTAAAAATCAGAAACTGGGATTCCTCGCAGAGTTTCATTACCTCAAACTCGGAGACGCCCCATGTCAAAGCCCCGGATCAAAACGCTGCTTATTGCTGTTCCTTTACTCGCATTCACTATTCTACTTGCAACCGCGATGCTCGCCGGTGGTGGTGCGGGGGGCGTGCTTCAGTCCGGACGTAGCGTCATGGCAAACTCAGACACGATATGGCTTTCGTCAACGTTTTCCTACGACACGGCGACGATTGAAATGCCGGGCAAAAAGATCGTTGTCAATCCAACCTCCCTCGTCGTGGACGGAGTGACTGTTGCCAAGATTGACAAAGATGCGGCTGATGTGCAGGTCCGTGTAAAACGAGGCGTGGTGACCTTGGTGGCCGATGGCGCGCCTGTTCCAACATTGCCGGGTGTGCCTTGAACAAAGGGATGGAAGTCGCCGGGAGGACTGTGGTATCATCGAGCGAGCCATGACACCGCATCGAAAATCGATAAAGTTCGGCACACCTCGCGCCCCGATAACTAACAGCGCAGATTAACACTTTCAAACGTGGCGTTGCTATATTGGAGAAATTCTAAGGAGGCCTGCCCATGACAGAGACTGCGACACAGGTACTTGCCGCGTTTGAATCGCTTTCGCCCGAAGAACAGCACGAAGTGATCACCGCCATTCTGCGACGAAGCGGCGAATTGCCGCAGACGGCATTTGCCGACGATGCTCTTGTGGGGCTGGCTGACGAACTGTTCCAGGTTCTAGATGCGGAAGAATCGGATGGCGCCTGTTCCCCATCGCGGTGACGTGTGGCTGGTTGACCTCGGGATGACAGCCAAGGTGCGTCCTTGTGTTGTGTTGAGCATTCCCGCAGATGATGACAGCGATCGAGCGCTCACCACATTGGTCCCTCACACCACATCCACACGCAGCTCGCGTTTCGAGATTGCTTGCACAGTCCGGTTTTTGAAGACGGGTGCATTTGACGCTCAGAATCTGGTGACCATTCCTACGGTCAAACTGATCCGTCGACTCGGAAGTTTGCCGGACGAAGAGATGCTTAAAGTGGAAAGTGCCGTCAAATATTGGCTTGGTTTTGAATGCCCCGTGTGACGACGGCTGGCACTGGCCCCGGCCAGTGTGTCTTTGGTTTTCCGGCCTTTCCATCCCAGACCTCGGGCAAAGAACCGACCCCAACCGGCCGGCTCCGGTGCCGTTGACGGCTCGGCGTCACATTCGTAATAACATTGGAAAGAGCACTGGCCAAGACGGGGGCACTCGGCGTGTGAAATTCTCCCCGCGAAACTTATAATGCAGAAAAGCAGCGGCGGGTTGTTATGAATCTCTTCGACGAATTCTTCGCCATCACCGAGCAACTTGAAACGCGAGGCGTCCCCTACGCGCTGATCGGCGGCATCGCTTTGGCGTTTCACGATGTGCCGCGTTTCACGAGGGACATCGATTTGCTGATCCGCCCTGCCGACGTCGACCGTGTGAAGCACATTTTTGAAACCCTCGGATATTTTGAATCCGCCGAGCCGTGGACGTTCCAGAAAACGAATGCGACGCTTTATCGGTTCATGAAGACCGAGCAGCAAGACCATCTGTTGGTCGACGTGGTGGCGGGACACGAGTCTCGTCACCACGAGATCATCGACCGGGTGGTCGTCGACGAAAGCCGTTCGGGCCCGGTGCGAATCGCCCGCAAAGAGGATATCATCTGGCTAAAGCGGTTCCGCAACTCCGACCAGGATCAGGTCGACATCAAGAGGCTCAGCGATGACGAAAATTGAATGCGTCGTAAAAGACGTCAGCGACCTACGGGATTTCTATCTCAGGCTGCAGCGCGACCGCACCCGGCGAGAGCCGTCGTCCGATCGAGCGAACGACGCCCGCGCGGAAAAAATCATCGCGCCCTCGCGGGAATAACAATAGGCCAATCATCGTCTCGATACCCCAATGTGAGACGCGTACCAACAACATCGGTGAAACTCGCCGTAATGAAATCGATCATGCGGCGGGTGGCACTGGCCCGGCCAGTGTGCCTTTGGTTTTCTGGCGTTTCCCTCCCAGAACTCGGGCAAAGAACCGACCCCAACCGGCCGGCCCCGGTGCCGTTGACGGCTCGGTGGCACATTCGTAATAACATTCGAAAGAGCACTCGCCAAGCCCGCGGTACCCGAACGCGGGGTGTGCCTTGAACAAAGGGATGGAAATCGCCGGGAGGACTGTGGTATCATCGAACGAGCCATGACACCCTCTTGTCGCTCCGCGCCCCAGACGACGGAGCGGACCGTTCAAAGCGTCTCGGGCACCCGCTTATTCCACGATTTGATACAAGCGGATCGAAAACCGCTCTTTAATTCCAGAAAATCGCAAAAAATGGAATAAGGCTCTTGCCCTGAAAAATGGAAATCCTGATTCACTCTCGTATCGCACAACGGCATATTCGTCGCCATATTATAGGGAAGTCGATTTCCGTATAATTGGCAGGGGCAAATTGTACCAGAGAATATAAAACCTCATTTATGTGAGTCTGGAACACTCACCCCGGCAGCACCGACTCCACCAGGCTCACCCAATAACTCGAACCGATGGGGATGATCTCGTCGTTGAAGTCGTACTTGGGGTTGTGCAGCATGCGGTCGTTGTCCGCCGAGCCGTTGCCGACCCAGACGTAACAGCCGGGCCGCTTCTGCAGCATGAAGGCGAAATCTTCCGACCCCATGCAGGGCTGCGGGTCGCGGATGATCTTCTCGTCGCCGACCACCAGTCCCGCCGCTTTCGCCGACCATTCGCTCTCTTCGGCGGTGTTGATCGTCGCCGGGTATCTGCGTTCGTATCGCACTGTTGACTCGGCTCCATGAGCCCGCGCGACGTTCTCGACGATCCGGCGGATCGAACTCTCGGCCATCTCCTGCACGTTGGCGCTGAAGCTGCGAACCGTCCCTCGCAGCATGGCGGTATTGGGGATGACGTTCCAGGTATCTCCCGCGTGAAACTGCGTGATGCTCACCACGATCTGATCGAGCGGATTCGTCTGCCGGCTGGCGATCGATTGCAGGTTCGTGACGATCTGCGAGGTGATGGCGATCGGGTCGATGCCCAGATGTGGCATCGCCGCGTGCGTCCCTTTGCCGGTGACGATCACCTCGAACACATCGAACGCCGCCATCATCGGCCCGGCGGCGACGGCGAACGTCCCGACCGGCATGCCGGGCCAGTTGTGCATGCCGAACACGGCATCGACGGGAAACTTGTCGAAGAGCCCCTCTTCGACCATCACGCGGCCGCCCCCTTCGTTTTCTTCCGCGGGCTGAAAGATAAAGTGTACCGTCCCCGCGAAGTTTTTCGTTTTGGCGAGATGACACGCGGCCCCCAAGAGCATCGTCGTGTGCCCGTCGTGTCCGCAGGCATGCATCTTGCCGGCGAACTTCGATTTGTACGGGACGTCGTTCGCTTCCTGGATGTCGAGTGCATCAATGTCGGCCCTGAGTCCGATCGCCTTGACCGATCCCGATGCCGGTTTCGAGCCTTCGACAGTTCCCACCACCCCGGTCGTCGCCAACCCGCGATGAATCTTGACCCCCGCGGCTTCGAGTCGAGCCGCGATGAAGTCGGAAGCGAACGTTTCTTCAAAAGCCGTCTGAGGATGAGCATGCAACTCCCGCCGCCAGGCGGTGAGTTCGGGGTGGAGGGATTTGAGATCGGGTTGAATGGGCATTGGGGCTGGCCTTTGCGATGAGTTTTTTGACGATTCATTGTCCTATTTGACAGGGGTGAGGTGCCCCCTGACAAGGGAAACGGACGCCATCACCACGTTCAGAAAAATTTCTTTCATTCACTGGCGCGAGGGACGGAGGGACGAGGAGGGAGTATTTCACTTTTTTACATATTTCACAACACAGTGAAATATTAGTTTTAAGTGAAAAATATTGACATATTTCACTTAATAGCGTATTATCACTGTGTGGTGAAACCATGAAAACACAGCAGAAACCCCAGAAAACTGACGTTCCGATTGTCTCGTTAATACAGCGAATTGGACGAGAAAGCGGCTCTTTTGACATTCAATCGGTCGTCGAAAAACAGCTTGGCAGGCGGGAAATGCGATGGGACGCCGTTGTCAACCTCGCGTTAAAACCTGGCGACCGGAAAGTCGACGTCTTTGTCGATGAGAGAAAACAACTCATTCCTCAAACGGCCTTAAAGCTATTCGAAGAACGAAAATGGCTTCCTCCCGATGGCGTGCTGTTGATCTGCGCTCCTTACATCTCGCCACGAGTGGCGGAACTCTGCCGCGAGCACGACATCAATTATCTCGATGCCGCGGGGAATTGTCGAATCGTGGCACCCGGGTTGTTCATTCAGATTTCGGGGCGTCCGAACGTTTCGCCCCGCCCTCAGGGAATCGTCGATCCGTTTTCGAGAAAATCGAGCCGCATCGTTCGCACCATGTTGGCGCACCCCACGAACGGTTGGCAGGTACAGGAATTAGCGGAAGCCGCCGATGTCAGCATTGGCCTGGTATCGAAAGTCAAATCACGGCTGATCGAGGACGCATATATTGAAGAGCGAAGCCGTCGTCTCTTTTTGCGCGACCCGGCACAGTTGCTCAAAGCGTGGGTGGATCAATACCACCCGCATATCAAACGCTGGACGCTTTTCTCGATGTTGAAAACACCGGAAATCGAAACTCGTCTTGCCGAGTGGTGCCGAGATCATGCCATGACTTATGCACTCACTCAACTGTCCGCAGCATGGCGCTACTCGCCGATGGTTCGCTATGATAGAACGGTCGCCTACATCGATAACGTCGCTACGTCGGAACCCCATCGTAAAAGCCTGCTGAACTCCATTGATGCACGGGAAGTTGATACCGGTTCCAACTGCACGCTTTGGCTGACCGACGACCCTGCCACATTCGACGACGCAATTGAAATTGACGGCGTGAAAGTCGTTTCGCCGCTTCAGCTTTACTTGGATTTAAAGAAACTTTCCGGCCGAGGCGAAGAGGCAGCGCAAGAGATCCTCGAAAAAAAACTTGGATCTCTGCTTTCGGATTCTCAATTCGAAACCAAAGCGAATACATGAAGGGGAAAAATGAGCGACGTCGTTGCTAGTCGTTCGGTTTTGATCGAAGTGCTGACCATTCTGGGCAAAGACCTCGACAAGCTCGTCATCGTGGGTGGATGGGTTCCCGATTTGGCATTTCCCTTTAAGGGACATATCGGTTCAATCGACGTTGATTTGGCACTCGATGCCACGAAACTGAAACCCATGGCATACGAATCCATCGGACGGAAGTTGGTTGATGCGGGATATTGCCAATCCGCCGACAAAACCAACCAGTTCATCCGGACTATTCGTGGCACCAACTTACAGGTAAAGGTAGATCTCATCACTGGTGAATTTCCACAATTCGCATCGGAAGATGATCATATTGTCATTCAGGAACTTGCCATCTGGAAAGCTCGTGGTGTCGATCTGGCATTCATGTTTCAGCAAGAGGTCGCGGTCGAGGGGACATTGCCCGATGGAGGCCATAATAAAGTCTTTGCCAAAATACCCACGATTCCCGCGTTCCTATGCATTAAGGCGATTACACTCAGCGAGCGGAAAAAAGAGAAGGACGCGTATGATATCTATTTCTGTGTCGACAACTATTCCGGCGGATACAAAGCTCTCGCCAACGAATTTCAAGGAAAACTGGATAACCCGATAATTGCGGAAGGGATCGCCATCCTGAGAGAGAAATTCTCAACGATCGACAGCATCGGCCCGCTCTGGGCCGCACAAGCTGCAGAGGAAGCAACCGCCGGCACCAGCTTCGATATCGAGATGGAACAACGCCGAGCATTCGAACTCGTTAATGCGCTTTTGCGAGAACTTGATAACAGCGGGTAGCCGGGATAGCTCGGTGTCCCGGTCGCGCCGCGACAAGAGGTTCTTCTCATCACACGGTCCACGCTCCGTCTCACGCCGATGCGGCAAGAATTCAGGGAGTTCGCTTACGCGTGACTTTACGAGTTCCACCCGCTCTGAAAAGTCGTCCAAGACCTTGCGGGCGGCTGATGCGTTGTCGTCCGACTTCAAACGTCCGACATGTCGCGGAAGAACTCACAGATCTGCTGTAACTCCCCCCGGAGCCAACATTTTCTCGAAGACTTGACCGGTGACAATACCGAAATGAAAGTCTGAATCGCCATGCGAACAGGAGACGTTGTCTTGCACCGTCAAATGCCAATCCCACAGGCAAAGTGGAAACAAAAATCGGTGGAATCGCGCCCCTCCAAATCCCTCTTGCCCGAATGACGGCATTTTGCGAAGATTCCGCCCCTTTAGATGGAGGGAGTTTTCGTTCACTTCCCCTCGGCTTCGGTCATTTCTAACGCTCACGCCGCCTGAAAGTTACGCCATGTCATCGCTCGTCAAAACCATCGTCACCGTGGTCGGAGCCCGGCCGCAGTTCATCAAGGCGGCGATTCTCTCTCATGCCGTCGCCCAGACGGAGGGGTTACGGGAAATCCTCGTGCACACTGGGCAGCATTACGACGCCGCGATGTCGGATGTGTTCTTTCAGCAGTTGGGGATCCCGGAGCCGAAATATCATCTCGGCATCGGGTCGGGTTCACACGGTGCGCAAACCGGCCGCATGCTCGAAGCGATCGAAGCCGTCTTGCAACAGGAAAATCCCAACTGGCTGCTCGTGTATGGCGACACGAATTCGACCCTCGCGGGTGCACTCGCCGCGGTGAAATTGCATATTCCCGTGGCCCACGTCGAAGCGGGGCTGCGGTCGTTCAATCGACGGATGCCCGAGGAAATCAATCGCATTCTCACCGACCACGCCTCGACCGCGTTTTTCCCGCCGACGCAGACGGCTCGCAAGAATCTGTTGCGAGAAGGGTTCGAACCCGAACGCATTCACATGGTCGGCGACGTGATGTACGACGCGGCGTTGTACTTTGCTCAACAGGCCGACCGCGGCAGCACGATCTTGAGCGAACGGGGATTGACCGCGAAAGCGTACGCGCTCGCCACGATCCATCGGGCCGAAAATACCGACGACCCGTCACGCCTGACCGCGATTTTTGATGGGCTCCAGCGTTTCGCCGAGACGATGCCGGTGGTTGTGCCGTTGCATCCCCGCACGGTGAACACGCTGAAAAAGCTCAACGTGTTCGACACGCTGACGCGAGGATTAACAATTCTCGAACCGGTCGGGTATCTCGACATGGTCGCGCTGGAAAAAAATGCGCGGCTGATCGCCACCGATTCGGGGGGCGTGCAGAAAGAAGCCTATTTTTACCGCGTTCCCTGCATCACGCTGCGCGATGAGACCGAATGGACCGAACTCGTCGATTCGGGTTGGAATCGGCTCTGCCCGCCCGTCGACGGAAAAAACGTGCTCGCCGTCCTTACGCGGTCGATCGACGCCGCGGGACAGGAACGCGACTTGTACGGCGGGGGGGATGCGTGCCGGCTCATTCTGAAATCGCTGTTGGAAACTGATCTGGACAGGTCGGGCGAATTGAATTATCAGGCACACCCCTTAACGCTTCCTCTGCAACCCCGTTCACTGGCTGGTTGAAGTTTTCCCTCCGGTATCATCCATGAAACACCGACTCGCCGCGGTATTGCCGCTGTATTTCGTGCTGTACAGCGTCTGCTATTACAGCTCGTTTCTGCTGCGGTTCGACTTCGCCCCTTCGCCGGGAAAAATCGCGCTATTTTGGGTCACGCTGCCGTTTGTTCTGTTGATCAAGGCCACGGTGTGCGGGCTCACCGGCGAATGGCGACGGACGCTGCGATATGCGACGCTGGCCGATATGCTGTGGGTGATCGCCGGTGCTTCACTCGCCGTCCCCTTTCTCTATGGTTTGAATTCCCTCAATTTGTTTGAGCGGCAGATTCCGCAGTCGGTCATCGTCATCGACGCCATGCTCACGATCCTCTCGTCGGGATTGCTGCGCACGATGATTCGCTATTACGAAGAAATCCTCCGCCCCTGGTGGTCGATCAGCGGTCACGAACGGCGCAGGCGCGAAGCCACACTCATCTACGGCATCGATTCCACGGCGATCAATCTATTCCGCGCCGTGAAAACCGCGAAAAACAATTTTCGCACCGTCGGCTTCGTCACGGATAAAAGCCGGCGTCACCGCAAAACGTTACTGGCCGGTGTGCCCGTTTACTCCAGCCGGATGGGATGGAACAAACTCTGCAAAAAGTCGCGGGCGAGCCATCTGCTCATCCCCAGTACGCTGTCCGGCAAACGGATTCGCGAACTGCTGCAATGTTGTGCCGATTCGAATATGAAGGCGCACGTCATTCCGGCGGTCGATGAAATCGTCAGCGGCCGCTATAAATTGACCATTCGCGACGTCAACATCGCCGACCTGCTCCGCCGCGAACCGGCCGATCTCGACCGGGCGGCGATCCAAGGTTACGTTACCGGCAAGCGGGTGCTCGTCACGGGAGCCGCGGGCAGCATCGGCTCCGAACTGTGCCGGCAGATTCTCGACCTCCATCCGGCGGAGTTGATTTTCCTCGATCAGTCCGAGTTCGGCATGTTCAGCATCGAGCAGGAACTTAAGAGGATCGATTCCTCCACGCGCACGCATTTCGTGCTCGCCGACGTCGTCGACGAGAACTCGATGCGGCGGGTGATGGTCAAGTACCGTCCCGAACTGATGTTTCACGCCGCGGCGTACAAGCACGTCCCGTTGATGGAAGACCATCCGCAAGAGGCGATCCGCAATAACATTCTCGGCACGAAAACCGTCGTCGATCTCGCCAACGAATTCGGCGTCGAACGGTTTGTGATGATCTCGACCGATAAGGCCGTCCGTCCGACGAGCATCATGGGGTCGAGCAAACTCGTCGCCGAGAAGTATCTGCAAGCGGTCTCCGAGCGGTCGTCGACGCAGTTTATTACGGTTCGCTTCGGCAATGTGCTGAATTCGGCGGGAAGCGTCGTGCCGACGTTCCGCCGGCAGATCGAAGCGGGGGGGCCGATCACCGTCACGCATCCCGACATGGTGCGTTTTTTCATGACGATTCCCGAAGCGGTGCAGCTCGTGCTGCAAGCCGGTGCGATCGGCGCCTCGGGCGACGTGCTGATTCTCGACATGGGAGAGCCCGTCAAGATCGTCGATTTGGCGAAAGATATGATCTTCCTCTCGGGACTCAAATTCCCCGAGGACATCGACATCGTCTTCACCGGCATGCGTCCCGGCGAGAAGTTGTACGAAGAACTCTTCTACACCGCCGAGCAGGGGGCCGTCAAAGTTCACGACAAGATCTTCTCTGCCCGCCGCGAGCCAATCAGTTGGAGCGAGATAGTGCACGACATGGAAGAGCTGAAGTCGGTGATTTACAGCCCGGCTGCCGAGGCCCGGCACGTGCTGACGGCGATCGTTGATCGCTTCGTGGCGGAAGAAGTTCCCAGCGAGAAGCCTGAGTCGCAGCGCCAGGCGGCGTGACGTTGATATCAATGAACGGCACGACTTATGCGAAAGCAGAACAGTGCCTTTATCGGCGTCGTCATTGACATGTCGGCGATCACATCGAAGGCCGCGGTCGTTCACCGCGGTTTTTCAGCCGTGCGGTGTGTCGATCAATTGTTGCAGTCGTGGCTGCAATTCCGTGGGCAGTCGTGAAACCCATGACTGATCGATTAGGCCAACGCCGAGCATGTCTCTAAGATGCGTGCGATCTTTGTCTCGGTATGAAGTCAATTTCATGATCACCAACGATTCCAAGGCTAGCGTTCTCATACCTTTGACGACCTCGGCGTTATCGATAGCAGGAACCGGCTCCGAATACTCCGGCCGCACTTTCTCGCCGGCGAAAACGACGTGCACCGCATCGATCGCTTTGGCATCGGGGCCGTCGAGAAACATCGTCGTGCCGGCGGAATGACGATAAATAAATCCCATTTGTTCGAGCGCGCGAATGGCCTCGGGCAAATCGCTTCGTTTCAGAATGATGTCGACGTCGCGCGTGTTGCGAACGGCCGCCTCATCGACCTGGGCAACCCAGATCTGCACGGCGTTTCCGCCAATGACGGCGTAGGGAATTCCCGCCGCGTCGAGTGCTTGCGCGACCCGATTCAGACGATCTTTCACTTTTTGCACTGCCCGCTCGATTCTGTCCCAAAGGGCGTCGCCCGTGTAACGGATAATGACCATGAGTTGTTGCGTACCTTCAAAAAGGCTTTACTATTCGCGTCGAGGCCTTTATCGTAACCCGTGCCGATGGTTACGCCAGCAAATCGTAAACCACGTCCCCTTCGGGAACCAGCCGGTGCGGGCGGTTGGTTTTGTCGTAGATTAGCTCTTCGTGCGAAATGCCCAGCGCGTGATAAATCGTGCTGACGACGTCGCCGGGAACCAGCGGGCTCGACGCCGGAAAGGCTCCGATCGCATCGCTGGCGCCGTACTGGTATCCCCCTTTGATTCCGCCTCCCGCCAGCATGATGCTGTAGCAGAAGTTCCAGTGGTCGCGGCCGTACGGCGGGCCGTTGCCGGTGATTTTCGGCGTGCGGCCGAAATCGCCCAGCACGATCACCAGCGTGCGGTCGAGGCGTCCCCGATCGGCGAGATCGGCGATCAGCGTCGCACAGGCCGCATCGAATTGCGGCAGCAAGACATTGCGGAGCGATACAAAATTGCTGCCGTGCGTATCCCACGTCGAATTGGCGTCGGGCGCCCAGGCGATCGAGACCACGCGCGTTCCCGCTTCGATCAGCCGGCGGGCCATCAGCACGCTTTGCCCGTAAATGTTGCGGCCGTATCGATCGCGGAGCGAATCGGGTTCGTCGGAAATTTGAAACGCCTTCTGCGTTTCATTGGCGAGCAAGAGTTGCATCGCCCGGTCCTGAAAACTGCTCATCGACGACGTCACCGATTGCGATTGCTCCGATCGCAACTGTTGGTCGAGAGCCGAAAATAAATCGCGGCGGTGCGTCAGCCGCTGGGCGGTGACGTCGGTCATCAGCGTCAGTTCGGGAACCGCGAAATCGGGCGCGTTCGGATCTTTCAGCACGAACAACGGATCGTACGATTTGCCGAGAATTCCGCCATAGTAGCCCGGTTGCGGCGGGCCTCCTTTCCCTTCCTCGGCCTGATCCGGCAGCGAAACGTGCGGCACGACCGGACGATCGGTCGGCCGCAGCAACTGCATCACCGAACCAAAGCAAGGATAGTCCTGCGGACTGGCGCCGATGGCGACCTTGGCATCACCCCGGTCGTGGCCGGTCATCGAGGTGTACACGGCGGCGGCGTGCGCATTGTTGACGCTGTGATGCATCGACCGCACGACCGTGGCGCGATGCACCTGCTGAGCCAGCTTCGGCATTTGATCGCTGATCTGATATCCCGGCACCGTCGTCGCGATCGGGCTGAATTCGCCCCGAATTTCGGCACTTGCCTCGGGCTTCATGTCCCACATGTCGATATGGCTCGGGCCGCCGCTGAGGAACAGAATGATGGCGTTGTCGGCCAGCGGAGCAATTCCCGTGGTCGCGGCCCGGGCCCGGCTTTCGAGGAGACGAGACAGCGAGACCCCCATCAGTCCGAGGCCGCCAATCTGCAGAATGTGCCGGCGGGTGCACGGGGGTGTCAACCAGAGTTTTTGGGGTGATAGAGGATTCTTCACGGAGACCGGCTCCTTCGGCTGTCAGCGCACTGCTGTCGGAAGGCGATTACATATCGACGAACTCCAGTATAACACGCAGAAACCTGCCGTCTCAATTGCAGAACGGGAAAAGAGTCTCGAAATTGCAGCCAAAAACGCAATCGAGGGATGAGGGAGGAAGGATGAATTATGAATTATGAAGGATGAAGGATGAAGGATGAAGGATGAAGGATGAGTCAGAGAGGACGTTGATTGCATTTTCTGATTCATCCTTCATCCTTCACCTCGTCCGACGCTCAAGAGATGCAACAAGACCTGCTCGTCGGCGGAAAGGCTTTTGCGACGACGAGGGGTGAAATTCTTGAAGATCGCGGGGAAACGACTGGCGAGGTAGGCGTCGATGATTTGGGGATGCACGTACGACTTGCGGCAAATCGCCGGCGTGTTTCCCAGATGCTCGGCGGCGGCGCGAATCGCGGCATTGACGATCCGCTTGCGGGCCGACTCCGATGATGCCGGTTCGGCACGGTACAAATAATCGGCGACGACCGTCGATCCGCGCCAGGTGCGAAACAACTTCGCCGTCATCCGGCTCCCCGCGATTTCGCCGAGATAATGGTTGACGTCTTCCGACGTGAGCGGCAGATATCGTCCGTCCGCTTCGTATTGCAGCAGCGCTTTCCCACGGGTGTTGCGGCAGCGGGCGAGCAGTTTTGCCAATCGCGCGTTGCGCAGGAACACTTCCCGCTGCTTGCCTCCTTTTCCGACGAACGATAACAAAATCCGCGAACCGCTGATCTGTGCATGTCGCCGTTCCAGCGTCGTCAGGCCGTACGATTCGTTGTCGGTCGCGTATTCGCGATTGCCGATGCGCACTGCCGTCTCATCGAGCAGACGCACGGCGAGCGCCGCCACCTTTTCGCGCGGCAGACCATGGCGGCGCAAATCTTTTTCGATGCGCTGCCGGATTCGCGGCAGGGCTTTGCCGAACGATGCGAGGCTCGAATATTTCGCCTGTCCCGAAATGTCGTGCCAGCGCTCGTGATACAGATACTGTTTGCGCCCGCGATTGTCGTGACCGGTCGCCTGGAGATGTCCGTCGGCATGAAGGCAAATCCAGACTTCGGTCCAGGCGGGAGGAATGGCCAGCGCGCGGATGCGCGTCAGGTGTTCGCCGTTCGAGAGCCGACCGCCCGAAGACGCGACGTAGATGAATCCCCCGCCGCAGCGCCGCCGCGTCAATCCCGGTTCGCTGTCGCAGACATAGCGAAGTCCGGCGAGACGAGCGAGCCGTTGTGGAGTGACTTCGCGAATGTCGATTCTTCGTACGCCGCGCCTTTTAGACATGAGCGTCATGATGGTTGTCGATCGATTCGGGATGTTCGTCAGGGATGCGGTGACAACGAATGTGGGGCGTGCCTTAGGGGCTTCGCGAATCCCGGAGGCCGGAACAGACGCATCACGAGCAGCGCTGCAAACTCGATGCCGCGCGTCGCGCATCGGGGGCGCACTATCGGGCCGGCCCTTAAGGTTGATACGGAAACTCCCCGGCTGCCCATCGGCAATGCGAGTCATAGACTGAAACCGGGAACGATTGTTGCTGAAAAAAAGGATTGTTGCAGAAAGTCGTCCGATTGCCGGTTTGTCACAACCGCACGCAAAAAGGGAAATGAGTTCCACATTCGATAGAGGAGAAGCTCACATGCCGATGCAAAACTTGAACGACGCGTTTATGAATGAGTTGCGCGATATCTACGGCGCCGAAAAAAAGATCGTCAAAAGCCTGCCGCGCATGGCGCGTAAAGCCGGTTCACCCGAGTTGCAAAAGGCCTTCGAGAAGCACGAAAAGCAGACGGAACAGCAGATCGAGCGGATCGAGAGCGTGTTCGAACTGCTCGATGAAAGGCCCCGCGCCAAAAAATGCGCCGCGATGGAAGGAATTCTCGAAGAAGGCAAGGAAATTATGTCCGAGAAAGCCGAGCCCGACGTGATGGACGCCGTGCTGATCGCGGCGGCGCAAAAGGTTGAACATTACGAGATCACATCGTATGGGACGCTGTGTTCGTGGGCGGAAACGTTGCAGCTCGATCCGAAGGCAATCAAGCTGCTCAGGGAGAATCTCGCCGAAGAGAAGGAAACCGACGAGCATCTGACGGAACTGGCGATGCAGTCCATCAACCAGGAAGCGGTCGCGTAACATGCCGGAACCGCGAAATCGCTCGATCGCAGAGAGGGAAAACCGGACTCGAATATGCTCATGAAGCCCGATCAGAAGTCCGTTCAACGCCGCCGCCCGATGGGAGCAGAAATTCAACCGGGCGGGGGCGTTTCTTTTCGCGTCTGGGCTCCCCAACGGCAGCGCGTGACCGTCGTACTCGAGCCAAGCGGCGAGGCGGAACCGGTTCGAGCCGAACTGAAGTCGGAACGCGACGGTTATTTTTCCGCCGTCATCCCTGCGGCACGGGCCGGCGACCACTATCGGTTCGCATTGGACGGCGCGGAGCAGTTATTCCCCGATCCCGCGTCGCGGTTTCAACCGGCGGGGCCGCACGGTCCTTCGCAGGTGATCGATCCCGGCGCATTCACATGGACCGACGAGTCGTGGTCGGGCATCATGAAAAAGCCGCAAGTCATTTACGAGATGCACGTCGGCACGTTCACCGGCGAGGGGACGTGGCAAGCGGCGCTGCAGCAACTGCCGATGCTCGCCGAACTCGGCGTCACCATTCTCCAGATCATGCCCGTGGCCGATTTTCCCGGCCGATTCGGCTGGGGCTACGACGGCGTGAATCTGTTCGCGCCCACGCGATTGTACGGTCTCCCCGACGAGTTCCGCCGTTTTGTGGATGCCGCGCACGCCGCCGGTCTCGCCGTGATTCTCGACGTCGTTTATAACCATCTTGGTCCCGACGGCAATCACCTGCCGCAATTCTCGAAAGATTATTTCAGCACGCGGCATCAGACCGACTGGGGAGCCGCCCTCAACTTCGACGGCGAAAACTGCGCCGCCGTGCGCGAGTACGTGCTCTCAAATGCGGAATACTGGATCGACGAATATCACCTCGACGGGCTGCGACTCGATGCGACGCAGAACATCTACGACGACACCGAACCGCATATTCTCGCCGAGATCACGTCTCGCGCCCGCGCGGCGGCGGGAGAGCGGACCGTCTTCATCGTTGCTGAAAACGAACCGCAAGACGTCAGGCTCATCCGCTCGCGAGAGGAAGAAGGGCATGGTCTCGATGCGATCTGGAACGACGATTTTCATCATACGTCGATGGTCCTGCTCTCCGGACATTCCGAGGCCTATTACACCGATTATCGCGGCACGCCGCAGGAGTTCATTTCGGCGTTGAAGTGGGGTTTTCTGTTTCAGGGACAATGGTACTCGTGGCAGAAACATCGCCGCGGCACGGCCGCGCTCGATCAGCCGCCGACGAAGTTTGTGTCGTTCATACAGAACCACGATCAGATTGCGAATTCGTGCCGGGGGGTGCGCTGCCATAGTTTTGCAGCGGCGGGTTCTTATCGGGCATTGACGGCGTTGTACTTGCTGGCGCCGCAAATTCCGATGCTGTTTCAAGGGCAGGAATTCGCCTCGTCGGCGCCGTTCTTTTACTTCGCCGATCACCGCGAAGAGCTCGCGCGAATGGTCCATGAGGGACGCTGCGCGTTCATGCGGCAGTTTCGCAGCGTGGCCCGTCCTGAAGTGCAGGCGAAGCTGCCCGATCCGGCCGATCCTGCGACTTTCTTGCGCTGCAAACTCGATTTCGCGGAACGAGACAAACATGCGGAAGTCTACTCGCTCCACAAAGACCTGCTGAAACTGCGGCAGACCGATCCGGTCTTCAAGCAACTCCGCGCGGGACACGTCGATGGAGCCGTGCTCAGCTCCGAAGCATTTCTCATCCGATTCTTTGCCAATTCGCTGCATGTCCGGCCGGGACGCAAGCGCAAATCGTCGGTAGCCGCGCACAAGCGATGTGAGCGCGGCGACCGGCTGATGGTGGTGAATTTCGGTTCGGACCTGCATCTCGATCCCGCGCCCGAACCGTTGCTCGCTCCCCCCGCGGGATGCCGCTGGGAAATTCTCTGGTCGAGCGAAGATTTTCCGTACGGGGGAACCGGAACCGCATCGCTCGAATCCGAGCAGAACTGGCAAATCCCCGGTCACGCCGCCGTGGTCATGCGGCCGCAGTTTTTCGTAGAAGAGGAGAATCCTCATGCAGAACGTGCTCCGACGACTTAATTTTGACGATGTGACCTCCGACGATCACGAACAACTGCTGACCAGAGAATGGCTCGTGACCAACGGACTGGGCGGCTATGCCTCGGGAACCGTCGCGGGAGTGGCGACCCGCCGTTATCACGGTCTGCTGATCGCGGCCCTCCCGGCCCCTTACGGCCGCACGCTGATGCTGGCACACCTCGCCGAGCGTTTGCGGTTGAACGACAACCGCGTCGTCGACCTCGGCGGAGAAGAGCGGATCGACGATGCGCTGAACCTTTACGGAGCCGATTACCTGTCGGAATTCCGGCTGGAAAACGGGCTCCCCATCTGGAGTTATCGCATCGGCGACGTCGTCGTCGAAAAGCGAATCATCATGCCGCACGAACAAAACACTGTGTTTATTACCTACCGATTGGTGGAAGGAAACGGGCCCGTGCGGCTCAAGCTGATGCCCTCGGTTCATTTCCGCTCGCACGACGACGACGTCGGCACGCCGCCGTCGGGCGATTTTCGGTTGAAGGTCGTCAATGAGCGGTTTGAAATCACCGCCGGAGCCGAAGTCCCGCCGCTGCGCATGACCGTGTACGGTTCGCGGCCGGCGTTCACGTTCGAACGCAAGACGATTCCCGAATTGGTGTTTCGCATCGAGCGGAGGAGAGGATATCCTTCACGCGGCAATTTGTGGAGCCCCGGATACTTTCGATTCGATCTCGATCGCGACCACGATGTCACTCTTGTCGCCTCCAGCGAACTGTGGGATACCGTGCTGGCGCTATCGCCCGACGAAGCGTTCGAACTCGAGCACGAACGCCGACGCCGCATCCTCGAGGCGGCGCCGGCCGCCGCCCAGGAAGGATTCGGCAGCGAATTGGTGCTCGCCGCCGATCAGTTTCTCATCAAACCGGCGGGACGCGCCGACGATGCGGCGTTTATGCATGCCGCCGGAGATGAAGTCCGCACGGTGATCGCGGGATATCACTGGTTCACCGACTGGGGCCGCGACACGATGATCAGTCTCGAAGGGCTGACGCTGGCGACCGGCCGCGACTCCGAAGCCCGCAGCATTCTCCGCACGTTCGGGCATTACGTCTGCGACGGACTCATCCCCAATATGTTTCCGGAACGATGTTCCGAAGGGCTGTATCACACCGCCGACGCGAGCTTGTGGTTTTTCCACGCCCTCGATCGCTATCTCACGGCGACCGGCGACCGGGCGACGCTGCAAGTTCTGCTGCCGCGGATGCGCGACATCGTGCGGCATCACCTGCACGGCACGCGGTTCGGCATCGGCGTCGATCCTCGCGACGGCTTGCTCAAGCAGGGGCAAGAGGGATACCAGTTGACGTGGATGGACGCCAAAGTCGACGACTGGGTCGTCACGCCGCGGCGCGGCAAGGCGGTCGAGATCAACGCCCTGTGGTACAACGCTCTCTGCCTGCTGATGGAATGGATCGCCGACGATGAAGAGGGGGAGGTCGAATACGCCGCTTTGCAAAAACACGCCGAGCAGGCCCGCGATTCGTTCAACGCGCGGTTCTGGTACGAGAAAGAGCATCATCTGTACGACGTGGTTGATGGCGAGAACGGCGACGACTGGGCCTGCCGGCCGAATCAGATTTATGCGCTGTCGCTCAAATACCCGGTGCTCGACGAACAATACTGGAAGCCGGTGGTCGAGACGGTCACCGAGCGATTGCTCACTCCGGTGGGACTTCGTTCGCTCGCGCCGGGGCATCCGCAATACAAGCCGATCTACAGCGGCGACCTCCGCGCCCGCGACGCGGCCTATCATCAGGGGACGGTGTGGGCGTTTCTGATCGGGCCGTTCATCGATGCGTGGATGAGGGTGCATCCCGAAGACGGTGCGACCGCGCGGCAGTTTCTCGAAGGATTCGAAGCCCACCTCAGCGAAGCCTGCATCGGCACCATCAGCGAAGTCTTCGACGCCGAAGCCCCCTACACCGCCCGAGGCTGCGCCGCCCAGGCCTGGAGCGTGGCTGAGGTCTTAAGATGTTGGGTGAGAACGCACAGCCCGAAAGATCCCGCCGACCGCGGGAACCCGATGAATTATCGCGCAACGGCGGCGACGGGGCCGCGCGGTTAAATTCATCAAGCGATCCTACTCGATTTCAATTCGATAACTGATAACCCACAGTTCAAATTGTTTCAATCGTTCTTGCCACCGGGCCTTAAAAAGTTTCATCCAATCGCGATTTGCTTTCGTGTCGGGAACATCGACGACGATTCGCACGAGTTCATCCCGATAGGTCACAGATCCGTGACGCCAGTGGCCTTCCACTTTTTGGGTTTCGTAGCTGGCGGCAACGAAATTATCCACAACTTCGAGAACGCACTCGGCTATCCAACTTTCTGGAATCAGTTCGCCGTCATTGAAATGGAGTGGAAGCAGCACTTCGAATCGCCGCCATTTGCTGCTCATACGTCGCCTTCCCTTTGACAACGAACGGAATGTTTTGATCTGCCAGGGCTACGAGTGCGGCTTCGGGGACGATATGCTCGCCCGACTTCAACACGCGACCGGAAAATCGTCCCAGCAAGAATCCCAAGGCGTGTTTCTCGCTTGTTTTATCGGGAAATGTAATGGTCATCACGTGAATTCACCTCTCGATAACAGAAAACCGGCGACCGCGTTGACTATGCACGTTAACGCACATTGTTGGCCCTGACAAGACGTTAATTCCCTCACAACACCCCGCGCAACTGCTCCTCGCACCACGCCGCCACGCGCAGTACCCGTTCGTCATTTCCCGATTGACCGATGAACTGCATTCCCATCGGCAACCCCTCCGGCGAGAGGCCCATCGGGATTGTCGCCGTGGGTTGGCCTGTGTAACTGAAGGGGGAGTTGAACGACGGGTCGCCGGTCGTTTCGGGACTGGGGGCCGGTCCGCGGGCGGCGGGGGTGATCAGCACGTCGAAGTCGCTCAACACGATATTCATGTCGGCGGTGAAGTGGCGTTGATGTTCGAGGGCGTGTAGATAATCGACCGCTTTGAATGTCAGCCCCTCTTGCAGCAGGCCGCGAATGCCCGGCTTGAAGTCGTCCGGATGCCGCGCCAGCGTCTGCCGGTGATACGCCGTCATGTCCGCCAGCATGATCACCCGATGGCAATGCCACACCTCGGCGAACGAAGCGGGCCACGGGGCGTCTTTCACATCCGCTCCCGCTTTCGCCAGATGAGCCAGCCCACGGTCGAAACATTCGCGCATCACCGGCTCGGCTTTCTCATCGAAATAATGACGCAGACGACCGAGCTTGGGCGCGGTTGATGATGCCGGCGAAGACAGCGACTCCGTCGGGCCGAGCGGCGACAGCGAATCGTTGAGCACCGCCGCCACGCGATAGACGTCTTCGACCGTGCGCGCCAGTGGGCCGATGTGATCGAGATGAGCCGAGACCGGAACCGCACCCTCGGTGCTGACCGCTCCTCGCGTCGGTTTGTAGCCGCACAAGCCGCAGAACGACGCCGGCCGAATCACCGACCCCCCCGTCTGCGAACCGAGAGCCGCGTAACACATTCCCGCCGCGACGCCGGCGGCCGAGCCGCTCGATGACCCCCCCGGCGTGCGGTCGCGGTTCCAGGGATTCCGCGTCGCCGGCGGATCGAAACACCCGAATTGCGTGGTGACGGTCTTGCCGAAAATCACCGCTCCGGCGGTTCGCAATCGCGCCACCACCTCGGCATCGCGGTCGACCGTTTGCTCGGCCCGCAGCGCCGATCCGGCACCGGTGGCAAATCCGGCGACGTCGATCAGATCCTTGATTCCCAGCGGAATCCCCTGTAAAGAACCGGGTGCTTCCCCATTGCTTAACCGGGCATCGAGTGCATCCGCCTGGGCAAGCGCCCCTTCGCGATCGAGCTGCACCCAAGCCATCAGGTCGTATTCCTTCGTGTCGGCCTGTGCGAGACACCGCTCGACCAGTTCCCGGCTCGACAGACTGCGGTCAAAAATCTTCGGCAGCACGCCGCTGATCGTCTCCAGCACATCGGGTCTTAACGTCGGCTTCATGGTGAGTCTCTTCGTTCGCTTGCTGGAGACAAAAAAGGGAAGTCCATCATCGACAAACGCCGTCTGTTTCGAAGATACTCTTTCAGAAGTCAAGAGTCGAGGGTCCAGAGTCCAGAGCCAGAATTCTTCACTAGCCCGAAGCGCGAGTTTTGAAGTTGCGCTATCCTCCACCTCTCCCACCGGGAGAGGTCGACTGCAAAGCAGTCGGGTGAGGGGCGTTTTGGACGTCGAATCGTTTTTGCTCACGATCGATCGTCGAACTCTCCCCTCACCCGGCCGCTGCGCGGCCACCCTCTCCCGGTGGGCGAGGGTTTAAATGGCGCAACTTCAAAAAGCGCAAGCGAGGGAGCTTTCGATTTCGCGTTTAGCCGCGACGCGCAGGGTTTCCGTAGCGGAGCGCTTCATGCACGATCGGCGAAGCGGGAGCTTCGAAGACCTGCGTTCCCAAGCGGAGCATGGGAACGGGGATCAATATTGAAAAAGACGAATGTCTAAATGTCCGAAACGTGGTGAAAACGCATTTCGATTTGATACAGCTCGTTCGTCATTTGGTCATTCGGGCTTCGTCATTGATTCGACATTCGGATTTCGACATTCGACATTCACTAAAACACGAAAGGGAATCCGTAATGACGGAAGGCGATTATCGTGCCGGGATCGTCGGGCTGGGATTCATCGGCGCGGGCGATCAGGTCTCGGGCGATCGATTGGGACAGAACGTCTCCGATCTCGACGGATTTCATCTGCAGGCGCTGCAAAATCACCCGGCGATCGACGTCGTTGCGGGGAGCAGCCGCGACGACGGCCGGCGCGAACGGTTCGCAGCCCGCACGCGCGCGAACACGTACGCCGACTGGCGCGAGATGCTCACGAAGGAACCGCTCGACGTCGTCAGCGTGGCGACGTACGCCGGTCCGCACGCCGACATCACCGTCGCTTGCGCCGAGGCGGGAGTGAAGGCGGTCTACTGCGAAAAACCGATGGCGACGTCGGTCGCCGATTGCGACCGCATGATCGATGCATGCAAAACAAGCGGGACGCTGCTCGTCATCAATCACAATCGGCGGTTTCATCCCCTCTATCGCCGCATCGCCGAGTTCATCAAAGAAGGCTGGCTCGGCGACCTCATCACGGCCCACGTCAACTGGGGAACCGGCCGGCTCGGCAACGTCGGTACGCATTTCTTCGACGCGCTGCAAATGGTCACCGGCCGCAACGTCCTCGAAGTCTCCGCCACGCTCGATCTCGCCGGCAAACCCGATTGCCGCGGCGACGAATTCCGCGACCACGGCGGCTGGGGGATGTTCCGCATGGAGGGAGGTTTGATCGCCCTGTTCGAAGCCCCCGATTATTCGAAGTCCCCCGCGTACATCGGCATCAACGCCGGCGAGGGGCAAGCGACCATCGACGGCAGCGGCGTCAGCATCACCTGGTGGAACGGCAAAAAGGAAACATGGACCGTCCCCGAGCGAAACGAAACCTCGATGGACCGCGCGGTCGCCGAGATCGTCGACGCATTGCAACACGGCAAGCCGCTGTATTGCGACGCCGGGCAATCGCTCCGCACGCTCGAAACCATCGCCGCGTGCCACATCTCGCACGAACGGCAATCGCAATTCATCAAGCTCCCGCTGACGGGTGACGACCGCATGCGCGTGTTGAACATCGCATGATGTTTCTATTTATTTCCTCGTTCCCATGCTCCGCTTGGGAACGCAAGGTCTTCGAAGCTCCGCTTCGCTCTTCGTCTTTTAGCCCCCGGTCAATGACCGGGGGGACTTGCGAACGTCGAACTCCCGGCGAGTCGCCGGGGGCTAAAAGAAAAGCGCTCCGCTACGGAAACCCTTCGCGTCGCGGCTAAACGGTCTTTCAAGGCGTCGCTTGGTCTCTCCCTCACTTTTCGTCCGGGCCGAGCCCCCGGCAAAACTTTCGTTTCGGCGCGGGAGACGATATAATTCTTGTTCGCCGCGAAATTTCGCTTCGAGACGGACACGACTTTATCAAGGGGGAATCACATGACAATGCCGACCATCAAAAAGACCGGGCCCGTGGAAGGGCAGCTTCCCGACATGCCGATTAATCCCGAATGGATTCTCGAGGGAAAACCCGAGGCCCGCGGCACGGTGCTGCTGCAGTCGCCCGATCAGAAGGTCTCAGCGGGATTCTGGTCGTGCACGGCGGGGCGGTTCAACTGGATTTTCAGTTGGGACGAATTCGTGCATATTCTCGAAGGAGAAGCCACAATCGCCCAGGAAGGGGGGCCGACGATTACGCTGAAGGCGGGTGACTCGGCTCATTTTCCCAGCGGCGCGAAAACCGAATGGCTGGTGCCGAAGTACGTGCGGAAGTTTTTTACGCTTCGCACCGCCGACCCGTTCGTGCTGTAATATTGCCATCGTTTTAGGTAACCCGAAGAAGACTCGTCGTCATATCGTGCTCGGAATCGATCGCCAACGGTTCGATCCCGAAGGAGGAAGACAACACGTGACAGTGTGGAAGAAAAAAGCGACGCGGCGGGCCAAATCCACACGACGGAAACCGAAGGAACCAGCCTGGGTCGAATTGCCCGATAACAAGTTGCTCGACGTCCGCATTTGCGACTTGAAATTAAAGATCGAAGGGACGATCCTCGAACGCCGCATCGCCAAGCTGCACGAAGAACTCGAAGCCCGCAATCTCAACTTCGAACCGCACTGGTGGCTCGCCGAGGAATGGTTCACCCCCGACGGCGTGCCCGGGATCGCGATTCCGTTTTATCTGGCGCATCCGCGGCTGATGAAACTCGAACGCAAGCAGATGCTCGAAGTCGAGGGGGGGACCGAAGAGTGGTGCCTGCGGATTCTGCGTCACGAAGCGGGACACGCCATCGATAACGCCTATCGGCTGCATCTGCGCCGCCGTTGGCGCGAGGTGTTCGGCAAATATTCGCAGCCCTACCCCGAATTCTATCAGCCGCGGCCTTACAGCAAGAAATACGTGCTGCATCTCGACCCCTGGTATGCGCAGAGCCATCCCGCCGAGGATTTCGCCGAAACGTTCGCGGTCTGGTTGAAGCCGCGGTCGCGCTGGCGCAGCCGTTACGAAGAATGGCCCGCGCTTAAGAAACTCGAGTACGTCGACGAATTGATGGACGAAATCGCGGGAATGCCTCCGCTGCAGAAATCAAAAACGATCGTCGACCCGATCAGTAAGATCCGCAAGACGCTGCGCGAACATTACAACGACAAACGAGCCCGCTATCAAATCGATTTCCCCAACGTCTACGACCGCGAATTGTATCGGCTGTTCTCGGACGACCCGCAATATTCGAATCGGCCGACGGCGGCTTCGTTTCTCGTTCGCATCCGTCCCGAATTGTGCCGGGCGATCGCCCACTGGACCGGCCAATACCGTTACACGATCGATCTCGTGCTGGGGGAAATCATTTCGCGCTGCCGCCAGTTGAATTTGCGTTTGAACCGATCCGAACGCCAGACGCAGCGAGACGCCGTCGTCATGCTGACGGTGCAGACGATGAATTATCTTCATGCAGGACATCACAGGTTCGCATTATGAGTTCATTGAGAATCGTCGTGCTGATGCATAAGGATCTCGTCCCTCCCGACACGCTCGACGGCGTCGCCGAAAAAGAGATGATGAACTGGAAGACGGAGTTCGACGTCTGCGACACGCTGCAGATGATCGGGCACGAAATCCGCAAGATCGGCCTGCAGGACGACCTCAGTCTGCTGCGCGACGAGATCGTCAACTGGGAACCGCACATCGTCTTCAACCTGCTCGAAGAAT
This sequence comes from Planctomycetaceae bacterium, assembly GCA_040881995.1. GTDB lineage: Bacteria > Planctomycetota > Planctomycetia > Planctomycetales > Planctomycetaceae > JAQCEJ01. Next base: position 25,451 of record JBBECD010000265.1, read on the forward strand.
TTCACAGCGTCTCGCTGTACGACCAGCACGTGGTCGGCTACCTCGAACTGATGAAGCAGCCTTACACCGGCTGCAATCCGCGCGGACTGCTGCTCGCCCACGACAAGTATCTGAGCAAGCAGATTCTCACCTACCATCGGATTCCCACGCCGCATTTCGCCGTCTTTCCGAGGGGTAAAAAAATCAGGCGTCCGAAGCGGTTGCAGTTTCCGCTGCTGGTTAAATCGGCGACCGAAGAGGCGTCGTTCGGAATTTCGCAAGCGTCGATCGTCTCCAGCGACGAAAAACTCATCGAGCGGATCGAGTTTATTCACGATCAGATCAAAACCGACGCCCTGGTGGAAGAATACGTCGAAGGCCGCGAATTTTACGTCGGCGTGATCGGCAATCATCGGCTGCAGACGTTTCCCGTCTGGGAGCTGCAGTTCACGAAGATGCCCGACGACGTGCCGCATATCGCCACGCGCAAAGTGAAATGGGATCTGGCTTATCAAGAGCGTCACGGCATCATCACCAACGCGGCGGACGATTTGCCTCCCGGCCTGGCCGACAAGATGGGACGGATCTCAAAACGCATTTATCGCGCGTTGCATCTCAGCGGCTACGCGCGGATGGATTTTCGCGTCTCGAAGGACAACCGCATTTACGTCCTCGAAGCCAATCCGAATCCCAACCTGTCCTACGGAGAAGACTTCGCCGAGTCCGCCGAAGCCGGGGGCATTACGTACGAAGAGTTGATGCAGCGCATCGTCAACAGCGGCTTGCGGTACAAAGCGCCGTGGCAAGCCTGACGAAGAGCGAGCCGATGAATTGGCGTCGCGGGTATTTTTTAATGGACAAACAAAGGGCGAATTCATGAAAGTCACACGCATCGAAGTTCGAGTCGTCGCACCGCAAGTGACTCGCTACACGTGGAGTCACGATCTTCCCGAACAGTTCATGACCAACACCATCGTCCGCATCGAAACCGACGAAGGGATCACCGGCATCGGGGGCGTGTCGAACTACACGTCTTTCGATTTCGACCGCTACACCGCCGAGACGATTCGCCATCTGATTCCGATCATCATCGGCAGGAATCCGCTCGAACGCGAAACGCTCTGGCGGGACATGTTCCCGCGCGTCTTTCCGCTCTCGCCCACGGCAATGACCGCGATCGACATCGCGTTGTGGGATCTCATGGGCCGCGTCGCCAACATGCCGATCTATCGGTTGCTCGGCGGAGCCCGCGACCGCATTCTCGCGTACGCGAGCACGCCGCTGCTCGCCGACGTCGACGCCTATCGCCGCTGCGTCGACGAGATGATCGGGCAAGGATTCAAGGCGATTAAGTTTCACGCCTGGTGCCTTCCCGACAAAGATCTCGAACTCTGTTACGCGGTACGCAAGGATCATCCCGGCGACGACGTCGCCTTCATGCACGATGCCGAGAACCGGTACGATCGCGAATCGGCCTTGCGAGTCGCCCAGCACCTCGAGGATTTGGACTTCACCTGGTTTGAAGCACCGCTCCCCGATTACGACTTTGAGGGGTATCGGGAGTTGACCAGCCGGGTCAATATTCCAGTCATTCCGTCGGGGAACTGGATTCAGGATCTCCCGTCGTTCGCACGGGCGATTCAAATGAAGGCGTGGCGAACGTCCCGCACCGACGTCACGATGTGCGGCGGCTTCACCGGCGGCCGTAAAGCCATGGCGATCGCCGAAGCCGCCGGCCAGAACTGCGAAATCATGTGCTGGGGGCACACGCTGATCTCGACGGCGAACCTGCACCTCTCTCTCGGCTTCTCGAACAGCACCTACTACGAGCAGCCGATCCCGTACGATTCGTACGAATACGGCATGAAAGACGTCATCCGCACGCAACCCGACGGTTACGTCTACGCCCCCAAAGGCCCCGGCCTGGGGGTTGAAATCGACTGGGAAAAGATGGACGCCGCGACGATTTTGACGATCGACAGCGACAAGCTGCGGTGATTGAGCCGGTTGGAGTACAGGCTTTTAGCCTGCTGTCTTTCGTCTTTTTCTTCGTCTCTGGAACATTCGCAGAGACAAGGCAGCAGCCTGAAGGCTGGACTCCAACGAGGACGCGGGTGGCCGGGACAGCTTTGCATTCCGGTCGCGCAACGACAAGAGGTCTTGTTCGTCAAACCGTCCACTCGCCGGCACATTCCGGCGCGGCGAGGATGTCCCGGCAGTTCGCGCACGCGTGATTTTACAAGTTCGACTCGATCCGGAAATGCCTGGATGATCTCTCGCGCCGCCGATGCGTCTTCGGTCGACTGCAACCGTTCGATGGCATTTTCGAGTGTGGTTTGGACATAGTCGAACGTCACATGTTTGCGAACGAACTCGACGTTTTCCGGAAGCCAGCCTGCATGGCAATAGCTGTCGGTTCCCGAGAGATACGGCCTCGTTTGTGGTATCTTAATTCCCGGAAGGGTCAAGATCGGGTTTTCGTCATCGAAGTACATCAAATTGGAGATGTACTGAATCGCCGCGATCGCATGACCGGGAGACGACACGTCCCACCATTTTCGCCACAGTTCGTCCATGTAGGGATTGATGAGCCCGAGCGAATTGAATCGATGGATCCAGGCGAGGACGCGACAGATCGCCTGTAATGACAAATTCGATAATTGTCGCTCTTGGTTCAGACGTTCGAGCATGCTGTCGCGGAAGAACGCACAGACCTGCTTCAATTCGTCCGGCGTCACCATCGTCTCGAAGACTTTACCCATGACGATTCCATAATGAAATTCGGAATCGCCATGCGAACAAGAGACGTTGTCCCGCAACGTCAGATGCCAGTCCCAAAGACACAGGGAAAACAAGTACCGGAAGAGTTCAGGCTGCAGCGTCACATAAGCGAGATCGTGGTGATAGTACCAAAGGTCGTCGCGGTCGATCTCTTCAAGCGGCGTGCGGGCGATAAGCTGCAAATCTTCGTCAAAATAATCGAACTGCTGTTCCCACACGGTAACGGGAGGCCGCGCGTCGCCGAAGATGTATTTGGCACGGTCGAGAGAGAGCTCGTTGGCGAGTTGCTTGCGGCGGGATTTTGTCAAATGGTCGTCCTCGGAGAAATCAGCAGACATTCTGCCACTCTGCGATCAGAATATGCACTGTCGCGTAAGTCCCTTCAGCATAATCACATACAATCAAAATCTTCGTGACAAATGAATCTTTTCCGTCTTTTATATGTCCATTCTTCGAACGGACATGTCAAACTATTCCTTAGTTTATAAATGACGGGAAATCAGAGGAGCATGAAATGCAGGTGGATTTTTGCGGGGAACTAGAATCGGAATTACGTCAAATTGTGCTTTCGCAAAACACAAAGATGCAATCTTGGGACACCGACGATGTGGTACAACAGGCGATGTTACAGGTACTCACGAAGGTCAATGAGCTTGATGATTTTCCATGGAGTGCAAACCGACGATCTTATTTGCGCAAAGTTGTCAAACACGTACTTGTTGACCGTCATAGGGAAAATCGCAATCGCTCATTAAGACGTTACGCTGAAACATGGAAGGAGATTGTACAAAAGCGACATGAAGATCCCTGCGCACAGATGATATCCACTGAGAATGTACAACAAGTTAAGGATGTATTGTCGAATCTCGATCGATCAACCCAACGACTTTTGAAATGGCTTTACATAGATGACCTTTCGATTGCACAAATATCGAAGCGACTCAAAGCGAGTCCGGCAGTTGTTGCGAAACGAATAACCGCCGCGCGAACTGAATTTCGAAGATTACTGAAACGAAGCTGAGATCAAACGACTCGGCTCGGGGAAAATGGCAAATCATGAGCCGAATTGAAGAGATTGAACAAATTGTCGAACGCATTCCACGAAAATGGCGGTTAGACTTCTGTCGGCTTATAGAAGGTGAAAACCCAAGTGTTGCCTTCCTTGCTTTTTTCGATGATAACACCGAATGTCAACAGGAATTTAGTCGAATGGTACGTGTCTTAGACGAGGATATTTCACCAATCTTCCGTTCCTGTGCTGCAACGAAATGAGCGGATAGTTGAGAGGTCTCGTTGTTCCGCACAGACAGGAATGTCTGTACCATCTTTTTTATCGCCGAGGTCCGGCCTCACAGCGGCCAGCTAAAAAAAGCCTTTTACCCCCTAACGAGCTTCGCTCGGCAGCGTCAGCAAATACACCTTCCCATCATGCGATGCAATCGCGACGCGGTCGCCTCCCGGTGCATACGCGGCGGAGTACGCGATGATCGGCAGGTGCTGCTGGAAGACCGGGGTGCCGGCGGTGGTGTCCCACACGTTGAGGTTGCCGGCGTAGCCGATCGACAACAGGCGGTTGCCCGACGGGTTGAAGGCGACGCGGTAGATGTCGTCTTTGTGGGCTTCGAGAACTTTCACCGGCTGGTCGTCGGCGATGTTCCAGAGAAAGATCTTTCTCGGGCCGCCTAAGCCGACGCCTCCCCCGGCGACGGTCTGGCCGTCGGGAGAAATCGCCACGCTGTAAACCGGCTGGTCGGGGCCTTGATATCGGCGAACTTCGGCTCCGCTTTCGATGTTGATTTCGCGGGCGGCGTTGTCCGCCGTGCCGACGATGATCTCTTTGCCATCGGCGGTGATCGCCACGCTGTAGACGCCGGCGGGCTGGGTGGTGATGGTCTTGAGTTCCTTGTTCTCGGTGAGGCTCCACAGGCGGACGGTTTTGTCGTTCGACGCCGAGACGAGTTGCGTGCTGTCGGCGTTAAAGGCGACGCTGTAGATTTGCGACTGATGCCCGGCGAAGTTGGCGACGAACCCCGCGGCGGCGACCGACCAGCTTTTGATCGTGCCGTCGGCCGAGCAGGTGACGAGCGTGTTATTGTCGGGAGCGAACCGGCAGGCGGATATCGCGGCGGTGTGGCCGGCGAGCGTCTGCGACGGTTCGAGCCCCGGCGGCTCGGCGGGCTGCGGATTGGGCGGCGTCGGATCGAAACAGAGGACTCGATTTTCGGCCGTCGCCACGACGAGTTTCTTGCTGTCGCTGCTGTAGCAGATGCGGTTGGCTTCGGCGGGGAGCGTAACGCGGCGTTGCAGTTGGGTGGTGTCGAGGTTCCAGAGCATCAGCAGTTTGTCGCTGCCGGTGGAAGCGATTTGCTGATTCGTTCGGTCGATGGTGATCGCGAGAACCGGTCCCTGATGGCCGGTATACGATCGAATCGGGGCGCCGTCGTCGGAGTTCCAGACTTTCACCGTTCCGTCGGCTCCCGCGGTGGCGTGCTGATTGCCGCTCGTCAAAATGGTGAGGTCGTTGACGCGCCCCTCGTCGGCGACATGAAAGATCTGCACCGAGACGGTTTCTTGCACGATGGCCGCATCGGCACCGGCGGAGATCAGCGATTTATTGTCGGGCAGAAACGCAACGGCGTGGCCGGCTCCCTGATGATGCACGTAATGCTGCAACTGTTTTTTCGACGCGACGTCAAAGACGCGAATCAATCCATCGGCGCACGACGTCGCCAGCTTCGTCATATCGGCGGAGAACGACGAAGCGGTGACCGCCGACGGGAAACCGGCAAGCGTGCCGAGGTCGGCACCATCGGCAGTGTTGAAGAGCCGCACGGTATTCGCTTCACCGGAGACAGCGACGGCGAGTTGCGTGCCGTCGGCGTTGACGCCGAGCGAGGCGATCTTGCCGCCGGCGTCGATGGTTCGCAGAACCGCGCCATCGGCGGAATTCCAGAAGCGGACGTGTTGATCTTCGCTCGCCGTCGAGATGATGTTTGTTCCGTCCGGCGAATACGCGAGACCGCTGATTGAACCGGTGTGACCGGCGAGAGTGGATTGCTCCGCGGCATCGGCGGTTTTGTAGATCTTGAGAGACGCCCCGGCGTCGCCGATCACGAGTTGTTCGCCGCTGGGACTGATGGCCAGTTGCGTAATCGCGGCGGCGTGAGCGGGGAATTCCTTCACCACCGCGCCGGTGTTCGCATCGTACAGCCGGGCGATTTTGTCGAGACCGCCGGTGGCGATCTGGGCTCCGTTGGGACTGAAGACCACGGCCGAAACCGCATCGGTGTGACCGGCGAGTTGCAGCAGTTCTTTCGCCTCGGCGACCGACCAGACGCGAACGGTTTTATCCGCCGACGCCGAGACCGCTTTCGTGCCGTCGGGGCTGAGGCGAAACGCCGTCACGGCGGCGGTGTGACCCGGGAAGGGCTTCGCGGCGGGGATGTCGACCGGCCAACGTTTGACGAGGCCGTCGGTTCCGGCGGTAAGGATGTACGATTGATTGAGTCCGTAAACGAGCCCGGTGATTTCACCGGCATGCGCACCGATCACACCGAGCGATGCACCATCGGCGGGATTGAACAGTCGCACGATGCCGGTGTTATCGGCAGCGGCGAGTTGTGCACCGTCATTACGAAGGATCGCACGGGTGATCGCCGCCGTCGAGCCGGGGATGTCTCGGAGGAGTTGACCGTCGGCACGGTTCCAGAGTTTGAGGAGTTTGTCGTCGCCGCCGGTGACAAATTGTGTGCCGTCGGCGTTGAGTGCGAGAGCAGTGACGGCGCCCGCGTGGCCGGTGAGGTTCGCCAACGGTTCGGAGTGGGGGATCTCCCAGGTCTTGACCGTGTTGTCGGTCGAGCCGGAGGCGATTTTCTTGCCGTCCTTCGAGACGGCGACGGTCAGGACCAGACCGGTATGGCCGGTCATGGTTTTCACGGTCTTGCCGGTGGCGAGATCCCACAGGCGGAGCGTGTTATCGAAGCTGCCGGTGACGAGCCATTTGCCGTCGGGCGTGAATTCGAGGGTGTAGACGTCGCTGGTGTGGCCTGTGAGTTCGGTGATTTCCTGCCCGCGGGTTTCTCGCAGTTCTCCGCCTGCGAGACTGGCGAGGACGGCGATCACTGCGAGGGAGGCGAGCGAGCGGAGGGACGGGTATCGGGAGTGCATGTTGTTCCCTTTGATATCAGGGGGCGGTTCGTCGTGAAGCCTCTCAAAACCTTTCGGACTTCCTGTTCCCGCTTCGCAGGTTTTGAGTGAGGGACTCTAACACAACCGGTTGTGCTTGTTAAAAACCGCTCCGATTCTGCGGACACGGTTACGCACAGAGGTTGTGTTAGAACTTTTAAGAGACGGAAATTGTTGCCGGAAGGTTCGGCGTGATTTCCGCTATCTGATAGTCTCGCCGCTGGGGAGGGCGGAGTCAACGGAGGAGAAGTCAAGAGTCGAGAGACAAGAGTCAAGAGCCGGAAAAGGAGATCAACGGTTAGCCGCGACGCGCAGGGTTTCCGCAGCGGAGCGCTTTCTGCGGGCGAAGAACGTCTGAGATAAGAACCAGCGAGAAGCGACGGCTGGATTTCCCGTTCCGCGAAATGATATCAATGAGAGTCGATGCCATGCCGCCGTCGCCGCTGAACTTCCAGCCGTTCACCGTTGATTCGTGCGCTGCTCGTTACGGCTCGTCACCGTTCATGCTTTGCGGTTCCACCGATTCGATGAGGACTCTAAGGTGCCGCGACTGAATAACTTGACACGATTATTTCGGGTGGCACGCTCTGAGTCTTCGAAGGGCGTGGGATTTCTCTGCCGAAAACCACGCCCTTCCCAAAGCGTCAGGGCGTGCCACCCTACGCCGTTAACCCTCTGAAATATAATTTTTCATAACTTATTTAGTGGTAGTGCCTTATGAAGCCGACACTGCGGAGGAACCCAATGAAAGCCTCTCGGCACCTTCTGTCGGCGCATTCGAAGCAGTGCCATGATTGAATTGGGCTGTTTCGATTGAGTCTACAAAACAAGACATTTTGATCGAGTGTAACTTTTGATGTCAAAGATGTTACGTCGAATGACCTCGAAAAGGGTTAACGGCGTAGCGTGCCACCCGGCAGGAATGCGTTCATTGGTTGCGTTAGCCAACCCCCTTTTCCTTCTCCTCGCCTCTGCGACTCAGCGTTAAAATTCTTCTTGTCATCACACCCCCGTAATCCTATGCGTCGCCACAGCCCAGTACGCATACCCCTGCTCGTTCAGCGGGATCTCCCTCGGCTGCGTGTTCCCGGCGCTGTCGGTCGCGCGGGCTTGCAGTTTGTTCTCACCCGGCTGGACTTCCCAGTCGATATCCCATCGCACCCACGCCTTCTCGATATTCGGCTCGCGCAGTCTCGCCGGTTGAAACGTCTTGCCGCCGTCGACGCTGATATCGACTTTTGCAATCGTCCCTTCGCCCGACCAGCTCCGGCCGCGAAGCAAGAACTTTCCGACCGGCAACTCCCCGTCCCACGGCAACTCGAACGCGCTTTTCACTTTTTGCGTCGTGAGAACTTCGCCGTCGGCCGGCGGCTGCGGCTTGTACGCGGGACCGGTGAGGACGTACTTCTTCGTATTGTACTCCGAATAAAGCGCCTCATCGCTGACCTCGATCGAACCGACCCATTTGACATTGGCGATTCCGACCCAGCCGGGGAGCAACATGCGAACCGGCGCCCCATGATCGGGGAGCAACGGCTCGCCGTTCATCGCGTAGACCAGCAGCGTATCGTCGGCGAGGGCTTTCTCGATCGGCATCGGCCGCTTGATCTGCTTCTCATCGAGCCCGACAGGCATGACGTCCTTCGCCGATTTCTTGACGCCGGCCCGTTCGAGGACTTCGCGCAAAGGGACGCCGGTGAACTCGGCGACGCCGATCCCGCCGAGGCTCCAGGGCGTTCCTTCGATTTTCTTGCCGTGGGTGACTTCAAAAAAGTTGCGCCCATTCCCCGCGCATTCGAGCGCCCGAATCACCGAAATCGACGGAATGGACCGCAACTCGTCATAAGACAACGCGAGCGGTTTCGACACGCCCGAACCGTGGATTTGCAGTTCCCACGTCTTCGCATCGATCAACGGCACCGTCGGGCTGTTGTTGCGGACGAAGAACAATTCGTTGGGGACGATATACCCCCGGTGATACATCGCCTCCCATTTCATTTCGAGATTGCTGCCGCTCTTGATGAAGAATTTTTCGTTCGCCGGCTTGAGGACGTCTTCGCCCTTCTCATTGGCGAGCAGGCGCGAATTCGAGAGCGAGGGCAACGCCGCCAACCCGGTCCCCGCCGCCAAAATCTGTAAGAATCGTCGCCGCCCCACGCCGAGCGCCTTCGCCTGCGAATGCACCCATTCGTCGGAACGCTGTCGGCGGTAGTTGTCTTGGTTGAGTAGTTCATGCTGCGGCATGGGGGGTTCCTTTCGTGGTGAAGGCTCATTGACGCGTCAATCAACGACCGGCGATTGTAGCAAATACGCGAATCGCAGGCAGCAGTAGGTTAGCGGCGACCCGGAAGCATTGCGAGCGGTTCTGATTTGCCGAGCAAATCGCCGCGGTGTACACTATCACACATGGGCGATTGCTCGTGACTCGATACCATTCCAGAACACCATCGTGCGGCTGTTCGATTCGACGCGGGGATGCAGTGAAACATAACTTCTCGAAGTGGTTCAATGAACTCTCACCGAGTTTCCGCGATTGCTACAAATTCGAGCTGTCACAATTGGATCGCGTCCTCTCGGCAGCAGCCGAGCCACTCCCGCGAGCAATGCGGGAAACCGAACTTCGCTATCTCGCATATCCGGATGCGAAGTACAAAATCGCAATTGCTGCGTTGCAATGCGCCAGCGTCAGTCGAAATTCTTATCCCGAGGACTGCAAAGCGCTGTGTGTTGTATTAAAGGTTGTATTAAAGGGGTCGATCCCGATTCAGGCGGTCGAACTCGAGCGGTTGCTTGAACTACTGCTGACTTGGCCCGTGATTGATCCGCAACTCTTCCCGGTCGACGAAGTTATCGGGCAAATTGAACGATCGGTAGCCGGTCAACCTGCTCCGGCCCAGTGGCAGCCACTTCTGGAGAAAGTTCGTCAGGCCGTTGACGCTTTCGCGGAGAAAAAGACGAAATCGATTGATACGCTGCTGACGCGGATCGCAAATCTTTGCAATAGCACGGTGATCGTCCGACTAAAACCCGACCAAGGTTGGGCCGATTTGATGCGGCAGGATGTTGCCGGTCTGAGCAATTTGGACTCGAAGCTCTGGGAGCGGCTTCTAAGCCACGCGAGTTCTGTGCGTCCGGAACCGCCTGCAAAAGATTGGGATATTACTCAGGATGCGAGTCCGTTGAACTTCGCCGACATAGAAGCGTACTGGCACGAATACGATCGTTTATTTTTCGCCCGCTGTCCGGCGACGGAGTGGAAGGAAACGATCAAGGAACACATCACCGCCGTGGGAGCCGGGAGCTTTCAGTCGCATCGATTGAAGTGGCTGCAGGCCGTTTCTGATTCCAAACCGGGAACGTTATCGCAATTCTCAGTCAACCGAGAGATTCTTCGAGGGTTGCTTTGGACGTGCGAGCATTCGGACGATGCGGAATTAACCCGCGCGATTCGCATCGCAGCTGAGTACCTGTACCGCAAGAACTCGCCTCTTGGCGCAACTAGCGTGCAGATTCTGGCACACCTCCGGTCATCAAATAGTCAAGAAGAACTGACTCATCTCTTGAACCAGGTGAAGTCTCAGTCCCACGTGCGGCTGGTTGAATCGGCTCGAACACTTGTCGCGGAGCGAACCGGTGTTCCGGTTGCTCATCTGGACGATCTGCTCCTGCCCGATTCCGGCTTTTCGGAAATCGGACGCCGAGTCGAAACATTCTCAGGATTTCAAGCGGAACTAACGGTGGGACGATCAGGAAGTGTAGAACTTCGCTGGTTCAAGCCGAACGGCGAACCGCAAAAAAGCATTCCGGCAAGAGTGAAGCGCGAGCACGCGGGCGAGATCCGCAGCTTGAAGGCGGTGATCAAGGATGTCAAATCGACGTTGGCGAAAGCGCGCGATCGGCTCGAATTTGCGCCGCTTGAACAACGATCATGGACCATAAACGATTGGCGGAAGCAGTATTTCGAACATCCGGTTGCGGGCACCATCGGCTGTCGCATTCTTTGGAAAATCGAGCAGAACGACGACACGACAATTGCAGCATTTGACGGAGAGTCGCTTGTCGACGTTCAGGGACGGACGCTGGAGGTGTCGCCAACGGCGCGCGTCTCCGTCTGGCATCCAATCGGCTCACCTGCGGACGTGGTGCTCAGTTGGCGCGAGTGGCTGCTGGCACACGAAGTCCGCCAACCTTTCAAGCAGGCTCACCGCGAAATTTACATCGTCACCGACGCCGAACGCGAGACAGAATTGTATTCCAACCGATTCGCAGCTCACATTTTGAAACAGTCGCAGTTTCGAGCCCTCGCGAAGACACGCGGATGGGAAACGCATTATCTCGGTCCTTGGGGTAGCGGGGATCGCGGTATCGCGACACGGAAGTTGCCGGCCTGGAATCTCCGCGCCGAACTCTGGACGAACGCCGCTGGAGACGAAGCCGCAGATGCCGGCGGTTTCTTCTATATCGCCACGGATCAGGTACGATTTTACCGGATGGACTCGTCGGATCCTCTGCCCCTCATCGATGTACCGCAGATTCCGTTCTCTGAAATCATGCGCGACGTCGACCTGTTCGTCGGCGTGGCCTCCGTCGGCAACGACCCCACCTGGCAGGATGGCGGACCTCAGGGGCGATACCGCGACTACTGGCACACCTATTCGTTCGGCGAACTCTCGGGCTCGGCGACGACGCGGAAGCAAGTGCTCGAACGCCTGGTGCCGCGATTGAAAATCGCCGACCGTTGTTCGCTCAGCGATCGCTTTCTCGTCGTGCGCGGCAACAAGCGGACTTACAAAATCCATCTCGGCTCGGGTAACATTCTGATGGAACCGAACGACCAATACCTCTGCATCGTCCCCGACTCGCGCGCCCGCGCGAAAGAAGACGACCTGTATCTGCCGTTCGAAGGGGACGGCGTATTATCAATCATTATCAGCAAAGCCCTGTTGTTAGCTGCCGACGATAAGATTAAGGATCCGACGATTACGCGGCAAATTGGCTGAGGGTCGAGGGTCCAGAGTCCAGGGCCAGAAGGTTTTTACGCTCCCGCAGCACGAGCGAGGGTTCTCAGTTTAGCCGCGACGCGGAGGGCTTCCGCAGCGGAGCGCTTCCCTCGACAATCACAACGATCAGGAGAAACCATGCCCACACTTACCATTCGCGACGAAACCGCCGGCGGCGATGTGTATAGCGAAATTCCGCTTGAATTCCCGTCGGAACGCATCACCGTGCGCGAGCTGATTCGCGAGCGGGTGTATCAGGAAGTGCAGGACTTCAACCAGAAGCAAGGCGAAAAGGTCTTCCGTGGGCTGGTGCAGCCGACCGACACCGAACGCGTTCTCAACGGCCATCGTCCCGAATACCGCTTGAAAAAGCACCGCCAGATCGACTGGAAGCCGCAATTCGAGAAGGCGATCGAGGCCTACGAACGCAACGGTTTTTTCATCCTCATCGACGATAAGCAAGCCGAGTTGCTCGACCAGGAGTTTTCCGTCACGCCGAGCACCACGGTGAGTTTCGTCAAACTGACAATGCTCGTCGGCGGCTGATTCTTCGTTTAGCCGCGACGCAAAGCGGAGCGCTCACTGCAACCGACTGCGATACGAAAGCACCCATGACAAAAACATTGATTACGCTCGCATCGTTCTTCTGCTTCTGCCTCGTAGCGACGTTCGCCGACGAACCCGCGTACGTCTGGGAACAAATCACCCTCGCCGCCCCCTTCAAAGCCCGCGACGGGGCCGGGGCGATCGTCTTCGATGGCAAGATGTGGCTCATCGGCGGATGGAATCCCCGCGACAAAGAATTTTTCCCGCGCATCTGCAATAACGAAGTCTGGTCGTCGACCGACGGCCTCGATTGGACGCTCGTCAAACCGAATACGTTTAAAGATCAATCGTTCGACCCCGCTTCCGATTGGGAAGGCCGGCATTACGCCGGGTATGTCGTGCACCGCGACAAGATGTGGATCGTCGGAGGGGACGTCAATCAGGGACATTATCACTTCGACGTCTGGAACTCGTCCGACGGGAAGACGTGGTCGCTCGCCAACAAAGACCGGCCGATCCCCTGGAAAGCGCGGGCCTTTGGCTATACGGTGGCGTTCGACGATCGCATCTGGGTGATGGGAGGGCAGACGATTCCGCAGATCGCCGCCGCCGAGCCGATGTTTCACCGCGACATCTGGACGACGACCGACGGCGTCGACTGGAAGCAGATCGAACCGCAAGAGCCCTATTGGGAAGCCCGCGCCCTCATCGGCGGGCAAGCGGTCTTCAAAGGCCGCATCTGGGTGATCGGCGGCGGCCTGTACGACACCCCCGGCACCGAGCGCACGTTCTACAACGACGTCTGGAGCAGCGCCGACGGCGTACACTGGAAAAAACATCTCGCCGAGGCCCCGTGGTCGAAGCGGCAGATGCACGAACTCGCCGTGTGGGACGACAAGCTGTGGATGCTCGAAGGCTGGAACGAAACGAACCGCAACGACGCGTGGTACTCTGCCGATGGTGTCGAGTGGAAAGAACTCAAAAACACGCCGTGGAAACCGCGTCACGCGGCGAGCGTGTATGTGCATGACGGTTCGTTGTGGATGGTCGCGGGGAATAATATGGAGCCGGATGTTTGGCGGTTGCGACGGGTGGAGTGAGGTTGGAGCCTCGAAGGCCTTGCGCTCTCCGGGAGATCGAGAAAGAAATGCCAACGCGTAAACTCGATCCGAGGTTCAAACGTCGTCTTCGCGTAATTTATTTCGTGGTCATCGGCGGGGGAATGTTGCTTATCGTGCCCCTGCTCGTGCGCCACGATTTGGAGAATATTTGGTTTCTTTGCTTTTGGATCCTGGGCGTTTTTTCGATCTTGTATACTACATGGATGGTAAGTCATTATAGGTGTCCAAGTTGCGGACAACGACTTCGCCACCGGCTTGAATCGTCAGACGAACTCAATGGGAAGCCTGTCATTTATCGCTGCGAAATTTGCGATATCGACTGGGATCTCAATTTTCGGGAGCCATCGTCTGATGGAGATGGAGGGGACACGCATTTGGGCTCCGTTTGACTTTGGGTTCGGCACAACATCGCCACGCTGCACGTTCATGGCTTCGGCCTGTGCGTCTCATGATCATCATACGCACCCATTGCGGATCGTCCCAACCGGCGAGTTTACTGCGACGCCCGACGCTATTCATGAGATCCGACTCTTAGATTCAATTCTTTTTCGGCTTCTCCCGAAAGGACGATTCCGAGAAAGTCGCGTTCGTCTTGAATGCGAATCATATAGCTTCCCGGGCCAAGGAAAATCTCGTAGTCACCCTGCTCGTTGCTTCTCACTTGCTGCTCTAAACTTGGGACCACATGAACGGTACTCCCCTTGGAATTTGCAAGAGGACGTCCAGTAGCGGGTGAAGGCTCTTGACCGATCTGTTCGACCAAGATCTTACGGTTGGGTTCGGCAGTGCGACCGTCGTGTGCCGAAACGCGACCGTATAGCCGCGTCGCAGGTTTCAGCCGAAAGTCTAAACCGTCAATCGGTTGTTCCGGGAGAACAGTAAATCCCGTGCGAGGTCTTGCAGCAAGTTTCTCACCGCGCGCCACCACGAGATAGAAACGATTTGGCAAGACTTCTAATTCATATTCACCGTCGAGCGAGGTTGTTGTTCGCTGATAGAAATCGTCCGGGGTTGTCTCATAACTGACGCCGCTCGCCTCGACGATCGTACCGACTGCAGGCGAACCGTCCGCGTGATAGACCGTACCACGAATGGCCACGGGCTCGGTCGCCGTCTGCGTGGCGTTATTTACCACTGGGCGCTGTTCGAAATAGTGGTATCCCGCCAACGCGAGAAGCGCAATAAGAAAAAAGGTAGCCGTCCTCAGAATCTTAGATCGTCTTGAAGTCGGATTCGTGTTCATGGCTTCCGCCTATGCGCATCGTAATGATCGTATGCATCGATCGCCGGATCATCCCAGCCGGCGGTACCGGCAGCGGCACTTTGGGCGGAATATGTCTCAGTGATGTCGATCTCATCCAGCATAGACCTTTTGCGTAGCAGGGTCGACGACGCGAATCGCTTACCGCCTTGTTCTGTCGTGAGTTCGACCATGTTGGCATTCTATCAGGGCGACGTCGCGGATGGCGAGAGATCTTTAGAGGGTGCGTGATGCATCATCGGCGAAGCAGGAGCTTCGCGGACTTGCGTTCCCAAGCGGGAGCTTGGGAACGAGAGTCTAAACACCACGCGGCGAGCGTGTATGTTCACGACGGTTCGTTGTGGATGGTCGCGGGGAATAATATGGAACCGGATGTTTGGCGGTTACGACGGGAGGAGTGAGGCGATCTAATTCCTTGACTACATCAACAATCGTTGATATCATCGTAGTCCTCAATTAGATGCGATTTTCCATTGGTGATGACGAAAGGATCGGACATGTCCGACTTCCCCTGCCGCAGTGCGATTCATCATCAGCACGCCTTCATGAATTACTACGGCATGGATCGGGAAGGCCTGACTGTCGTCGATCGCCGCAGCATGCTCAAGGCGGGTCTGGCGGGCATCGCCGGTCTGAGTTTGCCGGAGCTTATTCGCACCCGCGTCGAAGCCGCCGATGCCGAGCGCGCGACGTCCGAAGCGAAGAGCGTCATCCTGTTATGGATGGCGGGCGGACCGAGTCAGATCGATATGTGGGACGTCAAACCCGACCGGCCCGATCTCAACCGCGGTCCCTTCGATTCCATTCCCACGAAACTGACCGACGTGCGGATCTGCGAGCATCTGCCGAAGCAGGCCGCGATGCTCGACAAATTCACGCTCATCCGCTCGGTCGATGCACAGTTCAGCAATCACCGGCCCAACAACGTCTTTCAAACCGGCAACCTCGATGCCAACAGCGCCGAGAAGCAATACCCGGCGATCGGTTCGGTTATCGCCAAGCTGCGCGGTTCGAATCATCCGTCGATGCCGCCGTATGTGGCGACGAGTCCCACGCCGCGCAAAGATATCGCACCAGCGGGATCGTTGGGAAAACGTTACGACCCGTTCATCGCCAACAACGCCACGAAACTCCCGATCTTTTCGTTCGAAGGAGAAGACACCGGCAAAGTCGGCGGAGGCAACTTGTTCGAATTGCCCGCCGGACTGTCGATCGACCGGCTGCATTCGCGGCAAACGTTGCTCAGCGATTTCGACCGCCTCCGCGAAAACCTCGACTTGGGGGGTTCGATGGAATCGGCCAATGCCTATCAACAACAGGCGGTGGAAATGGTCGCCGGCGGACGGGCGCAGTCGGCCTTCGATCTCTCGTGCGAGCCGGCCGAAAATCGCGAACGCTACGGAAAGCACCTTTGGTGTCAGCAGGCGCTGTTGGCACGGCGGCTGGTGGAAGCCGGTGTCACGTATGTCACCGTGGGGCTCACGTACGGCGGCGGTGCCGACTGGGACCATCACGGCGACCAGTTTCCGCCCTATGGTGGCATCAACAACGGGTTGCGGAGGATGTTGCCGGTCTTCGATCACCTGCTGAGTACCCTCGTCACCGATCTCGAAGAGCGGGGCATGCTCGACAAAGTTCTCGTTCTCGCACTCGGTGAATTCGGCCGCACGCCGATCATCGGCACGCAGGAAGGCCCCAATGGCAACGGACGCAACCACTGGCCCCCCGTCATGTCGATGGCGCTGGCGGGAGGCGGATTGCGGCACGGCCAGGTGATCGGCGCGACCGACGCCGCCGGTGGAGCGATCAAGGACCGGGCTGTCACTCCCCCGGACCTGGCGGCGACGATCTATCGCTACATGGACGTCCCGCTCGACGCCACCTACCTCGACAACCGAGGCCGCCCGCACTACATCATTCAGAACAACGGTCAACCGATTCGTGAGTTGTTTTGATGCGAGTCTCGGGCGTCAGAGTGCCGTAAGGACGACGACACGTGGCGATTGAGCCCCCCAATAGGCAAGAGCCCTGAAGGGCCGGCAGTTCAAATGACAACGAACTGTTGGCCCGTTGGGCCGGAAAGAAGGGTTTGGGGAGAACGTCTACCAGGCCCTGCGGACCTGGCTATAGGAATGGACGCCCCCTTGGGGCTGAAGACAAGGCGTCAATCGACCGTTGCTCGACTTGTTGTATGCACAACAGGTTGTCCCTCACCATGACTCATGTTGTGACAATATTAACCTGAGACTCAATAACCCCCAATTCCCAACTTCCCTTTAATTCACTCGTGCAATTCGATAATGTGAAGGGACAGAACCATTCAAACATCTGAACTGAGGACGCTGTTATGGACGCCGACGAAATTCTATTGGACGCGGAAGATCGCATGGAGAAGGCGGTCAATAATTTTCATCATCAGTTACAGGGTCTGCGGACCGGGCGGGCCACGCCGGGGCTGGTCGATTCGATCCGCGTCGATTATTACGGGTCGCCGACGCCGCTCAAGCAGGTCGCCGCGATCTCGGTTCCCGAGCCGCAGCAGATCGTGATTCGTCCGTTCGATCAGTCGATTATCACGGCGATCGTGAAGGCGATTCAATCGAGCGACGTGGGCCTCGCGCCGAATTCCGACGGCCGGCTGATTCGGCTGAACATTCCCCCCCTCTCGACCGAGCGCCGCAAGCAGCTCGTCGGCCGATTGAAGGAACTCGCCGAGGAAGCCCGCGTGGCGATCCGCAACATTCGCCGCGACGCCAACAAACACGTCGACCAGGCGGAGAAAGACAAGACGATGTCCGAAGACGAGCGCGACGCGGCGAAGAACGACGTTCAAGAACTGACGAAGAAATTCGAGGGCAAAGTCAACGACCAGGCGTCCGCGAAGGAAAAGGATGTGATGGATGAATGAAATCGAGGGATGAAGGATGAGGGATGAAGGATGAGTCAGAAAAGACATGCGCATTCGGCGTTTAGCCGCGACGCAGAGGGTTTCCGTCGCGGAGCGCTAGCCCGCATGACCGGAGTTCGAATCTTGATGTATCGCTTCATCCTGTCGCTCTTGCTCGTCTCGCTGTTCGCGTCGTCGCTTCACGCCGCGGATGCCAAGATCGATTTCGCTCACGACGTCGTCCCGATCATTCGCGAGAAGTGCATCAAGTGTCACAGCGTTGCCAGCAAAAAAGGGGGGTTGTCGTTCGATACCCGCTCGAACTGGCTGAAGGGGGGCGACTCCGGGCCGGCGGTGATCGTCGGCGATGCGGCGAAGAGTGTGCTCATCGAGCGGATTACCACCGACGATGCCGACGTGCGGATGCCGCTCGATGCCGACCCGCTCTCGGTGAAAGAAATCGATCTGCTGAAGCGATGGATCGACGGCGAGTTTGAGTGGGAGTCGGGGTTCAGTTTCAGCAAGTCGTTTCGCATCGCGCCGCTGCCGCCGCGAGAGCCGACGGTTCCGCCGGCGGGGAAATCCTCGAATTTGATCGACCGCTGGCTCGATGCCTATTGGGCCGAACGCGGCATCGAAGTCCCCGACGTTGTCGACGATCGTCTGTTCGCCCGGCGGGTTCATCTCGATCTCGTCGGTTTGCTGCCGAGTCCCGATGAATTAAACGCCTTCGTCGACAATGACGATCCGCACAAACGAAAAAAACTCGTGCGACGGCTGCTCGGCGATCGCGTCGCTTATACCGATCACTGGCTGACCTTCTGGAACGACGCCCTGCGGAACGACTACTTCGGCCCGGGTTATATCGACAACGGCCGTTCGCAGATCACGCGGTGGCTGTATCAGTCGCTCTACGAGAACAAGCCGTACGATCGGTTCGTGACCGAACTCGTCACCGCGGCACCGGGGGCGGAGGGCTTCACGAAGGGGATCATCTGGCGGGGCGTAGTGAATGCCAGCCAACGGCCGGAAATGCAGGCGGCGCAAAATCTCGCACAGGTGTTTCTGGGGACGAATCTCAAGTGCGCTTCGTGTCACGACAGTTTTGTGAATCAGTGGAAACTCGCCGATGCGTATGCCCTCGCTGCGGTGTTTGCGGAGGGACCGCTGGAGATTCATCACTGCGACAAACCGACGGGCGAAACGGCGGAGGTCGGGTTTCTGTTCTCCGAACTCGGCGGCATCGACGCGGCTCAGGCCAAGCCCGAGCGACTCGCGCAACTCGCCGAGTTATTGATCCACCCCGGCAACGGCCGGGTGTCGCGGACGCTGGTGAATCGCATGTGGGCGCAGCTCTTCGGCCGCGGCATTGTCGAACCGGTCGACAATCTCGACGCCGAGCCGTGGCATAACGACTTGCTCGACAGCCTGGCGAGCGATTTCGCCGAACACGATTACGACGTCAAATACCTGCTCGAATTGATCTGCACGTCGCGGGCGTATCAACTGCCGGCTCAGTCGCAATCAACGCCGCACGATGACGCATTTATCTTTCTCGGCCCGCAGATTAAACGAATGACCGCCGAGCAGTTCGTCGACGCCGTCTCGACGATCACCGGCCGTTGGCAGACGATTACGCCGGTGATGTTCAAACCGGACGGCCGCGGCCAGGGGGGCCAACTGACCGCCGTCGCGCTCGCTAAGGGAGAGACCTCCGCGCGGCTCGACGGCGGCGGGAAATGGATCTGGTCGCACAAGAACGCCGGTCACGCCGATGAGGGAGGGCGGATTTACCTCCGCAAGGATTTCGACCTCGATGAACTGCCGACGCGAATGTCGGCGGTGCTGACGGCGGACAACGAGTGCGTGTTGTACGTCAACAACCAACAGGTCGCTACGAGCGAGAACTGGTCGGTGCCGCTGACGGTCGAGTTGACGCCGTTTGTGGTCAAAGGAAAAAACACGATCGCTGTCGAGGCGGCGAACTGGCCGGATAAGTCGAAGAACAAAGGTCTGAACATTACGGACGCCAATCCCGCGGGTTTCCGCTTCTTCGCCGCGGCCTGGAACGATGATGACGTGACGTTGACGCTCGAAAGCGACGAGACTTGGCGAGTCAGTTCGAGCGAACTCCCCGATTGGAGAACGGGGGAACTCGACGGCGAGAAATGGACGTCCGCCGTGCCGCTCGACGAAACGCTGCCGTGGAATCTCGGCGAGAGTTTCGCCTTGATCGCCGATCGTTCGCTGACGTCCCGCGTACGGGCATCGCTCGTGCCGAACGATCCTCTGCTGCATGCGCTCGGCCGGCCGGGCCGCGAGCAGGTGGTCACCCGGCGAGATTCGCTGGCGACAACACTCGAAGCGCTCGAACTGACCAACGGCACGATTCTGCACGAACAACTGCAAGCGGGCGCGGCGCGCTGGTTCGAGCTGGCAGATCAAGCCGACGCCGACGACAAGACGGGCTGGCTGATCGCCCGGCCTTATTTCGCGGCGTTAGGTCGCGGCCCGAGCGAGCAAGAAGCGGCCGTCGCCCGCGAACTCATCGGCACGCCGATCGAGCAAGAGCGAATCGAAGATCTGCTGTGGATGATCCTGATGCTACCGGAGTTTCAGTTGGTTCGATGAGACCAGCCGTTTCGTTAGACCGGCCCATCACTTCAACTCACTCACCTTCATCCGATTCTCGAAGATCAACTCGCCCGATTCGCCGTACGCCTGCAAATCGATCGTCGGGCTTTTGCCCCACTTGATCTCCACGAAACCGAACGTCGGTTCGGCGTACGATCGCTCGCTGACGCGGAAACTGTTCACCGCCTCGGCCCATTCGGGGACGCCCACCGACAGGCTGCTCGATGTGAAATCATACAGCGGGTACGGCCCGTCGCCGGTTTTCGACGTTTCGGTGAAATGCACGTCCCCCGAGAGAAACACCACCCCGTTGGCTTTCGTCTTGGCGATCAAATCGTACAGGCGTTTGCGCTCGTGCGGAAAGTTCCCCCACGATTCCATTCCCTTTTCGTCGGCGATCACTTGAATGCTCGAACCGATCAACCGCACGTCGGCCGGTTCTTTTAATTGTTCTTCGAGCCATTTCCATTGCACGTCGCCGAGAATTGTGGCGTTGGGATCGCTATTCGGCACGTACCAGCCGACGAGATTCAAGTTTTTCTTCTCGTCGTCGGCGCGCTCGTCTTTCGTATGCCGGCTTTTGAAGTACCGCGTGTCGAGCAGAATCACCTGCGTCCGCCGGCCCTTCGGACCCCAGGCGAACGAACCATACACGCCGGGCCGCGTACGGCGGATCGAATCCTCCGGCACGCCGAAAAAATCGAGCATGATTTTCTGCGACTCGACTTTTTTCGGATACCATTCGCCGCCGTCGTTCACGCCGTAGTCGTGGTCGTCCCACGTGGCGAGCACCGGACAGGTCTCAAGCAATTTCTTGTAACCGGGCTGTTCGCCGAGCTGATTGTATTTGTCCTGCATCAACTGCATGTCTTCGGTGTCGGCGTAGATGTTGTCGCCGAGAAATAAAAACAACTGCGGCTGCTTCGCGACGACGGCGTCCCAGACCGGCTGCGACTTAAACTGCTCGGCGCACGAACCGAAAGCGATGCGCTCGAGCCGTTCGGAATGCTCTTCCTCGGCGGCGAATAATGAAGGAGGCACGAAAACGAGAACGAGCAGAACGGATGCAGCAACCTTCATGATTTTTCTCCTCGGTTGTTCGCAGTGATGTTGTCACACGCAGATTAGGTTACACTCAATGCGGGCTTGAATCCATTGAGTCGAGGTACTGAGAGAATCCCCATGCCGCTCCCCGCCTTCGCCGACGTGCTCGCCGCCCGCGACGTCATTCGGCCTTATTTGTTACGGACGCCGACGCTGCGGTATCCGCTGCTCGATCGCTTGCTCGATGCAAAAGTCTACGTCAAGCACGAGAATCATCTGCCGACAGGTGCCTTCAAAGTTCGCGGGGGAATCAATCTCGTCTCGCAATTCGACGACGACACCAGACGCCGCGGCGTGCTGGCGGTCTCCTCGGGCAATCATGGGCAGTCGATCGCGTACGCCTCGCATCTGTTCGGCGTCAAAGCAACCGTCGTGATGTTCGGCACGCCCAACCCGATCAAACGCGAAGCGATCGAAAGCTGGGGTGCGACCGTCCTCGCCCACGGCAAGAACTCCGGCGAAGCCCGCGTCTTTGGTGAACAACTTACCGCCGAATTCGGCTATCGCAACATCTCGGCGTGCGACGAACCCGAACTGATCGCCGGCGTCGGAACGTGCACCGTCGAAATCATCGAAGACGTCCCCGACGTCGAGATGATCTTCGTCCCCATCGGCGGCGGCAGCAGTGCCTCCGGGGCATGTCTTGCCGTGGAAGGCATGAAACCGAGCATCGAGATCATCGGCGTCGGCGCAAGCCGAGCACCGGCGTCGTACCTCACCTGGAAAAACCGAACCCGCACCGAAGCCGAGGTCGAACCGACGATCGCCGAGGGGCTCGCCGTCAACGAGCCGTTCATGCTCCCGCAGCAGATTTTGTGGGGGCGATTGAACGATTTTCTAACCGTCGACGACGAGCAACTCGCCCACGCCGTCCGATTATACCTGGAAAAAGTCCGCACGCTCGTCGAACCGGCGGGAGCCGCGGCATTAGCCGGGGCGCTGTCGATCCCCGAAAAAGTGCGCGGCAAGACGATTGTGCTGATCGCCTCCGGAGCGAACATTTCGCCGGATCATCTGCGGCTGTGTCTGAAAAATTCCATCTGAGGACGAACTCCATCTTGTAGAGCGAAGGAAGAAGCCATGATGCCTCGCCTGTTATTTCTCATCGTACTGTTTTCATCCACGCCATTTACTCTCGCAGCCGAGCCGGTCGACATCGGCCACAACTGGCAACTGTTTCTCGACGATTACATCGTCGCCCGTGCGACGGGGCTCGATCGCGTGCTGCATCCGCCTCGGCCGCGCGGCGTGGTGCTGCCGGCCGACAAACCGTGGGAGACATACGGCGTCGAGCTGCTGTACGGCACGCCGGTCGGCCGGCGCGCTGATGGAACGTTCTTCATGTTCTATCGGGCGATGTGGTGGTCGCCGGGAACGGGCGACGGGGCCGACCGCGCGCACCACATGACATTCAGCGTCGGCTACGCCACGAGCGAGGACGGCATCCACTGGGAGAAACCGAACCTCGGGCTCTCCGATGCTCCCGCCGAAGTCCGCTACCATGACCAATGGCCCGAGCCGGCCGGCAGCACGCGCGAAAATAATATCGGCGTGCCGATTATGGACCCGGTCGATCTGGGAACCTACGGCAACGTCGCCGATCCTCAGAAGCGTTTCTTGCTTCGCGTCGTCGAAGGTCATCAAGAGGCGCTGTCGGTCACCGGTGGAAACTGGGAGGCGTTCTTCGCCGCGGAACTTCCCGACTTCATCAACGACGAAAACTGGCGCGAGAAATTAACGCCGACCGGCAGCACGCTCAGCCCGCGACGGCATTACATCAACTTCTGGGACGACATCCACAACGAATGGGTGGCCCTCGACCAGGGGATCGGCGGGCACTGGCTCCCCTCGCGCGACATCGCCCGGCTCGCGTCACCCGACCTCCAAAACTGGACGGGCGAAGTCGCGCTTTATCCCGATGCCCACGACCCGCATTCGCTCGAACACTATGAAGAACCGATGACGTTGCACCCGTATTACAGCGACGGCGTCGTCTTCGGCTTGTTGAGCTGGTTTCGGTCCGACCGCACGGATCGCAACGGCGGCCCCGTTCTCAAGCCCGACGACGAGCATCCGCACTACTGGCCCTGGTCCCGCAAGGGGATTTGCGATGCGCGAATCACCATCAGCCGCGACGGTGGCAAAACGTGGGACCGCACCGTCAGCCGCAAACCGTGGATCGCCTGTTCCCCCGACGAACATGCCTCCGACCGGCAGGCGTATCGACCGGCTCCTCCGGTTCGCGTCGGCGACGAAGACTATTTCTACGTCACGACGATGAACGGCGATCATCTCGTCACGCGCAACACGCCGGGACAGGAAAGCTTTTACCACGACCGCGTGGTCAAAATGGAGATTCTGCTCTACACGCAGCGGCATCACGGTTTTGTCAGCATGCGCGGCGGCGGTGCCGAACCCGAGGTCTTGATCACCAAACCCGTCATCTTGAATGGCGATCGTCTCGAACTGAACGTCGACGCCAGCCACGGCGAAGTTCGCGTGGCTATCGCGTCCGCCGAGCCTCGCATCGAAGATCTGGGCGGGGGCAGAACGCTGACGATCGACGCCCCGCATCTCGCGCAGCCGTTCTCGGGATTTTCGTTCGGCGACTGCGAACCGATTCGTGCCAACAGCGTTCGGCATGAAGTACAATTCAAAGACGATCGAAGTCTCGAGCAATTCGCCGGAAAGCCCGTGTATCTGATGTTTCAACTTTTCGACGCCGATTTGTACGGGTTTCGCGCGGCGGAACAGAACGACCAACTCACAACGGAACAACCATGAAATCCGCCCAAATCCTTCGCGACAAAATCAACTCCCGCCAACTCACGCTCGGCATGCTCGTCACCCTGCATCTCTGGCCCGATCTCATCGAGATCGCGCAGCGGGCGGGGCTCGATTATCTGATTCTCGACAGCGAACATGGTCCGCACGACGCCGAGAAACTCGCGACCGCTTGTTCGATCGGGCGGATGATCGATTTCCCCGTGCTGATTCGTCCCGCCGAGTCCGATTACCGCACCGTCCGCTTCGCCGCCGACCTGGGACCGTGCGGATTTCTCCTTCCACAGGTCAAAAACGCGGCGATGCTCGACGACGTCCGCGACGGTATATATCTCCCGCCGCGCGGCAAACGCCGCCCCGGAGGCCACGGCAACCGCTGGACCAGCGACTTCACTCAGCCGGGCTGGGTCGAGCAGGTCGAGAACGATTGGATCGTCCTGCCGCAGATCGAATCGCAAGAGGGGCTCGACAACGCCGACGCGATCGCGGCCCACGAGATCACCACGGCGATCGCCATCGGCCCTTACGATCTCTCCGCCGGTCTGGGAGTCTGCGCCCAGTTGACGGGCGAAAAGATGTTTGCGGTGTACGATCAAATCCGCGAAGCTGGCCGCCGCGCGGGAAAGGCCATGTGGATGATCGGCGACGGCCCGACGCTGCAACAGCGCGGTTTCACGTTCTTGTGCATCGGCGAACCGATGATGGCGTTGGAGGGGATGATTAAGACCAACGTTGGTGGGTTGAGGAAGGGGGCCGATGGCGGGGCGTGAGGCGGTCGAACGCGCACCGTGCCGGGGGTGGCTGGGGTCGAGGCTTTGCGAGCCCCCAGCGA
>JBBECD010000266.1:0-9502 GCA_040881995.1 Planctomycetaceae bacterium
CAGCGGCGAATGCCGCGAGAGCATGTAGCCGTGGGCGTCAGCCCACGGGAACGGGACGTTATGAAGAGAGCCGCGAATGCGGCGACAGCGATACGAATCCGACGAGCGCTATCGCCGCGTTCGCGGCTCGGCGGTTCGGGGGGACGCGATTCCGTGGGCTGACGCCCCTGGGCTACATTGTTGTGCCCCTTCCGGGGTGGAAGAATTGCATCATCCTCGGCAAACAGCGCAACTTCAAAACTCGCGCTTCTGGCTAATCAGAATAAACCCGTCGACCTGCCTCTGTCTGACTCATCCTTCATCCTTCATCCTTTGACTAGCACGTCCCGAATCACCACCCCGCTGACATCGGTCAGCCGTTCTTCGCGGCCTTGATGAAAATACGTCAGCAGTTCGTGATCGAGCCCCAGCAAATGCAGAATCGTGGCGTGAATGTCGTGCAGATGGGCCTTGTTCTCGACCGCTTCGAAGCCGAAATCGTCGGTCGAGCCGTACCGCAAGCCCCCTTTCACTCCCGCCCCGGCGAGCCACATCGAAAATCCGTACGGGTTATGATTCCTCCCCGGCAGGTTCTGCCCTTCGCTGAACGGCATCCGCCCGAATTCGCCTCCCCAGATCACCAGCGTCGATTCCAGCAGTCCCCGCTGTTCGAGGTCATCGAGCAGCGCGGCGATCGGTTGATCGACTTCGGCCCCGTGTTTGCCGTGATTCTTCTCGATGCTTTCGTGGGCGTCCCACGTATCTTCCAAATGTCCGCCGCCGGAATACAGTTGCACGAACCGCACGCCGCGCTCGACCAGCCGCCGGGCGATGAGGCAGTTGCGGCCGAATTCATCGGTCGGCTGCTCGCCGACGCCGTACTCGGCCAGCGTGTGCTGCGTTTCTTGAGAGAGATCGACCGCTTCGGGTGCCGACGACTGCATGCGGAACGCCAACTCGTACGAGTTGATTCTCGCCGCGAGCACGTCTCCCCCTTTGCGGCTGTCGAGGTGTTCCTGATTCAATTGCGCCAGCAAGTCGAGTTGTTCGCGCTGCGTTTTGCGATCGAGATGTTCCGGCCCCACCAGATCGAGAATCGGATTCCCCGTCGGGCGGAACAGCGTCCCCTGATACGCCGCGGACATAAACCCGCTCGACCAGTTCGGCTGCCCGCTGATCGGCCCGCCCCGCTTGTCGAGCATCACCACGTAACCGGGTAAGTCCTGATTTTCGGTGCCGAGACCGTACACCGACCAGCTTCCCAGCGACGGCCGGCCGATGAACGTCTTGCCGGTGTTCATCGCCACGAGGGCCGAGCCGTGGGCATGGCTGTCGGTGTGACACGAATTGATGATCGCCAGCTTGTCGGCGTGCTTGCGGACGTTCGGAAAATAATCGGAGATCATCAACCCGCTCTCGCCGCCGGGCCGAAACGGCCGAAACTCCGGCGTGAGGAACCCGACTTTGCGTCCGCCGGAGTTGATGTATTTCTTCCCTTCGGGCAACGGCTGCCCAGCGTATTTTTGCAGCGCGGGTTTGTAATCGAACGTATCGACTTGACTCGGCGCGCCGTTCATCATCAGAAAGATAACGCTCTTCGCCGGCATATCGAAATGCGGTTTTTTTGTAGACGATGTTTCCGCAGCGTAGCCGATGCGTGAAAAGAAGCCGTCTTGAGCGAGCATCGCCGTCAAAGCCGTCCCGGCGAACCCGGCCCCCATTTCCCATACGAATTCGCGGCGCGTGTGATTGCAGGGGAAGAGTGGTGGTTTCATGTGATGATCCAATTCGTTATTGGATGGCGTTTTCACGAGCGGCGGAGTTTATCCCCGCCGCTCATTTGCGGAAGACCTAATCGACATATAAAAATTCATTCGTATTCAACAAAACGTGACACAACGATTCCAGAGCCAACTGCGCGGGATCTTTCGGCGGCGGCGTCAATTTCAATTCGTAACGCAATTCGAGATATCTCCACACATGCCGCAATTCGCGGTCGCTCAGCGGGCGATCGAAGACCAACAATTCGGCGACGTCGCCGGTCCAGTATTCGCCGTCGATGTTCCCCTGCTGACCGATGACGTACGGCGTCGTGAGATTTCTGGAGGCGAGCGGCCGGCCTTTTTTCATGAGCGGCGCGGCGTTCTGATAGACGAGGGCATCGTGATGATCGGCGACGGCGGTGAGCACGAACGGTCGATTTCCCTCAACGACTTCTCCCGCGGGAGCGAAGTCATCGCTGAATCTCACCGAGGCCTTGCCGGTCGTGCCGAGAAAGATCGACGTCGTCGAGTTCCCGCCGCTGCCGTTCCAGTTCGAGAAGATCTCGCGATGTTGATCGGTCCCACGATCATTGGCGACCGCAATGATCGTATGCTGCTGCGATGTGACGACTTGTCCCGCAAGCTGCAAGAACCGACGCTCGCCGTCAAAGCGAATCGCCGGTTGATGGGAAATCGCGTTGCGAACGAAAATTGGCCGCTGCGCGGCATTTTCCTGGCGGGCGTGATGATCTTTCCCCGAGCCGTCGTTCCAGCCGATAACCCGGCCTTCCCCGTCGAGTTCCGTCCCCTGATCGGCACGCAAGTTGAGCACGAGGCCGTCGGTCACCGGCAACACGTCAGCCAGGATTTTCGATTCGTCAGATTCGCTCGACAGCTTTTCCGTAAACGCTTGCGTCTGCTTTTTGAGATGTTCTATCCCGGCACCGACCTCACGTGTTGATGGGTCACGCCCAAGGGCGAGTTTCCACACGTGCTTGACTTGTTCTGTCACATCGGAGGCATTCTGCGCATGCACCCGCGCGGCGAGGGCCTGACTTTGCTGGTGCACGAATTCGTTGTTGAGCAGCGCAAGGGCCTGCGGAGCAACCGTCGTGACGTCGCGCTCGCCGCAGGGAAGCGTCGTGTCGGCGAAATCGAACGTGGTCATCAGCGGCGGCAGCAGGCTGCGTTTCGTGAAGATGTACAGACTCCGCCGGCGTTGTTCCTCCGCCGATGACGCCTGCCACGCGGCCTCTTTTCGCGAGAGACCTTCGAGCGCTTCGGGATGAATCGTCGGCGAAAAACTCGAACCCCCGAGCCGCAAATCGATCTGCCCGCTGACCGACAGCATCGCATCGCGCATCGCCTCGGCGTCGAGCCGTCGGCGTGCCGCTTTCCAAAGGGAGTGATTTTCGTAATCGCTCTCGGCGTATTCGGCTTCGCGGGGATGATTCGACGATTGCCGATACGTCGACGACATCAGCATCAACTTGTGCATCCGTTTGATCGACCACGGTTGCGAGATCGCTTCTCCTTTCAGCGTGACCGGCACCGTCGGTTGCACGAACTCGGAGGCAAGCCAGCCGAGCAGCTCTGGATGCGTCGGCGGCGTGCCGGTGAAGCCGAAGTTATTCGACGACCGCACCAGTCCGTCGCCGAAATGATGCTGCCAGAGGCGATTGACCATGACTCGTGCCGTGAGCGTGTTATCGGGATCGACGATCCACTGCGCCATTTGCAATCGGCGTTGCGATGTCTTCGCGTCATCGGAAGGTGGCGACACCGGTGTCGCATGCGTCGGTATCATCGTCAGGTTCGCGAACTCGACCACCGGGCCGGGATGTTTCGGGTCGCCCTTTTTCAGCAGATGCAACGGTTCAGGATCGCGGCCGCTGTCGGTCCAGCCGAGGACGTCGTAACCGAGTTGATCTTTATCCGGCCCGCCGAGCAGTTTCCCCGCACCGGGTTCGATGAAACCGGCCCAGAAAGCACTCGCCATGCGGTAATAATCGCGCTGCGGAATCGGATCGAACTTGTGGTCGTGGCAGCGGGCGCATTTCACGGTCATCCCGAGAAACGCCGTGCTCGTCGCGTGCACCATGTCTTCGAGCCGCTCGTATTTGTATTCGTGCGGATCGTTCGGCTCGTCGTTCCACGTTCCCAACTGCAAGAAACCGGTGGCGATGACGGTCTGCTCGTTCGCAGCGGGGAGTTCATCGCCGGCGAGCTGTTCGAGGATAAAACGATCGTACGGTTTGTCGTCGTTCAGCGATTGCACGACCCAGTCGCGGTACTTCCAGACGTTCGGCTTCACCTGATCGCGCTCGTAACCGCACGTCTCGGCGAAGCGGACGAGATCGAGCCAATAGCGGCCCCAGCGTTCGCCGTAATGAGGTGACGAGAGCAGCTCATCGACGCGCCTTTCATACGCATCGGGCGACGAATCGCTTGCAAATTCTTCGATCTGCTCGAATGACGGGGGCAGGCCGATGACGTCGAAATACAATCGGCGAATCAGTTCGCGACGGCTCGCCGGCGGCGCGGGTTCCCACCCCTGCTCTTCCAGCCGGGCGAGAATAAACGCATCGATGGGATTAGTCACACGATCGAAAAACCGTTCGACGCGCGGAATATCCTCCCGCTCGATCGGTTGCAGCGACCACAAATCGCGCCCGCCGCGCTCGTCGGTGCTGAATTCGTAGAGATCGAGCGTTCGCGCCTCGGGCCAGTGGGCTCCGGCGGCGATCCAGTTTTTTAGCGTTTCGATTTCTTCGTCGGAAAGTTTTTGCGATACCCCTTTTTTCTCCGGCGGCATCTCACCGTTCGTCACACGTTCGAACAGACGGCTGGCCGACGGGTCGCCCGCGACAATCGCCGGGCCGCTGTCGCCTCCCTTGTAGAGCGATTCGCGCGTCGTCAGTACGAACTCTCCCGAAGTTTGCGTTTCGTTATGACATTCGAGGCAGCGCTGAATCAGAACTTTCGCCACCGGTTCGAAGTCGGCGGCGTCTCCCCGTGCCCGCGCAGTCATCAGCAGAAGGGCGCAGAGCAGCAGTGCATAGCCGAAAAATCTGACCTTGCGATGATTCGAGTGCATCATTCGAATGTGCCTTTTGTGCGGCGGGTCGGTTCGCGGCGCATCGGGAACGCCGAGCGTATCGTTCGATTGCAGTATAAACCGGAGCCAATGCGGCAGGAAATGGTGGATCGAGCAAATTCTGGTAGTGTCCTCATTTGGGTGGCACGTCCCGGAGTCTTCGACGGGCGTGTCGATTGATAGGCAGAACCACGCCCTTCGCACGGTGTTGCATCCGAACAGCCGCTCAGGGACGTGCCACCCGAAGCGTCTTCGCGCGACGAAGACGCCTGACAGGTCGTCGCACGCAGGTTATGCGAGTCGTACCGATTCTGACGATCCCGTGCGTGGAAATCGATGCGCCGTGTCGCCGATTCGATTTTGCGTGACGCCGATCGATGGTCGATGTATTATCCGGGCGACCTCGTTTAACCCCGTGGCGGGAAACATTTTGATCCGGCGGGGACGAACTGCGTTTTCCGTACTTGTCACCCCCTCGCAGGGGATTGTACGATGAATACATGACGTCCGCATTCCTTTTCATCAGGTCTGGGAGAATACTCCGTGCAAGCTAAGAAAGCTCTTTCACTCGCCTCGCTCGTCGCGGCTATTCCCGCCGGAGTGTTGACCTACTTCCTGGTGATGGTCTTTATCAAATCTTTCGAAAACGTGTCGGGCGTGATGATGGGGATCATCGCCGTCACGCTGATCTGTTGTGCGTTGATTCTCTTCATCCCCGTCGCCGCGCTTGTCTTCGGCGGTCGAAGGTCGGCTTCGCGCGAGACGGCGATCGCCGCCGACGGGTCGGAAGCCGCGGTCGATGCGAAGAAGTCCAAAGCGTCTGACGAGACGTTCGCCGGCGACCTCGAAGACGAAGTCCCCGCCTCGACGATCTCCGATCAGTCGATCGAACTCGACGAAGACGCGATGGTCGCCGACGACGATCTCGACGATTTCGAGACGTTCGACGATCTCGATGACGACCGCAAATGAGTTCAACTGCTCGCGCTGCTGTAGTTTCGCAGCGACCACAAGAACACCGCGCGCGAGGCGACCAGACCAATCGCCGTGGCGGCGAGGCTGACGGCGGTGATCCACGACGGTTCGAGGGCTTTGCTGAGCAGAATGCGCGCGGGAACCGTGACCACCAGCAGAATCGGGATCACGTACCCGAACAACGCGCGAATCACTTCACCGGTCGGCGTGCCGCTGTAGATGCTCATCGGATAACGGGCGAAGACCGTCAGATAAAACCAGAAATCGTACAGCCCCTGGTTCCGCACGAACCAGACGCTCGTGCTCGCGAGAATCAGCATCAGGCTGTAAAAAAACGCCACGCCGAGGAAAATCAGCAGCAGATACATCAATACCTGCTCGGCGGAAATCGGCCGGCCGAGCGTCACCAGCGAATACGCCAGCAGGCCCAACGAGAACAATACCTGGTTCATCATCGCGAAGTCGATCTTCTCGAACGAAACCAGAAATTGCGTATCGAGCGGCTTGAGCAACACGAAATCGAGATTCCCCGTCCGTATCTGCTCGCTGAAGTTCGCGCAGTTCGGCATGAAGATCGTTTCGACCAGCGCGTTGATCAGCGACCCGGTCGCCATGAACGCGAAATATTCTTCGCGGTTCCAATCCTTAATCGCCACAATGTTGCGATAGATGATTTCGAAGAGCACGATCTGCGTCGTGAACCAGAACAGCCGGGTGATGACGGTGATCAAAAAATTGCTGCGAAACATCATCTCCCGGACGAGCGAAATCCGGCAGAGCGTTTTGAAGACGTGCAGGTAGTGTACCAGTGAGGGAATCATCGCAAGAGTTGGAGTACAGGCTTCAGCCTGCTGCCTTTCTCTTCCCGTCCTCGATCAATCGATCATTTCCACGCCGCCGACACCCAAGACGATTTCGCCGATCACCTGCGAATCGCGCAGCACGGCTTGAATCGCATCGACCGTGTCCGCCGCGACGACCAGTACCATTCCCACGCCGAGGTTGAAGACGTGTTCCATCTCGGCGTCGTCGATGTTGCCGCACGACTGCACCCAGGGGAACACGGGAGGAACCGTCCAGCTTCCACGGCGGACGATCGCTTTCGCCATCTTCGGAATAATGCGTTCCAGATTGCCGGCCAGTCCGCCGCCGGTGATGTGGGCGATCCCATGCACCGCCGGCCAAAGTGATGCGTTCTTGCGGATCGACGTCACGGCGTCGACATAAATCTGCGTCGGCGTCAACAGAATCTCGGCGACGGTTTGCTCAAATTCGGGAATCGTCTGATCGATACTCAGCCCGGCGATGTCGAACACCGCTCGCCGCACGAGACTGAACCCGTTCGAATGCAATCCGCTCGAAGGGAGTCCGAGCACGACGTCCCCCGGCTTGATCGCCTCGCCGGTGACCATTTGCGTCCGTTCGACGACACCGACCGAAAACCCGGCGAGATCGAAATCGCCCGGCTGATACAACCCCGGCATAATCGCCGTCTCGCCCCCGAGTAACGCCGACCGAGCCTGCCGGCATCCCGCCGCCACGCCGTTGACGAGTTGTACGACCAGTTCGGGGTCGTCCTTCCCCAGCGCCAGATAATCGAGAAAAAACAACGGCTCGGCCCCGATGCAAAGGCAGTCGTTGACGCACATCGCCACCAGATCGATGCCGATGGTATCGAATGTTTTGGCCGCCGCCGCGACTTTGATTTTCGTCCCCACGCCGTCCGTCCCCGAGACAAGCACGGGGTCGTCGTAGCGGGATTGCCCATCCATCAGCCGAAACAGCCCCGCAAACCCGCCGGGAAGATCGATGACCCGCGGCGAGTGCGTTTTCTTCATGACGTCAGGCAATTTTTCCATCGCCTGATCGTACAATTCCAGATTGACTCCCGCAGAAGCATAAGTCGCCGGGGCGTGTTTCGACACAATGACCTCGCGCTGAGTGTGCGTGCTGGTTTCCGTTCGTCACCGCACGTAACATAGCAGGCCGGCAAGCCGCAAGTCTACGGTGAGCCGCGACGCAACGCGGAGCGTTTTCCCCGCCGGAGCATTTGCGATTAAAGGGGTCAGGTCTCTTTTGTGGTTGAATATTCCGGCGGAGTTGGCTGTGTGGAGCACTTCGTCGGCATCGTCAGCTTGTGTTACTCGTGGATTCTCATGTTGCCGCTCTTCGACGAACAGACAAAGAGACCCGCCCCCTTTTCTTTCCTCGAATTCCCGTAGACTCATGCAGCATCGTACTGACAATCAGGCACGCGAAACGTTCCCCAAGACTCATTGTCTTGTCGCAAGAAAACCCCGTGCAAAAGCTGCTCCCCGAAATGACAGTGACATGAAAATGGTCGAACGCCGGGAAAGTACCGGGGCACGCCAAGCCTTAGACCCGGCCACCCGCCCCTAGCGAAAGTGAATAAAAACGACGAAGTCCAAATTATAATCTTTACGCATCTACATCCGATTGGGCATCCTCCAAGCCGATGTGTAGAGACATCAAGAAATGGTCGCCTCGCATGACCTCGCGTTCTTGAACAAAACCAAACCTTTCGTAGAGCTTGATCGCAAATTCATTGTCGCGATGAACATACAGGATCAGCAACGGTAGGGTGCTCTTACTCTTTTCAGTGAGCAACCATCGATAGGCTTCGTACACCAGATGACCGAGTATTTGATGCGAATACTTCGTGTGCGGTGCAGGCGGCTGCCTGTGAAAATGCCGATCGATTCCGAGCATGGGAATGATGACGAGATTTGAGAAGCCTCCCCCGGGTGGCGGCCATCGACGTCGTGTCATTCCCAAAGCGCCAAAACCGACCAGCACACCAGCGTCGTTGCGGTATAACCACACCCGCGTCCCGCGTCGTGCCATCGAATCGCGAACGTCGCTTCCCGTGATCCATTCGGTGGCTGCTCGTCCCCAGGAAAAGTCGTCTCCGCAATTGAAATGAATCAGCTCGGGGAAGTCGTCATCGGTGAACTCGTCAGCGTAAAGCTGATAGGGGTTGCCTTCCACAGTCACGCTGCGCGTCCTTCACTTCTTGCGTTTCGGTAAGGGCGCGCCGCGCTCATTCGAGGGCGAACGTTTCAGAGCCCGGCGCATCGCTTCTGCCTCGCCTGCCGACAGCTTCTGATCCTCCTGCACGGCGGCGATGGTGTCGAGAATGTCGGCGGTCTCCAAGTCCGGCCACAACTCCAACGGTTTCACACCCAATGCCTCGGCGAACTTAATAATCGTCGCGCGTTGCGGCCGACATCTTCGATTCAACATCTGAGATACTGCCGGTTGGGTGAGCCCCATTCGCGACGCCAACTGCGTCTGGGTAATGGCCTTGCCCTTCAAGATCTCGTCCACCTTGTGCCAGAATACCGACTCCTGCATATCAAGTCGCCCGGCGAATCGATCGAGGGCTGGGTTTTTCGCAATAGCTCCCTGTTCGCATTCTTCGATGTTCAAACCACGGCTGGCCGGATTTTCAAAATTGGCTAACAACCGGTGAATTGTACGGCACGCCTGACGAGATTCATCGCTCAAATCGTCGCGTTCAATAATTCTGATCAATCGCCGCAGATTACTTCGCAGTTCAAGAGCATTCTGCGAATTCAACGAACCAATATTTTCATTTTTAGTCTTTGTGGTCATGTTTCCAACGATTCGATGATTTGTTTACGAATCATGAGTATCTCTGCTGCAT
>JBBECD010000267.1:0-9500 GCA_040881995.1 Planctomycetaceae bacterium
TCGGGCTCTGTCCGTCGAATTCGTCGACGCAGTCGACGCATTCCGGCCCGTAGCTGGGAACTTCCAACATGCCGTCGATGTAAAACTCTCGATCGACCGGATGATCGGTGAACAGACCCGGACCCCCCGGAGGAACCTGGCTCGGATCGAGCGGAGCCACCAGTTCGGGGGTAATCAAAATCACCAGTTCGGTCTCGTTGTCGACGTCGCGGCTGCGGCGGAACAGCACGCCAATCCACGGCAGCTCGCCCAAAAACGGCACTTTGTTGGTTTCCGTCGTGCGGCGATTCGCGATCAAGCCGGCGATCATCAGCGTCTGGCCGAAATTCATCTCCACCTGCGTTTGCACGCGGCGGGTCGTCAGACCGGGAACGGTTAATCCGTTAATTTGAACGGCATTGGTAAAGTCGCGTTCGCTCACTTCGGGAAGAAGTTCGAGCCGCAGCTTTCCCTGTCCCAGAATCAGCGGAACCGCCTCGAGGCGTGTGCCGAATTCCTTCCACTGAATCGTCACCGTCCCCAAACTTTGCGGAACGAGAATCGGAAATTCGCCCCCCGACAGCAAATTGGCGGGCGACCCGTTCATTACGACGATTTTCGGTTCGGCGAGAACCTGGAACAAGTTCTCCTGCTTAAGCATGTCAAGAAAGGCGTTGACGGTGAAACTGTCGCTGGCCAGCCCCAGAATGGCCGTGGGGTTGCCCAAAGTCGCCGCGGCAACCGTGGCGCTCGCCGGACTGTTCGCGATCCCGCCCACGCGGACCATGTCGCCCGGAGTGCTGGTGAAAAAGCCATCGCTGCTCCACCCCGCGAGGTTGACGCCCATGCGGCGAATCTTGCCGCGTTGAACTTCCATCACTTTCACTTTGAGCAGAACCTGCTGCACGCCGCCGACCTGAATCTGATTCAGCACTTCGGGATAAAAGGTTTCGGCAATCTCGACCATGGCGTTGATATGCTCGGGCTGAGTCACCCAGCCTTTGAGAATGACGTTGTCCTTAACCTTGACGGCCTGGACGTTGGCATTCGGGAACAACTGGTCGAGATAAGCCTGCAGATGGCGGGAATCGCCGTTGACGAAGACGTCGATTTTGTAGTGGTTGTCGTGTTCGTCGAAGAGAATGATGTTCGTCACGCCGGGAGTCAGCGCCTGCACGCGAATCTGATGCGCCGACAGCGCGGTGATGTTGAGCACGCTGGGGTCGAACCCATCCACACGTTCGATCTTGTTCTTGAGTTCGAGGACGCGGGAGAATTTCTCGACGATTTCGATACGGCTCTTCGGCGTCTCGACCAGCAAGACGTCACGATCGGCGATTGGAACCTCTTCGGGGGGCTGGGCGAACGAGTCACCGGAACCCCATAATAAGACGGCGATCCCCAGCGCGACCCAGAACGGTCGACGATCTCGGAGAAATGTTGGCATCCCTGCACCTCATTATTCCTGCCCGATCAGGCATACGGACAAACGATTTTTAAATGCGTTGCGGATTGATCCGCCCGAGCGATCGCCGCATGAAACTCCAAGACAACCGGCCGTGCCCGACGAACGCCCCCCCAATGACGGAGGGCATCGTGATGCACAGTGGTTGTGTTCGAATGAGTTAGAGTTTATTTAACGATCGTTTCGAGAATGGCATCAGACATGAGTTCCCAATCGCGGCGACGCGATGCGCAGCGAATGCATTCGATGTTCCGCCGACGCGGCGGTCATCGCATCCATTCTTGCGAACCGTTTCTTCATCCGTGGACGACGTCGAACTCTCCCGGCCCAACGATCGATCGATGCGTTGCCCTGCGGATGTCGAATCCCGTTCCGCGATTCGGTTTCTTCTACTTGGAAATCCTGACATAACCTCCGTGCCTCACGATTTATTGCAGACGTTCAGGCGTTTTTGAGAAGCACAACCGGTTATGAGTCTCTTACAGTTCCGGCTTGGGAGTCGTCTTGGCCTGACCGAAGGCGCTGAACGCGGCACTCCACCAGGTCTTTTCCTGGGAAGGCGAATCGACGGCTGCTGAGTCGGCACCCTGCGTTTCCACCGGCGCTTCGAGCAATTCGATGTCTTCCTCTGGCAAGTCGACGAACTCTTCGACCCTTTCTTCTCCCTTAAAGATTACGATTTTCCATTGCGGTTTTTCCGGAACGACTTCTTCCGGCTTGACTTCGGCGACGACCGGTTCTTCCGTTTCGGTTTCTTCGAGGAACTTGGTCACGTCGCTGGAGGGTTCGGCGCCGTCGTCGTCTGCAAGCTGCTCTTGGCCGTCGCCCGCCAACGTCTCCTCTTCGTCGAACATGAATTCATCAATCTTGTCGGATTTCGTCAGCGTCATATCCCCTTTGGGCCGAAGCGTCAGGTGGAGTTCTCCCTTTTTCTGGGCGAGCGTGAGCCACTTGGCCTGTTCCGGCGTCACCAACAACGAAACGTATTTTGCCGCCGTGTCGCTTTGTCCCTGATTGTTGCTGACCGCCGCCGAGGCCCGGATGTTATCGGTAGCGAATACCTTGATCAGTTCGAGGACGGTTTTTGTTTTGCCGACCGGTTTACGAGTTTTCGGATTGATCATCGAATACGTCACGAGCACGTCCACATAATCGCCCGGCATCATCAACCCGCTGTGCGTCATCGTAGGGTCGACTTTGACCGTTTGAATGCGCATTCCATCCGGGATTTCCGACGAGGCGCTGTACACGCCCGGCTCTCCCAGTTTCGACAACAGGCAGACTTCTCCTGGTTCGACCGGCATCTTCATCGCCCGGTCTTTAATTTGTTCCAACAGCGTCACCGCCCCCGGGGGAACGAGGTCTTTCGGCCATTCTTTAAAGGCGACATTCTTCTTTTCATCCAACGGTTCGCCAGGCTGCAGCGGCGTGACCGCGACCAGAACCTTGACGGTCTCCTGGGCGTTCGCCTGATTTCCTTCGAGAACCTTGCGGACACCCATCATGGCGACTAGGCCGCATCCCATCGCCACCATCAACATCACCATCGATTTCATCTTCATGACGTCACCTCGATCGTTGATTCCTGTGCAGAAGTGGAGTCACAGGGAATCGTTAGAGTTGTCGAGGTCACGCGCGGAAGCCGGCATGATCTGTCTCATCATCGGCACGGGTTCGTTAGAGGCTTCAGCTTATAACGACTGTAACGACAGAATTGAGATTGATGATCGTACCGATTAATCCGCCCGTGGCCCCAAACCTGTTAATTCAGGACCTTTACGGCTTCTGGTAAATCCAAGTTGTGACGGCCCGCTGTTTGTCTGTTGATCTAAGGCCCCGCCTTATCGTAACCCGTGGCGTCTGGCAAGGGGTTAAGGTCGCTCTAAATCAGCCCCGCAAAGGCAAAATAGGCGATCGAGCCGATGCAGATGGGAATTCCATACGGCAGCAGCAGCATTTGCGGCTTGCGTTTCGCCGCGATTTCCGCCAGTTGTTTCGGGTCGCGAATTTCTTTCCATTCGGAGAGAATCATGAAAAAGTTCGCCGTGTGGTGAGACAGGCGTCGGCGGTACAGCACCATGGC
Organism: Planctomycetaceae bacterium; assembly: GCA_040881995.1. Lineage (GTDB taxonomy): Bacteria > Planctomycetota > Planctomycetia > Planctomycetales > Planctomycetaceae > JAQCEJ01. The sequence continues at coordinate 3,528 of JBBECD010000267.1, forward strand.
GATCGCCATCACCGCTCCCACGACGACGGAAACGCTGAACGCATAAAACGTGACTTTGGCACCGAGCCAGGCACCCATGCCCGCCATCAGTTTCACGTCGCCGGCTCCCATGCCCCCCACCGCATACAGCGGCAACAGCGTGAGCAGCCCGACCGCGGTTCCCAGAAACGCGGCTCCCAGTCCCGCCCAGCCGCCGACCGACAATCCGAAGATCCAGCCGGAAAAAACCATGGGGTACGTCAACCAGTTGGGAACGCGCAGTTGTTTTCCGTCGATGATCGCCGCCCAGATCAACAGGGCGCACACCGTTTTGACGTGCCAGTTGTCCAGAAGTAGTGCTTGCCAATCCATTTCCGGGGAACCTTTCTCTAATGATGCTCCGATAAGCTCGGCTTGTCGTTCGAATGATTTGTTGAATTCGTCCCGATCGTCGTCGCACGAAGGAACCGGTTTTGTGATTCCACCGGTTTTTGACTCCAGAAGAAATCTAGGTCACGAAAAAAACGCGGAGATGCATTTTCTTGGCAAATTCCGCGCAACGCCGACAAACTGTTATGGATTTTCCATCGGTGTCGATCGTGTCGGCCACGTCGACGATCGACGCGAACACCCGCTGGTGCAAGGTCTAGGAAATGGTCCGGGCGTTTCCGTTGGAGTACAGGCTTCAGCCCGACCCGAACGCCCAAAAGCAGTCTTTGTCTTCCGCCCTGAAGGGGCACTCACAAATTAGCCCAGGGCAAAGTGAAGCGGCGACAGCCGCGAACGACGCCCTGGGTCAGCCGATCCCCAGAGTTTTAAGCCCTGAAGGGGCGGGACATCGATCACAAATTCGGGTTTGTTTCGCCCCTTCGGGGCTCTGCGATCGCGGGGGCCATCGTTACCCCGGGCTTCGCCCGAGGCTATTTTGTGGTTGGCCTTTCAGGCCGTAAGAATCAAGAAATGAAGAGGGAAGCACAAGACAGCCTCAAATAGCGCAACTTCGAAACTGATGCTTCGGGTTACGATAGAGACCGTTCCCGATCAACCCATCAATCGAAGATCGACGCAACAACGCGATCGTTGAAATCCAACGACAATGCCGTCGAACCGCTACGCGGTGAAATTGCGGCCGGTCAGAGACATGGTGATCCACCAGATCCCTGCCACGAACATCGTCAGGAATTGTAAGAAGGCGAAATCAGAAGCTGTGACCCAGAACGGAAACATGTTCTCTGGCTCCTCAACGGCGGCGGGAAGATCAATCGCCCGAACGGCGACTGACGTTTTTGGAAATCTCAGGCAGTGCGGAATCGCGGGATTCCGAAATAAATCGGACCGCCCGGCCGGGTGACGAAACCCGGCTGGACGGTCGACAAACCAGTTGTGTCAACTGATGGTCTCAAGCGGCGGCTTATAACTGGTCGGCCACGTTCTGGAACGTCGTACTGGCGTTCGTGCCGATCGCCTGAATGGCGGTCAAGCAGACGATGACGATCAAAGCCAACATCACGGCGTATTCAACCGCGGTCGGGCCATCTTCGGAAACCAGAAACCGCTTGACGCTTTGTGCAAATTCTCTCATGTTGTCCTCTCCCCTTGTTCTTGTCACTGAACCGCCGAAACGACTCGGCAATTCGCCATGTCGACACCACCAGAGAGGCTGCAAACAACCCCGCCTGAACGCCATCGACACCAAATACCTTAACCTCACAATGAGGTTAGACCCAAAATAAATTCAACGTAGAACACGTTGACTCGAATTCGGTTTGAATCGCATTCAAACCGCGTGCACGATTCGCGACGTCGCAGACGTGCTCGGTCACTTACAGCTTGCACACTGCAAACGTAGGTCACGTATTTCGGCAGTCAAGCAGACCCTCGTCAAATTTCGAAGGAATTCTCATTTCGCCGGTTTTGACTCAAGATATCGCCGATGACGTCATCGGTAGATCTCATTCCCCCACTCGATTGCCGATGCTCTCGTTCACCCCGTATCATACGGCGATGAAACCGGCGACTCACCCTCTCTCGATCGACGTTCAACTTCTTCCCATCTCCGCCGAGGCTCATCGTCTCGCCGACGCCACCGCGATCGTCGTCGACGTGCTGCGGGCTTCGACCACGATCGTCCATGCGCTGGCTCACGGAGCGCGTGCCGTCATCCCCGCTCTCGAAGTCGACGACGCCTTGCGTCTCGCAAAGAAATTCAATCGGGACGCCGTCGTGCTCGGCGGCGAACGGCACGGCGAACTCATCCCCGGCTTCGATCTCGACAACTCTCCGCTGCATTACACGCCCGAAACCGTCCGCGATAAGACAGTGATCTTCACTACCACCAACGGAACGCGGGCGTTGCTCCAATCCGCGAACGCCGAATGGATTCTGATCGGCGCGATGGTCAATTTGCACGCCGCGGCCCAAGCCGCGTTCGATGCGCAGAAATCGATTCAAATCGTCTGCGCGGGAACGGAAGGGGAAATCTCAGCCGAAGACGTCCTCACCGCCGGGGCGATCGTCGCCGAGTTGCAGCAACTCTGTTCCGGTCGCGTGCCACTCAACGATTCCGCCGTCCTGGCGCGTGACTTTTATTTTCATCACAGCCAGACGCAGGAGGCGTTGATTCAAGCCTTCTGCGAAAGCAAAGGGGGCCGCAATCTGCTCGATCTCGGTTTCACCGACGATATCGAGCGATCCGCGACGCCCAACGTATTCGCGGTTGTGCCAGTGTTCGACCAGAGCACCGGGGAGATTACCGCCTCGACGGCGTAAAGGCTGGACTTGTCGGCAACTGGAAAAATGCCTATCGTCTCGGTGCGCGAGACACGCCGATGCCGAACTTTACCGTCTTATGCGTGTCCGTCACTGTATCAACGACCGCAGCCTCTCACGAAAGAATCTCGCCGATGAATGCGAATGCCAAGATGGAACAGATTGTCGGGTTGTGCAAACGGCGGGGATTTTTGTTTCAATCGTCTGAGATCTACGGCGGGATTCAAGGCTTCTGGGATTACGGCCCGCTCGGCGTCGAACTTAAGCGCAACGTCCGCGAGGCGTGGTGGCGCGACATGATCACGCTGCACGATGAACTCGGCGTCCCCGCCGGCGCGCCGCAGTCGTTCTCGATGGTCGGAGTCGAATCGTCGATCATCATGCATCCGCAGGTCTGGAAAGTCTCGGGGCATTACGATCTGTTTCACGACTTCATGGTCGATTGCCGCGAATGCAAAGCCCGATTTCGCTCCGATCACGTGAAGTCGAGCGAATGCCCGATCAAGCCGAGCAAGCATCCCGGCGAGCACGACAAATGCCAGCTCACCGAGCCGCGAGAATTCAACCTGATGTTCAAAACCATCGCCGGTGCGCTTGCGGGCGAAGAGGGAACCGTCTTCCTCCGCCCCGAAACGGCGCAGGGAATGTTCGTCAACTTCAAGAACGTCTGCGACAGTAGCCGGGTGAAAGTCCCGTTCGGCATCGCGCAGATCGGCAAGAGTTTTCGCAATGAAATCACGCCCCGAAACTTCACGTTCCGCTCGCGCGAATTCGAGCAGATGGAGATGGAATTCTTTTGCCATCCGTCGGAATCGCGGGCCTGGTACGAATACTGGCGGGACCGCCGGTATCAGTGGTATCTCACGCACGGCATCGATTCCGCGAATCTTATTCTCCGCGATCATGCGCAGGAAGAACTCGCGCACTATTCGGTCGGGACCGCCGACGTCGAGTATGCGTTTCCGTTTCTCGACGCCGGTGAATATGGAGAACTCGAGGGAATCGCCCATCGCGGCGACTTCGATCTTCGTTCGCACATGGAAGGCAAACTCGTCCGGCAGAACAACGAACTCGTCGTCGAAAAGGGGGAAGGGGATGCGCCGAAGTACAAAGGGAGCGGCAAGGATTTGTCCTACTTCGACGATCAATCGCGCGAGCGGTTTATTCCGCACGTGATCGAACCCGCCGCCGGCGCCGACCGGGCCACGTTGGCATTTTTGTGCGAGGCATTTCACGAAGACGAACAGCCCGACGAGAAGGGAGAGATGCAAAAGCGGACGGTGCTGAAGTTGCATCCTCGGCTGGCTCCGATCAAAGCGGCGATTTTTCCGCTCATCAAAAAAGAAGGAATGCCCGAAACCGCCGCCGCGATTTATCGCGACCTCAAATCGGCCGGCATCGCCTGCATCTACGACCAACAGGCCGCGATCGGCAGGCGATATCGCCGGCAAGACGAAATCGGAACCCCGTATTGCTTAACGATCGACGGCGACACGGCGAGCGACCAATGCGTGACATTGCGAGACCGCGACTCGCTGGAACAAATCCGCGTGCCGATAAAGACGATCGTCGATGAGATTTCACGCCGATTGCGCACGTGACTTCACAACCCTCTCTCGCCGGGAGAGGGTCGCCGCGCAGCGGCGGGGTGAGGGGATCGTTTGACGTTCGAACGTGAGCAAGAACGAATCAACGTCCACTCCACCCCTCACCCGGATGCTACGCATCCGACCTCTCCCGCAGGGAGAGGTGTTGAAGAGGCCCTCATTTGCTCGACGCCACCCTACGATATCCCGCCCGCGTGCGTTATCATGCGCGCATCGATCACTCTCACCACGGAGGCACTACTACATGCTCACGCCCGAAACCCGTGCCCGCGATTTCCCTTCCCTCGCGGGAAGAACGTATCTCAACACCGCCGCCGAGGGGATTCCTTCTCTCGCCGTCAAGGAATCGCTGCTCCAATATTTCGCCGACAAGCAAACCGGCATGGACGGCCGCGGCCCGCACTTCGCACAACTCGCCGCCGCGAAAGAACTCGTGGCAATCTGTTACGGTTTAACCGCCGAGGAAATCGCCATCTGTTCGTGCACGTCGGAGGCGTACAATCTGCTGGCCCTCGCGATGCAGTTCAAAGAGGGAGACGAAGTTGTGATTAACGATCTCGATTTCCCCGCCGGCGCGACGCCGTGGTTGCAGGAATCTTGCCCGGCGTCGGTAAAAGTCTGGAAGTCCGTCGGCGGAGCGCTCCGCGTTGACGATCTCGTCCCGCTGCTCAATCGCAACACGCGACTGGTGACGACGTCGCTCATCAGTTTCTTCAATGGTTTTATGATCCCGCTCGAGGAAGTGACGGCGGCAGTGCGTAAGCATTCGTCGGCGTTGTTAGCCGTCGACGTCACGCAGGCGTTGGGGCGAATTCCGCTCAACCTCGGCGACGTCGACTGGATCGTCAGCAGCACCCATAAATGGATTCTCGGCCCGCACGGCGGCGGTCTCGTCGGCGTGCCGAAACGGAATGCAAACGCGCTCACCGTTCCCGCCGGCGGCTGGTATCATCTGAAGGATGCCTTCGGAGCCGAGCGATTCGATAAAGCCGTCAGTCAGCCCGGAGCGGCGGGTTTCGCCGTCGGCATGCCGAACTTCCCGGCGATTTACCCGATTCGAGCCGCGCTCGATTATCTCTTAGGCGTCGGCATCGAGACGATTTACAACACCGCCCAGCCGCTGGTCGAGATGTGCCGCGAGGAATTGAGCAAATTGCCGGTGGAGATGCTCACCCCGAAGACGGGTCCGGTCGCGGGGATTCTGGCGTTTCGACATCCCCAAGCGGAAGAGCTTCACAAGAAGCTGCACGCGAAGAATATCCACGTGATGTCACACGCCGGAAGATTGCGCGTGGCGATTCACGGTTATAATACGCAGGGGGATGTGGAAAAGTTTCTGAGCGAGCTAAAAACGGCATTGTGACAATGCTTTCGACCCCGGCGGGGTCGCAGCTATTAGCCGGTGGTTGAGCGCAGCGATACCACCGGAAAGAGAGTTCAGCATAAGTTTTCGATCCTGGAGGGATCGCAGCGACTCGATGGGAGACCGGCTGCGACCCCGCCGGGGTCGAAAGAACTTTTATCGGACCGTTTCCCCGGGTGCGCTACGCGACCCGGGGCTAACCCAACTTCCCCAGCGATCATCAAAGTTGCCTTTTTTTGAAAAATTTCGGCGTTG
>JBBECD010000268.1:0-50177 GCA_040881995.1 Planctomycetaceae bacterium
CCCCCCACCTCTCCCGGAGGGAGAGGTGAAGAGGTGCGCTTCGCGTCCGACGGATTTCAGCGGCGAATGCTGCGAGAGCGTGTAGCCGCGCGGCCAGAGCCTATGCCGCCTGGTCGTCAGCCATGCGGAGTTGCTGCGTTATCAGAGGGAGGGGCTATTGCCACTACGTGGCGGGTACGCTTGAAAGTCGCCCTTCAACCGTAAGCGGGAAAATGTTTCTGCTTGCATTAACGGCAATTTAACGGCATGATAACGGCATGATAACGGCAATTCCTCGAAAGGTTTCGGCCATTCATGCCGTTTATTCCTCAGTTCGAGATCACCAGCCGTGTCGCTCTCGCGTTGATGCGCATCGAGGGGGCGAAGCAGTCGATTCAGCATCTGCCGATGACACCGGCGGTGTTGGCCACACTCCGGGAAACGGCCCGACTTTATTCGACGCATTATTCGACGATGATCGAAGGGAACCGTCTGACGCAGGAACAGGTCGCTCAGGTTGTCGAGCACCAGGAACATTTTCCGGGCCGGGAACGCGACGAACAGGAAGTGTTAGGGTATTACGCAGCCCTCGAACAGGCCGAAAACCTGGCTGCCCACCCCGGTGCGATCACCGAATCGCAGATTCAAATGCTTTATGCACTGGTCATGGCGGGCGGGCGAAAGTCAAGCCGACGCCGTATCGCGACGGACAGAACGTGATTCACGACAGCCGCGCGCGGCGAATCGTGTATATGCCTCCCGAGGCGAAAGACGTTCCGAAGCTGATGAAAGATCTCGTCAAGTGGATCAGCCAGTCGGAAAAACAGCCGCTGCCGTGTCCGCTTCGCGCCGGCATCGCTCACTATCAGTTCGCGACCATTCACCCGTATTACGACGGCAACGGCCGAACGGCGCGACTGCTGACCCGATAACTGCCATTCCGCTGTTGCAACCCGGCCATGTGTGGCTCCAATTTCACTGCCACGTCGTTACCGATTTGTTACCATTTGGATTATTCCAAAGAAAAAGGGTTTACAGCCAATGCCGTAAACCCTTATCCTCAAATGTGCCCAAGACAGGAATCGAACCTGCACGGGGTTTAAACCCCACTAGGCCCTCAACCTAGCGCGTCTGCCAGTTCCGCCACTTGGGCTCGTTGCTTGTCACAGTATAACGCTCGCCGCCGTTGCATCAAGTCCGCCGAGGAGGTTTGCGAGACAATTCTTTTCCTTGCGGATGCCGAGCGAAACGTCTCCTGCAAATGACACGTCCGGCTCGAAGATGTTCGCGGAACGTCGTCGAAAACGTGCTTACGAAATCCAGGCCGCGGCCAGGAGGTTCGACATCAATGCCAATTCGCGTCCGTGCGGTTCCTGGGGTTGCGTCGTAAACACGACCGCGAAGCCGTTGATCGCCGGGTCGACCCACAGCACTGTGCCGGTCGCTCCCCAGTGTCCGTAGCTGTACGGGCTAAGCAAGTCGCCGAAATTCGGGCTGTAACCGGGCCAATGCAGACGCCAGCCGTATCCCCACGCCCGGCCGCGGCGATCGCTCTCCTTCAAATCCGGAAAACCGGTGAGCTGATTCATCGTCGCCGCCGCGAGCATCTGTGTCGAGAGGATGCGGGTGCCGTTCAGTTCTCCACCCCGCCGCAACATCTCGGCGAAGCGGGCGACGTCCGCGAGCGTCGTCAGCAATCCGCCCCACGGAGCACCGAGCATCCGCCAGTATTTCGTGTTCCAGTGCCAGTTGGTTCCTTGCTGTTCTTCGGGGATGCGGAGTTCCGCAATGCGATCGACTTTCGGCGATGGGCCGGCGAACCACTCCGGGGGCGCACCCAATGCGGTGTCGTTCATGCCGAGCGGCTGGAAAATCTCGTCGCGCAGATAGTCCGGACAGGGCCGTCCCGTCACGCGCAGAATGATCTCACCCAGTATGCCGAATCCGGTGCTCTGATATTGCACGCCGCGGCCCGGCGGAAAATCGGGGTTGACGCCGCAGATTTCTTCGACGAATTTCGACATCGGCTGTTGCTGTTCGCGGAGTTCGCGATTGTTGGGAAGCATATCGGGGAGTCCCGACGTATGCGTCAGCAGATGCCGGACCGTAACTCCGTATTTTCCGTTTTTGCCGAATTCGGGGATGTATTTTGTGACTTTGTCGCCGAGCAGAATCTCCCCGCGTTCGACCAGTTGCAGCACCGCCGTGCCGACGACCGGTTTGGTGATCGAGGCGATAAGAAAAATGGCATCCGGTGCGATCGGATCGGAATTCCCGGCGATGCGCGACCGGCCGCAGACGTGCGGCGATGAGATTTCTCCTCCGCGGCCGACAATCCAACCGACGGCGGGAATAACGTCTCGCCGGCAGAGATCTTCGATGAACGACGTCGCCCGAAACCACGCCCGCCGATCGATGCCGAGGCGTTCCAGTTCGTCATGGGGAGTGGGCGCAGGTGAATTCATCGCGAGTCTCCTGGCGTATCGTCTCAATCAGCAACGGAACAGGGAGACGTCCGTCATCGTCGCTAATGCAAACGTTGTCCACCGTGAGAATACGCGCCGGGAACTCAGATCGCCACTTCGTGCAATTGAATGATGCGATCGAGTTTCGTGATTTCGAGGACTTCGCGAATATCGGGCGAAGCATTGTAGAGATGAACTTCGGTCCCCAGTTGCGTAAGCGAGGCCAGCAGACCGAGCAGGCCGCTGGGAATGAGCTTTACGCCGGTCAAGTCGAATGCCAGCACCTTGCAATTGTGCTGTTTGATCAGACCGATGAGTTCATCGCGGCACTCGGCGAGATTGATGTTATCGAGCACGTCGCGGCCGCCGAAACCAACGACAGTCAGCGGACCCGCTTCGTAGACATGAAGGATTTGTAAGCTGTCGGTCATATTTCGCTCGATGGGTTCCGCATGGATTGATGAGTGACGGACGAAGCAAATGCTCGAAATAAGCGTATTATATTTTCACATGCGCCGCGGACATTCACAAGACTAATTCGCCGGCCTTTATGAATTGTTTGTGGAATTGCACCTGCGTTCGGTCGCCGTAACGGCGGTTCACGGGTCGGCCGCGTGAGTGAATCCGTGGGCTTCGTCCGCCGCCTCGACGTCGCTGGTTTCGTCGATTTCGTCGGCGTCGCCCGCGCCGATCGCAGCGAACGCGAAATCAAGCTGACGTTTTCCCGCGGGAGTGATCTGGTATTTCACGCCGCTCGACCGGCCGCCGATATCGACTTTGAGATAACCGAGGGCGATCAGATTTCCATGTCCCGCGGTCAGATCGTCGGCGGAAATGTGCGAATGATCAGTCAATCGACTGAACCAGCCGTCATAGGCGGGATCGATTTCGCGCGAAAGCCGATCGTGCTCAAGGTAAAACCTCAGCAGGGTTTCATTCACCGGAGTCTGCTGCCAGAGTTCGAGTTCGAAGTCGATCATGCTGAGGGTATCGACATCCCGCCGTGCCGCAGCCGAACTCCTGCCGCACCTTCGCTAGAGTCGGTGCAGTCGGCACGAACGATAAATCTCCTCCGAATTCTCTCCTTTGACAGTACGATCCACACGCACCCCCCAATCGATGCGGAAAACGAAATTTCTTGACGCGTCCATGACGAAATTGGTAATGTCGTTCGAACGACACGCGATTCCTCTGGTATACTCAATGACATGAGATCGAACGTGCTTCCCGTAAGCACATTCGGCGTATCGGCTTGGAATTCGGTCGCCCCCGTCCGCTGGGATTTGGCGAGATTTTCTCCGGTTGCATTGACGAATCCTTATATAATGTATAGAGTTAGATAGCAGTTCCACGCCCGGGATGCCTGCGGGTCACGTTTTGCCGCGACCGGTGTCGGTTTGTGGCATCGCGAAGAACGTGAACTGTCTGACGTAAAATAAATCAGTTCGCAGGTTCATTACGCGCATCGACGATGCGGAAGAATTTTTTGAGATCGATGGATATTATTCAATCAGCCCCTCCACAATTGAGTTCCGAATCCCTTACTAATTCAGCAGATTTGCCGGACGAATCGCCCGCCGAGGTGATCGGTCACGTTCCGCGATTTCAAGACTTGGGACTGAGTCCCGAGCTCCTGGAAGCGGTTAGCGACGTCGGTTACATCGCTCCGAGCCCCATTCAGGCGGCATTCATTCCCATCGCCGTCACAGGGAAAGATTGCATCGGGCAGGCGCGGACCGGCACCGGAAAAACGGCGGCATTCGTGCTGCCGATTCTGCAACAGATCGATCGCTGCGCGCAAGACGTGCAGGCCCTGATCATGTCTCCCACCCGGGAGCTCAGCGAACAGGTCGCCGGCGAATTCGACCGGCTGAGTCAGACGACGACTCCCTGCCGCTGCACCGTGGTCGTCGGGGGACGCCCGATCAAGAAGCAGATGAACGATCTCCGCAAAGGCTCGCCCGTCGTCGTGGGAACGCCCGGTCGGCTGATTGACTTGATCTCGCGAAAAGCGATCGATCTGAGTCGCCTGAAATTCGTCGTGCTCGACGAAGCCGACCGGATGCTGGATATCGGATTTCGTCCCGATATCGAACGCATTTTGCGGCGTTGCCCGACCGAACGTCAGACGCTGCTTCTCTCGGCGACGATGGAACCCGCTGTCGAACGGCTCGCCCGCCGTTATATGCACGACCCGGTGCGAATCGACACCTCTTCGAATTCGATCGTCGTCGATACCATCGAACAATTTTACGTCACCGTCGATCAACATCGTAAACCCGCTTTGCTGGCGAAACTGTTGTTGCAGGAACGTCCCGCCCAGGCCTTGGTCTTCACCCGCACCAAGCGGGGCGCCGATCGGCTGCATCAGACGTTTTCGCGAAGGCTCCCCGGCGTCGAGGCGATTCACGGCGATTTGCAGCAGTCGCAACGCGACCGCGTGATGAAAGACTTCCGCTCGGGAGATTGCCGGCTGCTGATTGCGACCGACGTCGTCGGCCGCGGCATCGATATCAGCGGCATCTCGCACATCATTAACTACGATATTCCGCAGGACTGCGACGATTACGTGCACCGCATCGGACGGACCGGACGGATGGCGTCGGAACACCTGGGGCGGGCGATTACGTTCGTCGCTCCCGATGAAGGCTCGTTTCTGACGCAGATCGAAATCCGCATCAATCAATTGCTGCCGCCGTACGCCGTCAAGGGGTTCGTGGCCTTCGACGGGAAATCCAGAAGCCATCTCGCGAAAAAAGAGCACGGCGAGGAAAGCAATGTCCAAGCCGAAGAACAAGTCAAAGCGGCCGAGCCCGAACTGGAAGAAGAATTCGGCTTCGACTTCGATTAACCGATGTTAATCGAGCGGATGCGACGTCATAAATTTCTGCAAGGCGTCAACGATGGCCTCCGGTGCGTCCTCGAAGACGTAATGCCCCGCATCGGGAAGCGAGACCGTCTCTGCGTGCGGAAACCGTCGCTGAAATTCTTTCAGAAATTCGACGGTGAAACACCAGTCCTTCTCGCCCCAGACGAACAGCATCGGCGTCTCGTGAAACTTTTCGAGCCCGCGCTCGACTTCCAATAAAGCGTCGTAACTCGGATGCGCTGCGGCGAGCGGAATATCCTGCACGAAGCGCAGCACCGCCTGCCGGTTGTTCCACGAATCGTACGGCGCCAGATAACCGGCCTTCGCGGCCGGAGTGAACCGCTCCGGTTTTTCAACCGCCATCCATAACGCGCAGCGCGAAAACAGATTGAATCCCTGCAAGGCGATCAGGCCGACGATCGGCCATCTGCAGACCGCGATGCGAAACGGTATGCGCCGCGAGCGAAACGCCGCCGTGTTCATGAGCACGATGCGTGAAAGGCGATCGTTCAGCCGCGCGGCGGCGCCCATGCCGATCGCCCCGCCCCAGTCGTGCGCCACGAGCGTGATGTTTCGCAGATCGAGCGTTTCGATCAGTTCGCATAAATTATCGATGTGCTGCGCGAGTCGATACGGATAGTCGAGCGGTTTCTCCGAGAGGCCGCAGCCGATGTGATCGGGGGCGACGACGCGGCACATCGGTGAGAACGCGGCGATCAACTTCCGCCACGCGAAACTCCATGTCGGGTTGCCGTGCACCATCAGCAGCGTTTCAGCCGACGTGCCGCTTGTCGGCGACTCATCGACATAATGCATTTTTACCCCGCGAACCGTGAGATGACGGCCGGCGAACGGATATTCCGACCGCCAGTCCGGTATCGTCTCATCCATGCCGCACCTCGCTCATCGGCGCATCCGCCGATATGAGTTCCGCGATCACCGTCCGGGCCAGACGTTCGATCTCTTCGGCGGTGTGAGCACAACTGAATGAAATCCGCAGCCGCGACGTGTGCTGCGGAACCGTCGGCGGACGTATCGCCGCGACGAGGAATCCGCTTTCTTTCAACCGCTGTGCCAATTCCAGCGTCGGACGCGGTTCGCCGATGATGAGGGGTTGGATCGGTCCCGTCGCCGTCGCTGAAAGCCGCGGCGACGTGATTGCATCGGCTGACATCAACTCACGCCAGGCGTTCACATTTTCTTGCAGCTTCCGCCTACGATCGGGTTCATTTTTGACGATCTGAATCGCCGCGGCCGCCGCCGCGCACATCAGCGGCGATAAACTCGTCGAGAACATCTGCGTGCGGGCGTTGTTCCACAGCCAGTCGATCGTCGATTTCGCCCCGACGGCGAAGCCTCCCTGCGCGCCGAGCGATTTGCTCAACGTGCCGACGCGCACCGCGATGCGGTCTTCGACGCCGGCCAGTTCCGCGACGCCCCGGCCCTGTGTTCCATACACGCCGGTCGCATGGGCTTCGTCGACGATGAATTCCGCACCGAATCGTTCGGCGAGATCGCACAATTCGCGCAGCGGCGCAGCGTCGCCGTCCATGCTGAAGACGCTTTCGGTGATGATCCACTTTCGCGCGGGTGAATCGTCATGATTCGCCAACGCCCTCTGCAATTCTTTTTCCAGCGAGGTGAGATCATCGTGCCGATAGATGCGGAGTTTCGCGCCGGAGAGCCGGCAACCGTCGACGAGACTGGCGTGATTGAAGCGATCGCAGAACAGCGCGTCGCCCGGCTGTACCAGCGAGGTGATGGTCCCGACATTGGCCGCGTAGCCGGAGGGAAAAACAATCGCCGCATCTTGCCGTTCAAAGGCGGCGATGCCCTCTTCGAGGTCGCGTTGTGCGGGGCCGCGTCCGATGATGAGGGGGCTCGCCGTCGCACCGACGCCGCTGCGCTGGAGTTCGTTCTCTACGGCGGCCCGAATCCGCGGATCGCGAGCGAGATTGAGATAATCGTTTCCCGCGAAGTTTAACAGACGTTTGCCGTCCTCGATCACGTAACCCGCTCCGTCGGTCTGAAAGACGCGTCGAGCCCGCAGCAATTCATCGCGGGCCGCGCGGGCGAGTCGATCTTGTAACCAGGGAAGCGGTTTGGACATCACGGGTAGTGCCGGCTCAAGGTTCATGACGATGGGGCGGCGACGGCGTCCGCCCGGCCGGCCGCGCCGACGCAAATCGGCTCGCCGATTTGCCAGTCGACGCCGTTGCGAATCACCTTTCGATACAACGTATCGCGTTCGATCGGCACGCGTCCCGCCTCGCGAATGAGATGATGCAGTTGATCGACCGTCAGACCCTGCGGCGTTTTCGCCCCGGCGTCGTGATAGATGATTTCGTGGATCACCGTGCCGTCGAGGTCGTCGGCGCCGAAGCTGAGCGCGACCTGTGCCGTCTTTTCGCCCAGCATGATCCAATACGCTTTGATGTGGTCGATGTTATCGAGCATCAGCCGCGAGAGGGCGATCACGCGCAGATCGGTCATGCCGCTCGGCTTGATGATATGCGAGAGTTTCGTATTTTCGGGATGAAACGCCAGCGGAATGAACGTCTGAAACCCGCCGGTTTCGTCCTGTAATTCGCGGAGCTTGCAGAGATGATCGACGCGATGTTTCGCCTCTTCAACGTGGCCGTAGAGCATGGTGGCGTTCGTGCGCAGGCCCAGGGCGTGGGCTTCGCGGTGCGTCATCAGCCATTCTTCGGCGTCGGCTTTGTGTTCGCAGATTTGCTGCCGCACTTCGGGATGAAAAATCTCGGCACCCCCGCCGGGCATGCTGCCCAAGCCCGCGTCGATCATCTGTTCGAGCACCCACCGCGTCGGTTTTTTGGTGAGATAGCTGAACCAGTTGATCTCCACCGGGGTCCACGCCTTGATGTGCAGCGCGGGCCAGGTTTCGCGAATGACGCGGATGACGTTCAGATACCAGTCAAAATCTTTCTGATGATGCAGTCCGCCGACAACGTGGATTTCAGTCGCCCCCAGCGATTTCGCTTCGAGGACGCGATCGCGGATCATCTGATCGGTGAACGTGTAAGCCTTTTCGGCCTTCAGGTCGGCACGAAACGCACAAAACGTGCAGCGGTAGACGCAGACATTCGTCGGATTGAGATGAATGTTGGTGTTGTAGTAAGCGTAGTTGCCGTTCTTGCGTTCGCGGACGAGATTGGCAAGTTGCCCGAGCGTCAAGAGATCGGCGTCGCGGTCGAGAAACAGCCCGTCGTCGAACGACAGCCGCTGGCCGGCGTGGACTTTCTCGGTGATGTCGCGAAGCCGTTGCTGATGTGGAGTGGCAATCATGTCGGGTGCGGGGTTTCTGTATTTGTAGTAAACTATCGAAGCAGCAGTCGCATTATAATCAATGTGTCGCCGTCATTAAACCGCAACGTGCATGGCTTCTTCTGGCTCTTGTCTCTCGACTCTTGACCATCACTGCAGCAGACTCTTCCGCAATACCGCTTGGGCTTTTTCGAAATAAGGCTGCCAGACGATTTCGGGTTTGCCGTTTTTCAGGCAGTCGCGAACTTTTTGCAATGTGTTGAGGGCCATGTGCGGGCAGCGGTTGCAGGCGCATGTCTCGCCGGTCGAGGTCATGATCCCCGGAACCGGAATGTACGTGTGCTGAGGCGCCGCCTTCTGCAGCGGATGAATCATGTTGGCTTCGGTGGCGATCAGTAACGTCAGCGGTTCGGTTTGTGACGTGACGAACTTCCGCATCTTTTCGGTGCCGCCGATGAAATCGCTGTGTTCGAGGATGTTTTTCGGGCATTCCGGGTGGGCGAGCACCAGGCTGCCGGGGTTGTTCTTCTTGGCTCGCAATAAATCCTGAATGCTGAAAATCTCGTGCACCATGCACGAGCCGGGCCACAAGATCATGTCGCGGCCGGTGACTTCCATCAGATACCGTCCCAGATGCTGATCGGGAACGAATAAAATCTCCTTATCGGGCGGCACGCGGTCGATGATCTCCCGCGCGTTGCCGCTGGTGACGATCCAGTCGCACAAACTTTTGACCGCCGCCGACGTGTTGATGTAAGCGACCGTCTCGAAGTCGCGTCCTTTCGCGCGAAGTTCATTTTGATAAGCGAGCAGTTTGTCGGCGGGACAACTCTCTGCTAACGAACAACCGGCGTGCAGATCGGGCATTAACACGGTTTTTTCGGGATTGAGAATCTTCGCCGATTCCCCCATGAAATGCACCCCGGCGAACACGATCGTCGACGTCGTCACCTTCGTCGCCACGCGGGCGAGTTGCAGAGAATCCCCGCAATGATCGGCGACGTCTTGAATCTCACCGTCAACGTAATAATGGGCGAGAATCGTGGCGTCTTTTTCGACCTTGAGACGGTCGATCTCATCCATGAGATCGAGGGGATCTTCGTAGACCTCCGGCGATCGGGGTTCATCCCTTGAAATGACGGGTAAAATCTGGTCGGCCATCGAGACTACCTTATCGAACCCGGCGATTCAGATTCTTGGCGTAGAATCCGCCGGGCGAAACGAGTATGCGAGTTTTGAGCAACGTCCACGTATACTCTATTATTCGCATACCGGAACGAAATTAAAATGGCCGCGTGGAAAACCGGCGGTTAAAATTGACCGATGACTTCTCCGCCGTGCATGGTTGCCAGGGCTTCGAACGTTTTCGCGTCGATGTTTTCGGAGACAAACCGCACGGCCCCGTCGGCGAACAGGACGTGGCATCCCCCCTGATACGGTCCGCCGATGCCGTCGGGACCGTTGATGTAGGGCTTTTTGCTCAAGCCGCGAATGGTCGCTTTGCCCCCTTGTCCCCACGGGCCGACGTCGTCGTTGGCTTCACTGACCATCATCGTGTTGGATGTGCCGTCGGTGATGTCGCGAATTTCGGTCTTGCGATTGTAGCCGAAAATACCCGCCTTATTATCGGTCTTGTCGAGTTCGGCCGCCTTCTCGCCGACGCCGGCGATGCCGACGTAATGCGTCGTTCCCCACTCGGCTGCAGGATCGATGGCGTAGCCCGGATTCACAAATACGGGGACGACGGTCTTCATGAGCGCCTGGTTCGCGTCTTCATTCCAGCCCTCTTTGAAGTTGATCTGATTGTACAAGTTGGCCTGATCCAGGAACGGTAATACCGACGCCAGCCAACTCAGGCGTTCATCCGGTTCGAGCCCCTCGGTTTCGACGGTTCCCTGAGGAAAACTGCGATATGTGTCGTGATAATTGTGCAAAGCCAAGCCGAGTTGCTTCATGTTGTTTTTTGACTGCGTCCGCCGGGCCGCTTCGCGGGCCTGTTGGACTGCGGGCAACAGTAACGCGACCATCGTGCTTGCCGTCGCAACGCCTCCTCCTCCGCCGATGCCGTCGATGAAGGGAATCGCCGGGGCCGACGAACGCGAGGTGCAATGAATCCCGTTCTCATCGACGGTCGTCACCGACAGGTTCGGGAACAACGGCCGGGCGATCAATTCCGCCGGAGGGATATCGGCCATGCCGACCGGCAACGAGAAGTCGCGGTTCTGCTGCCGCATCGCCCCCTCGATTCCGCTGAGAAACAGCGGAGCCGCCCCCAGCAGCGCCCGGTAACTCTTCCGCGGATCGACGGCGTTGATGGTCGTAAATTCCTTCGGCAAGAGATCGAGCCCCTCTTGATAAGACGGGGTCGGTTTCCAGTTCGTCAACGCGCCATCCTGCCGCAGGAAGAAGCCCTCGACGGTTTGCGGAAGTCCCGCGACCAGCCACTTTTCATCGACGCCCACGGCGATGCTGAAAAAGCCGCTCGCCGGTTCGATGAGAAAGACTTCCCGTCCTTGCTTTGCCGATTCGCGAAAAATGACGTCCCCGGGGTTTTCGTCGGCGATCCGCTGTCCGATGATTCGGAGCGAACTGAGCAGCTTGTCTTCATCGGTGACTTCAATCGCAACTCCCATCCCAAGTCCGAGGAAGCCCTGACGCGTATCGCCGTAAAGGCACATCACATTCCCCAGCGAGCCCAACAGGTCGTTGCGCAGATCGAAGCCGACCGCTTGATTGATCAGGTCGGGAACGGCGTCCAACTGAGCCGCGGCCTCGGGGGGCCCTAACACCGCCATGTCTTGCACGACGGCGAGAATTGTGTCGTACGCTTTTCCCCAGTCGAAGCTGGTCGCATAGAATCCGTTCGTCCCAAAGGGAATCGGCGGGAGGTCGTCCAGCGTAATCGGCTCCTGTTCGCACAGCGCCAGCAGACCTTTCTTTTCGCCTTTGGCTTCGACGAATGTTTCGGTCCAATTCGCGCGATCTTTGTAACCGCACTGGCTGACGATGACGCCCAGATTACTGAGTCCCAACGCTTCGACCACGGCGTTGACGGTGACCGGTTCCGGATTGGGCAGCGGCAGCGGCACTTCGCCGTACGTCCGGCGCAGCAGACCGAAATCGAGCCAGAACATCGTCGTCCGCTCGAAGGCGGGTTCGTTCGCGGCGAATTTTTGATAGACCTCGGACGTGGTGACGTTTTCGGCGTCCCCCGTGGCAACGTCGAGCGTGCTGTTGATGGCGCCCAGACCGGCGGCGAGCATCAGATGATTTCCTTCTTTCCACCAGCCGATTTCGATGCCGGGCGAGTTGGGAATCACGCCGCTGGTGACTTGCCGCGACCGCAATTCTTCGGTGGCGAACTCGACCTGGCGTCCCATCGTCTCTTGCACAAGCCGGCCGACGGCCGGTTCCAACTCGGCGCCGTTATGAACGACGACCGTCAGAAACGGCAAGGCCGGCCCCCCCGCCGTCGACAGGGTTAAGCCGGCGGTGATGCCGTTTTCGGAGAGTTTTTTAATGATGTCGCTCAGCGCCGCCGCTTCGCCCCCGGACATGCTTTCGAGAATGGCAGACGTTGCCCGGCCGACGACGTCCATCAAACCGGACTTGTAAAATGCTTCGTAAGCGGCCGTGTTTTCAAAGCCTGCCTGATGTGCGGCGCGGCCGTCGCAACTGACATACAGCAACGAATTTTGTGGAATCAGCGTGGCGGGCGCGACGGGTTCGGCGTCGTTTTGAGAAAGTACCGCTCCCACTCCCCCGGCGATCAACCCGGTCAGACACACTCCGGCGACTATCCATCGAACGCGTGGAAATGACATGTCATTTACTCCTTCAGTTGGTCTGCTGATGTGATTTTCGAAGGGGCGACTCACGAGCCTCTTGAGACTCCAACGCCTGATACACTAGACAAATCGACATGGGAATGCAAATGAAATCTGCGGAAATGCGGCAACCGGGATGCGGGGACCGGGGAGTTGGGCGCGGGCTACATCTGCTAGCGCTCCGCTGCGCCGAGCCTTCGCGTCGCGGCCAAACATTTTTCCGCGGTCCCCGCATCCCGGTCGTCGACATATCTCTGCATTACCGCTTGCGGGTCTTGAGTCTCTTGGTAATCTCTCCGAATTGTGCACCGCAGGCTTTGCGGGCTTCGGCAAAACCCTTCACGTTAGGGTTCGGCTCTTTCAGATAATCGAGCACGATCTGCTCCGCGACCATCACCTCTTTGCAGACGTCGGCGACTTCGGAGGCGATCGCATGGGGAATGGTCGTCAAGCCGTTGAGATCGCCATGCAGCAGATCACCGGCGTAAATGCAGATGCCGCCGACGGTCACGGGAACGTTGATCGAAATCATGTGACAATAACCGTGAGAGCAAATCGTGCCCCCGGTGAACGCGGGGAAGCCGAGCGCTTCGACCTGATCGAGATCGCGGCCGGCTCCCGACGTGACGATCCCCTTCGCTCCGAAGGTCTTGTACGTCGAGCACATCACCTCGCCGAACGTCGCGGCGGCGACCGGCAGATCGAGATCCTGAAAGACGATCACCGGCGGGCCGGGGATTTCCGAGAACTTCGACAATTGCTGATCGATCCCGGCGTACACGTCCCCCCCGCGCGGCGGCGACATGCTGCGGAAGGTCGTCGTCAGCGCGTAACCGACCATCGGCGGCATTTTGGGGAAACAGGCTTTGATGGTGCCGTTCATGTAGCCGGCGTTTCGCGGCAGCACTTCGAACAATTCGATCGCATTACAGACGGTGGGGGTGTCGTATTTCGTGAGCGCTTGCAGGGCGTCCGCCGAGAGTTGCGGAAGGGTCGTCATGGTGGAATCCTCGAGTGAAAGATTTCTTTCGTGTGGTATTTAACAAAACTTTTCAGGGCGATGTGTCACACTATATCGCAAGTGACGCCCGATTCGCAAAAGCGCCGTGGGAATTCTTTCTTAGAAATGCTAACACAACCTCTGTGCGTAACCATTTCCGGCTAGAATCGCGGCGTTTTGAACAAGCCCAACCGGTTGTGTTAGCGTCTCGTAACGATGATCGATTTTGCCGACGCGCGGTTTACCGCCGTTTCGGACTTGTCAGCCGCTAGGCGGCACAACAGAATGAATCTCAGGTGCTCGAAAAGCGGGAAGGGAATCGCGATATGACCTCGTTTTCCGACGAACGGAGAGCACGAAGCATGAGTTCGACGCCTGAAACTCAGGTCCGCCGCCGCGTTGCATATCGCTCGATCAACGACATTCGGAACGACTTGCATCCTTTGATCTCGCAGCCGACGTTCACCGTGGGGCAGTGGTCGTTCGGTCAAATCCTGGAGCATCTGACGAAAACGACGAACGCCTCGTTCGATGGATTTGGTTTCAAAGCCCCGTGGTGGGCGCGGACATTCATCGCGCCGTTCATCAAACGCAGATTTCTCACGAAACCGATGCCCGCGGGCTTTACGCTCCCGAAATCGGCCGCCATTATTACCCCTGCGGACCGGGTGGAAATCTCGGCTGCGGTCGACGAATTCATCTGGGCGCTGCAACGGCTGGAACGGGACATCCCGCGAGCCGAGCATCCTTTTTTCGGACCAATGAAACCGGAAGAATGGCTGCAACTCCATTTGAGACATGCGGAACTGCACCTGAGTTTTGTGGTTCCGGAATGAAACGATAAAGCCATGAAGTTCGACGAACTGATTCAAGAATTCGACGATCTCGACGCCGAGGAGAAGCTCGAGACGTTGGTGGAATTCTCCGACTCGCTGCCGGTGTTAACCGATGAGCAGTCCGCCAGCCTGCGGCAATCGTTCTGCCGCGTGCAGGAATGTCAGACGGCGGTGTTTCTTCGCGTTTCGCTGGAAGAAGGGCGGATTCATCTCGAAGCCGACGTCCCGCGGGATTCGCCGATCGTCCGCGGTCTGGTCGCGCTGATCGCCGAAGGGGTCGAAGGGTCGCGTCCGGAGGAAATCTCCGACATGCCGATCGATCTGCTCGATCAATTGGGACTGACCGAGACGCTGGGGATGGTCCGGCAGCGCGGCACGCGCGGGGTGCTGCAATTCATCGTCCGCGAAGTTTCCCGATTATCAGAATCGCGTTGACCTGGATGCTCATCAGGCGGTGCATCTTTTCGGCGATTGTCATCGAGAACCAGCCGATTCTTGCAGGATTCGCGCAAGCCCCGCCGCGATTATGAAGGAAATGGAAAATCTTTTTAAAGATTTTAGCAAAGAAAGCTCGAAATCAGGATTTCCCCTGTTAGAATAAGGGTTTGAGTCTCTTGCTTTTTGATGGCCTTCCCGACTCAGAGGCTTGACACCACCCCGCCTTATTATCACCACGGTTTGCTTCGCCAGCAGCTCGCCCGCCGGTTATGGCGAAATGCGTCATCCCCCCAATATGCCTGTTTATGGGTTCGATTTCACGCTCGCCGTTAAAACTTGCCTGGTGGATCGGGAAACTTCGTTCTCCCGGGCCATAATGTCTTTTTTGTGTTTGACACTTTCTATGAATCTCGGTTTGATATGGAATTGTTGACCGTATACGAGAACCAGCTCACAAATCAGCCACATCGAACGGGCTGATGATGATTTCGCCTGGTTTGCCTGAGATGCAGATCAGTTTTTTTCCGCTTAGAAGATGGAGTGATTCGGATGGTTCAGACGACTGCAATCGAAGCCCAACGGCTTCTCCCCTCGGCCGCATTGCCGGCTTACACTCACATTCCCGGCACGGTGACGCCACACCCGATCCGGGATCCGCGCGGCCATAGTTATAATCGCAAAGCACGGCCTCCCAAAGCGCTCAATCCCATTTACTGGGCCGATAATCGTTCGTATCTGCTCGCCATCGATATGTTCAACCACGGTTACTATTGGGAAGCCCACGAAGAATGGGAACGCCTGTGGCGCGTTTCGGGCGCCGACACCCTCGTCGGCAAGTTCCTTAAAGGGTTGATCAAGCTGTCGGCCGCCGGTGTGAAGGTTCGCGAGAACAGCATCCACGGCGTCCGCCGCCATGCCGCCTCGGCGGGAGAAGTCTTCGCCGACGTCGCCGCCGAGACGAGTGAAATCCGCTTCTGCGGCCTCGAGTTCACAATTCTGCAATTCGCCGCCGACCGCGCCGCCCAGTTGCGGTACAATCAGCCGGTCGACAACGGCAAAGCCGTGCGGGTCTTCCCATTCATACTGACCCCGGAACCGCTGCCGTTTGCGTAGCAGACGGATTTTTATCTCGCGCGTTGAACAAGGCACCGACGGAATTCTCCGAAGGTGCTTTTTTTGTGTTTTCGTCTTTTGCTAGGCTAGGATCATTTAGAACCCATCATCATCGGCATCGTGAATGTTGCATCACATCGCGCGACACCCGGCCGATTTCAATTCCACACATCCGAGTCGACGGATGCGAACACCAGATCGCCGGCTTCAAATCCAATTTCATTGGCTCCCTCGTCATGCGGGGGCTGCAATTCTTCGTTCCGCGGTGCGCCAAAATAGGTATCGATGAGCGGCGAAAAGGAACTTTCATTCTCGCCGAAGATAAGGCCGCCGGCGTTCGCTCCGCCGAACCGATCGAAACTCGTTTGCTGAAACGCCGAGAGCAACGATTGATAGGCGTCGGCGATCATCTTGCCCGTCGATGACAGCGAGCCACCGAAGAACTCGTCCGCTCCTTCAATGTCGGAAAGAAAGTACGGGACTTCACCGGGATCTTCAAATCCAAAGCCGGACGAACCCCCTCCTTTAGGACCGCTCCCTTTGCCGGCCACGCCTCGGCCTTTGCCCGAATTGGTCTCGTTGTCCTGATTGGTGACTGTCACATCACTGGCGACGAGCCCGTTGTAATCTGGGTCGGTGCTCTCTGCCGCGTTCAACTTGATGAGGTACGTCGCGTTGCCGTCGACCGCCGCATCGTCCACGCCGGTCACGGTCACGACTTGAGCCACATTCCAATTCCCCGAAGTGAATGTCAGCGTTGTCTTATTGACGACCCCTTCATTGGCATTCAGCGAAATAAGGACGATGGTGACATTCGCCGTCGGTTGCGTCGTCAGCACCACCGAGAAAGTGACGGTCGTGCCCGATTCGTTGGTCGTCAGACCCGAGACGGGGGTGACGGTAATCGCCGGCAGGATCACGTCGTCGTTCTGAATCGTCCCATCGGCCGTGGCGACGCTGATCGTCGCCGATCCCGAGGGATTGGAAAGCGTCACGCGAAACGTTTCGTCGGCTTCGACGTCGCCGTCTCCTTGCACGAGAATGGTGATCGTCTTCGACGATTCGCCGGCTATAAACGAGACGGTGCCCGTGGGGAAGGATCCGCCGCTGAAATCGCCGCCGCCTGCGGCGTTCGCACCGGTCCCCGTCACGGTGTAAGTGACGGTGGTGGCGCTGGCGAGGCCGCCGGTACGCGTGACGGTAAAGGTATAACTCGTCGTGCCGGAATTTCCCTCCGCCTTGACGGCGTCGGTCGCGGTAAGCGACAGATCGGCTGGGTCGGAGGCGGGCAGCGTTCCCGTGATGGTATACAACCCGAGACTGCCGTAATCGGAGTAACCGGTCCCGACGGGATCGCCGTAACCGACGCCGTCAACCTTCAGATAATACGTGCCGGCGGACAGGGAGACGCTAATGGTCGCATTGAGGCTGTTAGTGGGGTCGGACGACGTTATCAGATTCCCGGCGCCATCGTATAAATCGGCGCGAATGTCGAGATTCGGGCCGCGGGCGTTGGCATTGACCGTGAGATCGACCGAACCGCCGCCGGTCGTAAACGAGAAGAAATCACAATCGGTCCGTTGACTGATGATTCCGGTAGTGTTGACCGTCGATCCCGATATCCCCAGGGCAGAGGCCGTGCCGATCGAATTTCCATAGTCGTCGGCACGATATCCGAAACCGTTACTGGAAGTGATGATCGACAGGTCGTCTTCGGTATTGTTGGCGTTGAGATATTCGCCTTTGCTCCACTGCGTCAGGTTCGAATAGTAGCCGACGCCCATGTTCGGGGCCCACGCCGAGGTTCCTTGATAATATCCTTCCGAGGGGGAGGTGCGTCCGTCGTGACTCAAGCCGAGAGTGTGTCCGGCTTCGTGCGAGATGGCTTCGGCGGTGTATTTTTCGTTGCCGTTCCCGAGATTGTTTTCGAAAACGTAGGTGGGGGTGTCGGTGTCCCAATTGAATGAGCCGACGAACGCGACGCCGCCGGCGCTCGAGCCGTACCAATCGGAATTGCTTCCGCCGATGACGACGCGGACTCCCCAGTTCAAATCGCCCGCTCCGCTTTTGATGAGGGCGGCGGAACCGGGATCTTCGGTGGTGACGTTGACGTCGAAGGGCAAGAAATCTTCGGCGACGCGCGCCCAGATCGCTTGAATGCGCTGCAATTCCGCCGTGCTGAACGACGCGGTATTGCCGTCAAAGTCGTAGGCCGCGGTGTTGATCGTGGCCCCGCCGGCATAGAACATGTTCCACAGCGTATTGATCGTCGTGTGGCCGTTGAAGTCGAGGTAGATGGTATGTTTCGCACCGGCGTTGCCGTGCAGCTTGAACGTTTCGGAGGTCGGAAGATAGCTGCCGGTGAAGAGTTCTCCGCCGTAGACTTCACCCGTGTCCTGCGGGTCTTCGGTAAACGTCGCCTGACAAATAGGGCAATTACACGTCTGGAGATGATTATCGCCCGATTCGTCCTGATTCGGGATCGGGAAATCGTACTGCTCGTCCCCCGTGGCGTCGTCGAGATCCTGATCGTCGACGCCGGTCGCCGCGCTGAGCTGCAGGCGTTTCTCCAGGATTTCAACCTGGCTGGACGTGATGTGCCGCCGCACGTGGGGAAATGCGAATTTACGCGGGCGTCGATGCTTTTGACGGAAGTCTTTGAATGGGTTGAAACTCATGGCGCGGAACCTCGATGCACAAAAGAGATCGTTCGGCAGCCTGGCGATCTCGCGGGGAGACCCATGGCTTTGCGTCGCCGCTTCACAGCGGGTTTGCCTTTATCGCGATCGCTCCGTTCGAGGAGCGCACGCAAACTCTTTTTTGCCTGAGGGGATTTCGGCATTCGACATTCGTGAATTCAGAAGGGGAGTTTCTGAATGCCACAACGGCCGACGACCCATTGAACTGCTGGTGTCGACCGCCGATGTCTTATTATATAACTAGCATGTGAATATCACGCATGGCCCAAAAAACGGAATAAAATTTTTCGAATTCTGAAAATCGTTAATTCCTTCGCACCTTGAGCTTTCCGCCATAGATGCCCCGTTGTGGAAAACGGCCGTCATGAGGACTTTCGTGAACGTCGGGTTGCGATTTTTACTCCGCGGCAACGCGGCATTTCGACGCGCGCGTTGATTTTTATCAACGGCTCTGGCCGTAACGCATCGGAAGGCGGTCTGATGTCGTTTTTCGGCAACCGGACCAATAGTCCTTAACACAACCTCTGTGCGTCAACGTTGTCCGCAGAATGCGAGCGATTTTTACATGCACAACCGGTTGTGTTAGAGTCTCTAATTCGATCGACAGCCGCTCGAATGCATTCGAGTCGTCCGCCGCCGTCGTGGATTTTTCCGTCGTCGCGCGGTTATGATGGCGTGCGGCGACGCGATACGAACGATGTGATAGTCGCGAATGCGAATCTTTCAGCGTGCAGGTCGATTCCATGCTCAACTCCCAGGACTGCGTCATTCAAGGACAGGTCATTCCTCCGGACATCCTCGGCGAACTCACCGAAACGAAGTATGACGCGGAGAATCCTTCTCTGATGCGGCAGCGTTTGCTCCGTGAGGGATACCTGTTTTTACGCGGAATGTTCGCATGCGACGACGTAATGGCGGTCCGCGACGAAGTTTTCGGACGGCTCGCCGACGTCGGGGAAATCAGGCAACCGGCTCGCGACGGCATTTTTACCGGCGCCAGCCGACGCCGCGAACTCGTCGGTGATATCGGCAAATTCTGGCAGTCGGTCAGCGAGGGGCCGGCGCTGCGGCAGGTCAGCCACGGAAAGCGGGCTCATGAGATGATGAACGCCGTTTACGGCGAGCCGTCGCATCCGCACGATTACATTTTTCTGCGCCCCAGCGTGGCCGGACGTGCCACGCACCTGCATTACGATTATCCCTTCTTTGCGCGTGGGTCGAAACGGATCAACACGGTCTGGACTGCGCTCGGTGAAATTCCTCCCGTGGACGGCACGCTGGTGATCGTCGAGAATTCGCATCACTTCGACGATCTGATCGAACCGATTCTCGACGTCGATTATTCATCGAGCTATTCGAAGCAGGTTTCGTTGACCGATAACGCCGTCGAGCTGGCCCGCGAGCGGAAATCTCGGCTGCTGACCGCTCATTTTCAACCGGGTGACGTCGTGGTCTTCGGCATGACGACGCTGCACGGCACGCTGGATAATCACTCCCCCCTCGGGCGAACGCGGTTGTCGTCGGACGTCCGTTGGCAGCCCGCCGCCGATCCGGTCGACTCCCGTTATGTCGGCCCCAATCCGCCGGGAACAACGGGTGCAGGTTACGGAGAATTGAACGGAGCCAAACCATTGGATATCCCCTGGCATGTTCGCTAGCAGCCTGTTAAAAAATGGGTGGCACTGGCGGCTTGCCCGCCCATGCCACCCGGAATCGCGCAATTGGTCATTTTTCAACGGCATCGGTTCATGCGTCCGACCGTTGCACATCGCCGAGGCGCGCGTCACAATGGGGCGCAGCGGTCTTGTTTTGCGTCGTTTTGCGGCCGATGAATTTACCCGATTGATCCCGTAGAGCAAATTGAGAAAAGCATATGATAACATTGAAGCGGATTCTGTTTCCGACGGATTTCAGTCCTCAAGCCGACAAAGCGCGGGAGTACGCGTATTCTCTGGCCGAGAAGTTCGACGCCGAATTGCACATCGCGTGTGTGGTTCAGGACGTCGCGTTAATGGCTCCCGAGATGCCCGGAACATTCACGATGCCGATCACCAACCTGAATGAAGTGGTTAAGGGGGCGGAGCAAGCGCTGCAAAAATATCCCGCTTGCGCCGGCAAAGCGCCGGTTCGCGTGGTGCGCACGGGAGAGCCGTTCGTCGAGATCATCCGCTACGCGAAGGAACAGAACATCGATCTGATCGTCCTGGGGACTCACGGACGGACCGGGTTGACTCACGTGCTGCTGGGAAGCGTCGCCGAACGTGTCGTCCGCAAAGCGGGTTGCCCCGTGTTGACGGTCCGCCCCGAGGGGCATCAGTTTGTCATGCCGTAGATAACAACGTGCGCGCTCTTGAACAGGGAATAGGATGTCGAACTGGATTCGTGTCGCTTCGCTGGCGGAATTGCCGGTGGAGACCGGCAAGGAAGTCGTCGCCGAGAATCGCGTGGTGGCATTATTTCGCGTCGGTGAATCGGTCTACGCCCTGGATGGAATTTGTCTGCATGCCGGCGGACCGCTGGCCAAAGGAAAAGTGTCAGGAAACGTGGTGACCTGTCCCTGGCATGGCTGGCAATACGACGTGACCTCGGGCGAGAACTGTCTGAACAAAAATATCTGCGCGACTCCCTTTCCGGTCGAGGTCCGCGGCGACGACGTGTTCATCCGGCTTGACTGATGGGCCGTCGGTCTCCTTTTGGCAGCTTGTGCCGTCATTTTCCCTGCGAGATCGAGACGGAGCGGCTGCATTTCCGCTCTTTTCGTCATGATCGCTCCAATCGTTGCCGATATCACTGACAACGCTTCGTTGTCGTCGCACCGGTTCTTACGTTTCGGGCACTCGTTTCCCGGTGCGATGCGCGGCCGAGACGCGGCCATTCCACTTCTTCCTGGCGAAGGGAATTCGAATGGACTTGCGGCACACGCGAGGCGGTGAAATGTTCGACCCCGCCGTCGCATCCACGCCATTGATGGCAGCGACCGGGCGTCCGGCGATAATCAGCGATATGCGAACAGTTTTCAGGGGGATGAGCATGGATCGGCGTACCATCAAGCGTGTCGTGGCGTGGGGAATCTTCTGGACCGCGTCGCTGGCGATTCCGTTGTCCAGCCCGGCCGATGATGAGGGATGGTTTATCGGCTCCGAAGAGCGCGCGGCTCGCCGGCAACGGGAATGGGAAGAAAAAGCGGCCCGCCCGGTCGGCGCCCGTCAGCGATACTGGTTCGGCAAGACATGGCCGATAAAACCTCGTCCCGACGGCCCGAACCAGTCCCTCGTGCATCGCTATCATGCGGCCCACTACTGGCCCTTACCTTATATCTGCGATGATCGTGCCTACGTCCGCGATCTGACCGAACGGCAAGTCGCCGGCGGTTGGGTGACCGCGACGACGCTGTACGACTATCACTTCGACCCGGTTTCCAACGAATTGAATCGCGCGGGCGAAATCCAGTTGCGCTGGATTCTGGAGAACACGCCGGTGAAATATCGCGTGACGTTCGTGCAGAATGCCGGAGACGGCGACTTCAATCAACGACGGCTCGAAAGCGTCCAACTGCAATCCGCGCAAATGCTGGGCGCCGAGCCGGTTCCGCCGGTCATGTTGCGTGTGACGTCCCCCTTGAGCCGGCCCGCCGCGGAAGTCGTCAATATTCATCGTGCCGATCTGGAAACGATGCGGCCGCCGCGGATTACCGGAGTCACCTCCGGCGGAACTGCGGCGGGAGGAACGGGAAGTAACTGAGAATCCATCCATAAATGTTGGCAGTCCTACGAGATGTTGTGTCCATTGCACCGCCTCGATACCACGAATTGTGTCCGAGCCAACTTTCCGGATAGCCTCTGAGGGCCTTGATGGCGGTACGCATAGATTTAATCCCTCTCTCCGCGATTTCTCACGGGTGAATGTGGTGTGACCGATGACCGAAACTCCTCCTGCGACCCCTTACGATCCTCGCGATCCCTGGAACGGCAGTCCCCGTGCTCCCGGAACGGAAAAGGTCGATACGCCGGCGGCTTTCGACCATTTTCAGACCGATCTGTTCGCGAACTTCTTTCCCGGGTCGACCGAATCCGAGCCTGCGACGCCGACGCCGGGCTCCGCTCGGCCTCCGTCCGTTAAGCCGGCGATATCGTCACGTACTCCGTCGGCACAATCGGTGTCGAAACCCGCTGCAAACTCTCAAGCGACGCAGGGGATGACGATTTTTCCTCCGTCGGTTCCCACGACGCTGGAAGAGTCGGGGCTGACGTTGATGCAGGTGGGAGATCTGATTCTCAAGCAGCTCTATCTGCAGGGGTGCCTGTTGGGCGTCGACATGGCCCGCAACGCGCGCTTGCCCTTCAACATCGTCGATGAAGTCTTGCGATTTCTCAAAGACGAAAAGTGCCTCGAAGTCATGTCGGGCGAAATGATCGGCCGGGCGTCGTATCGCTTCAATCTAACCGAACTCGGACGGCTGCGAGCCCGCGAAGCATTCGAACTCTGCCGCTACGTCGGCCCCGCGCCGGTTTCGCTCGAGTCTTACGTGCAACAGTGCCGCCGTCAGACGGTGAAGGGAATTTCCTGCAACGCCGAATCGCTGGCCCATGCCTTTTCAGAAATCGTCCTCAAGAAAGAGCTGCTCGGCCTGTTGGGGCCGGCGGTCTGCAGCGGACGATCGATCTTTATCTACGGCCCGCCGGGCAACGGCAAATCGCTGGTCGGCAAGGGGCTGGGGCGATACCTCAACCTGTACGGCGGCGAGATTTATATTCCGTATGCGCTGCAATCGGAAGGGGCGATCATTACGCTGTACGATCCGACGTTGCATCAGGCGACCGATGACGCCGATCTTCCGCCGAAGCCGCTCAATCCTCAGGATGGCAACGCGATGGAAACGGCACGCCTGTCGTACGAACCGTCGGTCGATATGCGCTGGCGCAAAATCCGTCGCCCCGTCATCATCACCGGCGGCGAACTGACGTTGGAAATGCTCGATCTGCGGTACATTAAAACGAGCAACTTTTATACGGCGCCGTTGCACATCAAAGCGAACAGCGGCGTGTTCCTCATCGACGACTTCGGACGGCAGATCGTCAGTCCGCGCGATCTCTTGAATCGCTGGATTCTTCCGCTCGAAGAACGCATCGATTACCTCACGCTGGTCACCGGCAAGAAATTCTCCGTTCCTTTCGAACAACTGATCATCTTCTCGACGAACCTCGACCCCGCCGAACTGGTCGACGAGGCGTTTCTGCGGCGGATGCGTCACAAAATCATGATCGGATCCCCCGATCGACAATTCTACACCGATATTTTTCAGTTGTGCTGCGAGCAACGCCAAATTGCCTACAGTCCCGACGTCGTCGATTTCATTTACCGTCAGTATTACGATCAGGGGAAGACGCCGAAGTCGAGCGATCCGCGCGATCTGCTTGAAATCGCCGATTCCATCTGCCGTTTCAACGAACAACCGCTCGTTCTCACGCCGGAACTCGTCAGCGAAGCAGCCGGGCGGTTTTTCTGCAAGCTGTAACGGACGATTTCTCGAGTCCCCTTCATTCCGCTCAAGATCAAATCATACAGGCGCATAAACTTTTGGACCGCGGCCGAGAGCACTCATGAACCGTCACGGACAATTTTCGCTGATGATGCTCCCGCTTGTGCTGTTGATCGCCGGCTGTCAAACGGCCGCGAATCGCGGCGTCGCTGTCGATGATTCCGCCGTTTCGAACGAGCTGGTCTCGCACGCGGCGGCAACGGACAATCCCACTCAGCCCGCCGACCCGCATATCGCACAGTTGGCCGAGGCTCAGTGGCAGGCCGAACTGGGAAACAATCGTATCGCGCGGGAGTCTTATGCGAATATTCTCGAACGGAACGCAAACTCCGCCGAAGCGATCGTCGGGTTGGCGCGGCTCGATCAAACCGCGGGACGCATGACGGAAGCCGAGCAGGGCTTTAAGACGGCTTTGGCACTCCATCCCGACGACGTCGAGATCATTTCGGCGGTCGCCCAGTTTTATACGTCGCAAGAACGCTGGAGTGATACAAAAGATGTTTTGCAAAAAGGGATCGAGCGGCATCCTCACGAAATAACGTTGACCTATCAGTTAGCCGTCTTACACGCGAAATCGGGACAGAATTCGTTGGCCCTCGCGGACTTCACGAAAGCCGTCGGCGAAGCCGAAGCGCATTACAACCTGGCGATCATCCTCTATGAGAGCGGAAATCGACACGCCGCCGAAAAGCATTTGTTGCAGGCATTATTGTTGAAACCCGATTTCGACGACGCCAAGACATGGCTGGCCGATATCACCGGCGAACGGATCGGACAAGGGCGAGCACGCCACGACCGCATCTCCTCCGGTCCCGAACCGTTCGCTCCGGCGAAAACGGCGACGTCGCCAAAAGAAGCATCAACATCGGCGACGATCGCTTCTGAGACAGGACGCACGTCGTCAACAACGACAATCGAACAAATCAGCCGGCAGGTGACAACGCCCGTCCTCGAAAATACGCGGCGGACTGAGATTTCGCTGACGGACGCACGAACCGATACCGGCCACGAACAGGCGGCGGCGTTCACCGGCTCTCCGTTTGCGGCCGCGCCCATCGAGCCGTTGACCAACGCCGGCGGGACGTCGCGCAACGCACAACCAGTCCGTCCGCTCACCGACGCGATGACCGCCGCCCAGCGCGAACAATGGGAAAACCAGCTCCGCGCCCGGGGACTCAAACGCTGATTCGCGTCCATCGCGCGAGACGGCCGGCGGCGCGGACGTCACGCCGACTCGAACTTGCGCGACGTCGTGCTATAATGGCCGCGGGGCTTTTTTCCACCGCGATCGCTTGCGAACGCATCAACCGTTGTCGCCCGAGTCCGATTTAATGAAGTGTCCCGTTACGCAAGATGTCGCCCTCGCCGCCCGCTTCTTGCGTGAAGGAAAACTCGTTGCCTTTCCGACGGAAACAGTCTACGGCCTCGGTGCGAACGCCCTCGATGAAACCGCAATTGCCCGCGTTTACGCCGCGAAACAGCGGCCCCATTTTGATCCCCTGATCGTGCATTTCGCCGAGCTGTCGGAACTGAAGCGGGCCGTCAAAACGTTTCCCGCCGCGATCGAACGGCTGGCGAAACATTACTGGCCGGGACCGCTCACGCTCGTACTCCCCAAGAGCGGCTGGATTCCCGACCTGGTGACGTCGGGTCTCGATACCGTCGCCGTGCGCATCCCCGGCGATGACCGCGCCCGCGAACTGATTCGTTTAGCCGGTGTGCCGATCGCCGCGCCGA
The DNA here is from genome assembly GCA_040881995.1 of Planctomycetaceae bacterium. GTDB lineage: Bacteria > Planctomycetota > Planctomycetia > Planctomycetales > Planctomycetaceae > JAQCEJ01. The sequence goes on from JBBECD010000268.1 coordinate 25,788, forward strand.
GCGCCAACCGGTTCGGTCGCATCAGCCCGACGACGGCCCAACACGTCGTCGATCAACTCGGCGGCGACATCGATCTCGTACTCGACGGCGGCCCCTGCCGCATCGGTGTCGAATCGACGGTGCTGCAATGGACCGACGACGGCCCGGTGCTGCTCCGCTTCGGCGGCCTGCCGCTGGAAGAGCTTGAATTGCTGATCGGCCCGGTTCGCACGCAGACGAATCATGCCACTTCCGATTCAAAAAACGCTCCTGCCGGCCCGGGGATGCTCTCGAAACATTACGCACCGAACACGCGATTGATGATCGTCGATGAGGTTCCCACATCGATACCGCCGCGCTGCGGCCTGCTGTCGTGGCGGCCGGTCGATGAGGGATCGCAAGGAAAATTTCAGCTCGTGGAAACGCTCTCCGCGCAAGGCGATCTGACCGAGGCAACAGCGAACTTCTACGCCGCATTGCGCCGGCTCGATGCGCAACAGTTGGACGTCATCCTAGCGATACAATTCCCTGAAGAAGGTTTAGGCCGAGCGCTCAACGACCGGCTGCAGCGCGCCGCAGTGCGGGAATGAATCTCCTCGTTCCCAAGCTCCCGCTTGGGAACGCAAGTCTTCGCAGCTCCGCTGCGGCGAGGACGTACGAAGCGCTCCGCTACGGAAACCCTTCGCGTCGCGGCTAAACTTACATTCGGACTCATCCCTTATTCCTCGATTTACAGCCGGCTGGGCCAGAGCTGCAACTCCGTCACCACCGCGCGCGGCGGCAATTGGGCGACGAACAGCACCGCGTCGGCCACGTCTTCGGGTTCGAGGGCGTACTGCAGAATCTCTTCCGGCGTCGGCACCGGGCGTTTGCTGAGAATCTCCGTGCGGCAAAGACCGGGAAAAATCACCGTTGTGCGAATCCCCGCTTTTTTCTCTTCCGCGCGCGTGCCGTGAGCCAGTCCCGAAAGTCCGTGTTTGCTGGCCTGATACGCCACCCCCGAGACGTCGGGGAACTGCACCGCGGCGGTCGAGAGATAAACGATGAGTCCCCCTTGCTGCTCGCGCATGATCGGCAACACCGCCCGCGTCGCATGAAATGCACCGGTGAGATTCGTGTCGAACATCATCTCCCACGTCTCGGGCGAAAGCACTTTCAGCCCGCGCTCGGGGATGTTCGTGCCGGTGGCATAAACGAGCAGATCGATCCGGCCGCGCAACTCTTTCACATGACCGATGAGACGCTCGACGGACGTCGCATCAGTCACATCCACGGTAAACGTGTCGAGGTCGATGTTCTCAGCTTCGAGTTCCGTGCGCAGTTCATCGAGTCGCTCGGTCCGGCGGGCGGCGGCAGTGACCAATGCGCCAGCTTTCGCCAACGCCTTCGCCGTGGCGCGGCCCATCCCGCTCGAAGCGCCGATGACGACGGCGACGTGATGTTTGAGAGACGAGATCATGAATCTTCTTCATTCGATGTCGATGCCGTTGGCGGTGGCACCGGGTCCATGAGCTGCTTTCGCGCCTTATCCGAAATATCCTTGCGGCACCAGGCGCCGTCCCAGCGAATGCATTTGACCGCTTCGTAAGCCCGGCGTTTCGCATCGGGAATCGATTCCCCCAAAGCCGTCACTCCAAGCACGCGGCCGCCGTCGGTCACGATCTGGTCGCCATGCTGCGCCGTGCCTGCGTGAAAGACCTTCACATTCGGAAGTGCGGCCGCTTCGGCGAATCCACGAATCGGCAAGCCTTTGCGGTACGTCCCGGGATAACCCTCCGCCGCCATCACCACGCAGACTGCCGGTTCCGCCGTCCATTCGAGCGGCGGCAACTCGGCGAGCTTTCCCTCCGCGCCCGCGAGCAACACCGTCGCGAGGTCCGACTTCAGCCGCATCAAGAGCGGCTGAGCCTCAGGGTCGCCGAACCGCACGTTGAATTCCAGCACTTTCGGGCCTTGAGCCGTGATCATCAGCCCCGCGTACAAAATGCCGCGGAACTTAATGCCGTCCCGCCGCAGCGTATGCACGATGGGAACGAGAATCTTGTCGATGATGGTATCCATCAACTCGGGAGTGACGAGCGGGGCAGGGCTGTAAGCCCCCATGCCGCCGGTGTTCGGACCCTGGTCGTCGTCGTACGCGGCCTTGTGGTCTTGCGACGTTTCGAGCGGAATGATCGTCTGCCCGTCAACGATCGCGAGAATGCTGACTTCCTGCCCGTACAGCATCTCTTCGATAAGCACCGTCTGTCCCGCCTCGCCGAACAATTGATCGACAAAACATTCCTTAATCGCTCGCGTCGCCGCATGACGGTTCGGGCAAACGGTGACGCCCTTCCCCGACGCCAGGCCATCGGCTTTGACGACCAGCGGCGTCTCTTCACGCTCGTCGATAAAATGCAGAGCGTCTTCGACCGTGTGAAAGACTTTCGCATCGGCCGTGGGGACGTTCGCCTTCCGCATAATTTCCTTGGCGAACGCCTTGCTCCCTTCGAGCTGGGCCGCTTTTTTCGACGGCCCGAAGGTCTTCAGCCCCGCGGCTTCGAAGACGTCGACAAGCCCGTTCACCAAAGGGACTTCCGGCCCGACGACCGTCAGCCCGATTAGTTCCTTCTTGGCGAATTTCAGCAGGCGGTCGGTATCGGTCGGCGAGATGTCGACGTTGACGCCGTCCAAAGCGGTCCCGGCGTTCCCCGGTGCGCAAAACACCTCGGTCACCAGCGGCGACTGTTTCAACTTCCAAACCAGGGCGTGTTCGCGCCCCCCCTGACCAATGACAAGAACTTTCATGGCTTTATGGATCAACTTATTTGAAGGCGATTTTCATGCGGAAACAACGGCCAGCCCGACTTAAAAAATTATACCATGCGGACTATAACAGATGAACTATGGATTCGACGAGGATAGCGGCAAGAATCCTCTCGATATGCGACGTAATAAGCATTTCAACGCTCGCATGCCGCCTTGAGCAATGCATGAATTGAGCGCATTTTCTCTATGCGAACCGCATTTTGGGAAGGATCGACATCGCCAGACATCGCTTCGAAATCGGCAATGCGATCGGCAGCCATATCGCAGGCGGTTCGCCCATTATTGGTTGCAAGGGTTGCGTCGGCTCCCGCTTCGAGCAGGGCCACAACCACATCGCGTTTACCCCAGAAAGCGGCCAACATTAACGATGTCAATCCCACATCATCGGCGGCGTTAACATCGGCACCTTTCTTGATCAAGAGTCGAACCGCATCGCTCGACCTGGCATACATCAACGCCACGCGATTGGATTCTACTCTACCGTCGACCGGTGACTGGTAACGTATGCGGTGGTTGGGATCTGCACCGGCGAGAATCAGAAACTCGATCATCTCGACATGATCCGTCACACACGCATGGTAAAGCAGCGAATGACCGGTCAGGGGATGAGTTACGTGAACATCAATTCCTGCTTCCAACACCTTCAGCATCCGCTCAATGTCTTTTTGACAAGCCGCCTTAAACAACGACAATACTTTAGCGTCGGGTTCCATTTTATTCGTCCAATGGGCAAAACCGACATCATGGCCGGAATTGAAAACCCCTCGTCATTGACGAGGGGCTAAAAGAAACTCGATACCACCGCAGCAATCACTTCTCCGGCACCAGCCGATTGAACTTCTGAATCCGATGAAACGGGCTCTCGTCGGCCACGTCGCCTAAATAGATATTGCCGTCCTTGTCGGCGGCGATGGCGTGGACCCAGTCGAGTTCACCCGGGTTCATTGTCCCCGGTTTCGACAGCGGCAAGACCCACAGTTCTTTCATCCGGCCGGTGAGATCGAACTTCACGACGAGTTGATTCGTCGGCGGGTTGCCGAGATTGCCGAACTCGGCTTTCCAGCGGGCCGGGGCCGAGCCGCTGATGAGCAGTTCGTCGTCGTCGGTCATCCACATCCCCCACGGGTTGACGAGATGCCGCCACTGGTCGAGCGATTCCCCCTCCTGATTGAAAACCTGAATGCGGCAGTTGTTTCGCTCGGCGACGTAAAGTTTCCCTTCGGAATCGATCGTGATGCCGTGCGGCTGGCTGAGCTGTCCCGGTTCTTGACCGAGTTCGCCCCACGTCTTGATGAACTTGCCGTCGGAGTTGTAATGCATGATGCGGTTGTTGCCGTAGCCGTCGGTGACGAACAGGTCGCCGTTTTTGGCAATGGCGACGTCGGTCGGGCCGTTGAGATGTGCATTGTCGCTGCCGGCTTCGCCGAGCGTGCCGAGCGTCAACAGCAATTCTCCTTTTTGCGAATACTTGCGAACGGCGTGCTTCTGGAAATCGGCGACCCAGATATTGTCGTCGGCATCGACGCGGAGAAAGTGCGGAAATGCGAATTGACCGTCGCCCCATGCCTCGACGAGATTCCCTTCGCGGTCATAACATTGTACTGGCGGGTCCATCTGATTGACGATCCAGATGCGGTCTTGCGAATCCACCGCGACCCCCGTGACGTAACGCCAGCGATGCGGCAACGGTTTCTTCGGCCACTCGACATCGACCTCGTAACCGTAAGCCAGATTAATCTTCGGATATTGTGCCGAGGCGACGTCAGTAGAAATCAAAGTGGATACAAGCAACAGGCCGTTGACGAACGAGATGCGAAGCATGAACAATTTCTCCCGGTTGATGATTTCGAGGTAATGAGAAGAATTGTCTCACACGAATGCGCAAAGGCACAAAGTAAAGACAAACAGATTGAAATTCAGTTCTTATAATGAAAAGTTGACTTGGTTTGACTTTGCGCCTTCGCGCCTTTGCGCGAAAATCTCTTCGCTTTTACGGCTTTTCTTCAGGTATCGGCGGGGCCGTGAAAAACTGGCACAGCCGTTCGGTTTCGCCATACAGAAACGCTGCGGCGGTGATGTGGCCCGCGTCGAGCCAGACAATTTCGGGCTGGTCGATCGATTCCCATAACGCCAGCGTGCTTTCCTTGGGAATGATTTCATCGTGAAGCGCGTTGACCATCAGCACACGGCGGGACTTGAGCAAATGCCCGTATTTCGCCGGGTCGACCGGCGAGACCAGTTCGAGAAACGATTCGCGCGATCCGCCGTTCTTGATCCATTGGGCGCGGAAGTCTCCGGCCTCGGGGCGTTCCATCTCCCAGAGGATTTCGGCGAGTTGCCCGCCGCCGAGATAAATGGCGACGTTCTGAAACCGCGGCTCGCCGGCGGCGGAAAGCGCCGACATAATGCCGCCGAGGCTGATCCCCGTCACGCCCAGATTGGTCTTGTCGACTTCGGGCCGGGAGGAGAGCCACGCCGCCCCGCGACGGATATCGAGCACGGCCTGCGTCATGTTGGCGACGGTTTCACGCGGGTCGCGGGCGATCATCCGGCGCGGCGAATTGGGACTGCGGCGTTCGCCATAAAACGGCATCTTGATGAACAGCGCCGCCACCCCCTTGCGGGCCAGCGCATTCGCCGTCATCTGCGAAAGCGGAAATTCCCCCCCGAGAATGTGCAGCACCACGCAGCCGGGAAACGGCCCCGGCCCCTCGGGCTGAAAATACTCGGCGTGGACGGTGTTGTTTTCGGGGACGTCGGTGGCGACCGGCGAAGGAAATGTCACGCGAAAAACGCGAACCGGCCCGCTCTTCCGCAGCATCGCGGCGTCGGCGTCAAACTCATGAGGTTCGAGACGGAACCGCTCGGGAACTTTGTCCTCTTGCGGCGCGGGCTCGAAATCGACGGTGAGCTCCGCGGGGACGTCGATGTACTTCGCCGGCGCCTTGTCTTCTGCGGCTCCAGACTGCGACAGCGCCGCGAGCCAAAGTGCGGTCGTGATGGCGGCCGAGAAAGCGAGCGAGTCGGGACAAATTCGTCTGTGGAAACCAATGTGAATCATAGGGAACTCGTGCAAAGTGAATGGGAATTGACAAGCGACGGAACAGTAACCCGTCGATCGAAAATTGACGCAGCGCTGGTGCAGAACACACCGGCGCCTCCTCTTAAAATAACACATCCCCTGGGCGACGGGGAGTCACAAAGGGGATGCGGAAATACGAATGGGAATGCCGAAACACGCGGCGGAGCGCTCAGATCAATTCGGCGATCGGTTTGCCGGTCTCGTTCATGAACGTCGGCCGGCCGGCCTGGCTGTTGAATTGAATCTTCTGATCGATGTGCAGCGTATGGAATATCGTCGCCATCAGATCCTGCGGGGTGATCGGCTTCGACTTCGGCACTTCCGCCTTCGAGTTCGATTCCCCTACGACTTGGCCCATCTTCAACCCGCCGCCGGCGAGCGCCAGCGTGCTCAAGGGCGCCCAGTGATCGCGGCCGGCGCTGCGATTGACGCGCGGCGTGCGGCCGAATTCACCGGTGATCACCAGCAGAATTTTTTCGCTCAGGCCGCGCTGGGCGACGTCTTCCACAAAGGTCGCCACGGCCTGATCGACTTCCGGACCGCGGTTGTCCATCCCCGCTTTAATATTGCCGTGCATGTCCCAGCCGCCGAAATGAATCGTCACGAACCCGCAGCCGACTTCGCACAGCCGGCGGGCCATCAACATCTGCTGACCGAGCCCGCCGCGGCGACCCCGGCCGCGTCGCCCCCGGTTGTCTTGATCGTCGTTGACGCCGTACCGGGCGAGGACGCGAGGGTCTTCCTTCTTGAGATCGAACGCTTGCGGCGCTTTGCCGAGGACGAGGCTGAAGGCCTGCTGTTCGAACTCATCGAGACCCAGCATTAATCCCGAGCGGTCGACGTCGCGGTTGAGGCGATCCAGTCCCGACAGCAAATTGCGACGGTCGGCGAGCCGATCGACGTTCGTCTGCAACGTCATATTGTTCTGCGCGGCCCCGTTGGGATCGAACGGAGCGTAGGCCGTCCCTAAAAATGAGGGACCGTCGCCATAAATGCCGTTCATGCGGATGTACGTCGGCATTCCGGAAACGGGATCGTTGCAGCCGCGAACGCGCGAGACAATCGAACCGATCGACGGGCGAATCGGCTGACTGTTATTGTCCGCCGGCGGATGATTGTATCCGGTCATCACATAGTGCGTGCCGCCGCCGTGTCCGCTGTTGGTGTGGGCGAACGAGCGGACGAACGCCATTTTATCGGCGACCTGCGCCATGTTTTCAAAGTTCCCGCCGAGTGTCACGCCGGGAATGTTCGTGGTCACTTCGCCGGTGACGCTGCGGTATTCGGAGGGAGCCGTCATCTTGGGGTCGAACGTTTCGACGTGCGTGGGGCCACCCCCGAGCCAGAGCCAGACCACCGATTTTTCGGCGTCGATCGATGGCTTCGCTTCCGCGGCGGCTCGCGCAGCTAGCAATTGGGGCAGCGACAACGCTCCCGCTCCCATCACGCCCACTTTCATCAGGTCTCGCCGCGTCACTCCGGAACAATCTTTGTAACGGTGATTCGTTTGAATCGTGAGCATGTTAGCCTCCAATTATGGAAGTCGAGCGGAACTCCTCGCCACAAGCGGCGACCTGTAAAAGCGTACTCACGTAACAATAAATAATTGTCGGTCGTTCGTCAACATTAAATATCGAGATATTTTGATATGGAAGGCCGCGGGTGAACAAGACGGGGACAGGTCCAGCTTTCATCGCGCCTTGAGATCTTTCGAACGGTATTCGAGAAAACTGGACCGGTCCCCGAACAAGTTACGCCGCTTTGGCCGCGCGGCGTTTGCGTTTTGCGGGGACGCTCTTCCAGCGGCGATGCAGCCAGAGGTATTGCTCGGGATCGCGGCGGATGATCCGCTCCAGCGCCGTCGTGTACCGCTGCGTGATCTCCCACACCGGGTTCATCGAATCGATCGTCAGCGGGTCGATGACTTCCTCGCAGCCGAGTTCAAAACGGAACCACGGGTATTTCTCGAAGTCATCGGGCAATCGCCGCGCGTAACCGACGACGATCAGCGCGTCGAACTGCAGCGCCAAGAGGGCGATCGACTTGAACGTCGACGCGGGCCGGCCGAAGAAATCGACGAACTGACCTTGAGCCCCGGCGTCCTGATCGCCGAGCAACGCGAGATGTTTGTTCTGTTCGAGTTGCTTGAGGATTTTTTCGTAATCCCCCTTTTTCGCAAGTAACGTGTGACCGGTGTGCGACCGGAACTGCCGCATCCATTCGTTCAGCCGCGGATTATCGAGATCGCGGGCGACGACCCCCATGGGAAATCCCAGATAGCCGAACGTGGCGACCGCCATCTCCCAGTTTCCGACGTGCCCGCTGAGCAAGATCACCGGTCGCCCGGAACAGAGCGCTCCCAACACGTCGGGCCGATTGCGAAATTCAAGCACGTCGTAAATACGCCGCAGACTCAACCGCCGGGGGAGTTGTGCAATCTCGGCGAGCAGCCGAAAGAGATGGACCCACATGCCATTGATGATGGTCTCGATCTCCGCCGGCGATTTTTCAGGAAACGACAGCCGCAGATTCTCGCGGACGACGTGCGTGCGCGTCAGTTTTTCGGGGAGCAACTTCCGTATGAACCAGGCGAACAACCGACAGAGAAACACCGTCTGACGGGGCGAAAACATCTGCAGCAGGCAGACGAGCACTCGCAGCGCGACCGATTCCGCAAGGTGTCGAATCGAGTGAAACCCCATCCCGGCCGCCTCCCTGGACCGCGTCTCCTGACGTTCACGCCGTCAGGCTCATCCTGATGCCGCGAAGTGTCGCCGCCGAGGCGAGTTGAGTCAAGAGGGGTCTCTTCAGGAGGAAAGGACGAATGTCGAAATCCGAATGTCGAATGTCAGAAGGGAATGAGAACGCTACATTAAATCTCGGGAACGTCGAAAAATAGGTAGACCCATCCCGGGAGTTCATTCGTCTAAATCATAGAATGTTTTCCAGAACTGGGAGAAATTGAACTTTGACGGACGACGAGCAACGGCAAATCGACGCAATTGCGGCGGGTCAACGTGATGCGTTCGAGACCGTGTATCGCGCCCATAAAGATCCGCTGCTGACCGCTGCCGCGATTTTGTTACGCGGCGATCGGGCCGTCGCCGAGGACGTGCTGCATGACGTGTTCATCCAACTTGTGGAGCAGGCGGCATCGTTACGGCTCAAAAGTTCGCTGCGAAATTACCTGATGACCTGCTGCCTGAATCGGGCTCGCGATTATCTCCGACGGCAGGCCGCACACCGGAAATATCTCGAAGATTCCGTTCCACCGGTCGCCGAGGAGAAAAACGCCGTCGACGGTCTGGCGGCTCAGGAACAGCAGATTCGCGTGATCCAATTACTTTCGATGCTGCCCGACGAACAACGCGAAGCGGTGACATTGCGCATCCACGGCGAGCTGACATTCGCCGAGATCGCCGACGTCATCGGCGTTTCGGTCAACACGGCGAAGTCGCGTTACCGGTACGCTTTGGAAAAACTCCAACAATGGTGGCCGACCGATGAGATCGAGCAGGAGAGCAAAGATGTTGAACGAACATGAAATGGAACAACTCGTCCGAGAGTCGAAACTGACGACGTCGCCGGCGTTGGATGAGCGAATTTTGGGAGATGTCGCAAGTCGCTTGTCGCCCTACATCTCGACCAAACAGCTTTCGCGGCGTCTGTTACGACCGATGATTTCATCCGCCGTCGCCGTTTTGCTTCTGCTGGCCTGCGGTATGTGGTGGTATTCGCGCCCCGACAACAATACCTGGGCGCAGGTGGTAAAAGCGGTGAATGAAAAGCCGTGGATTCATTTGAACGGGAAGCGACCGGACGGAAAAAAAGAGGAAATGTGGTTTTCTTTGAAGCATCACATTTCTGCTTCGCGCACTCCACTGATGATCGCGTGGAACGACTTCGACGCCGGCATCACCGAGTCATATTGGGAGGCCGGACGACCCCCTGAATTCATTCGGAAAATCGTGCGAGGATCGATCAACGAGAGTTCGTCGACTCGGGACGCGTACGACTTCTTCGTGCCTCTGTTCGAGTCGATCTTTAAGGGAAATGAGGTCGTCGATCTCGCCCTACCGGAAATGCATCCGGAAATTGAAAGGATTGAGCAATCACGAAAAAAGATTCGTAAAGATGGCAAGGCGTGGTATGAGTATGTGCTGACACTTCACATTGTGGACCATCCTTCTGTAAAGATGATCATTCATGTCGATGCGGAGTCTATGTTGCCCGAGTCGATAGCAATGAATGTGATTAACGAAGGTGAAGAACAGGCAACGATGACGTTCAACGTCGATTTTCCCGATCCTGGACCGAAGGACATTTACGAACTGGGAGTGCCAAAAGACGCTAAGATCGTCGACCAGTCGCCTCTCAAGTTAGCGGGCGAGCCGAAAAAAATCGTCGACAGCATCCGCAAGGCGGCTGAAGGTTTTGAGGATTACCGGGCCATTCTCGTCATCACGGCTCCGGAGGCACCTTGGCATATTACCTCACCGTGGCGGGTGTGGAAAAAAGGCAATCGTCGCCGATCAGAAATCGGTATCATCGATCCAGACCACCCTCCCAAAATCGAAGAACCAACGCCCGACACCAACAGGCGTCACTGGTGGAAACAGTGGTGTGAGCAGTTGTGGAACTATCCCGTCGAACTGTCGGAGGGGAAGTATTCTTACAAGAACACCTTCATTCCTACAGAAAAACTTCATTCGCAAAATCAAGAACGGATGTCACTTCGGCCCGAAGAATGGAACAAGACAGATTGGGAACGGGTTCGTGGATATCGCAACGATTGGCCCGCCAACACCACTCCCATCGTCTTTGCGTATCCGAAGCAGCTCGTCGAATATCTCAGCAGTCCCATTCACAAGACCGAGTTGACGACGAAAGACGAGGACGCCATCATTAAGACGCTCATCGTCACGGTGAAATCGGAATCGGAATCGAGCGGTAAGGTTCCGAAATGGACGAACGAATTCACTTACCACCTCGATCCGTCCCGAGATTACATCGTCCTTCACAATTCTCATTTGTCCTATCGCGAAGAGAACGGCGAGCGCGTGATCTTGAGCGAAAGCACCAGCAACTATGAAGACTTCGAACAATCGCCCAAGGGTTACTGGTATCCGACGATCATCCGTTTTAAATCCATGCACAGTAATGACGGCGAAGTGAAGACGACGGAGTCGCTGGCGAGATTCTATCTCGACTTCGACATCGAAATCCCCGATTCCCTCTTCCAACCGGACAACGAATGATTTCTTGTGCTGGCCCGGTTGAACATGAACATTCCTCTCGGTATGATGCCTTCGTTCGATCCTCGATCCGACCACTTCTCGAAAGGATGTCATCATGTCCCCCCATCGCCTGAAAGTTCGCGGGTTTACGTTGGTGGAACTGGTCGCCGTGACGGCGTCTGTTTCGCTTGTCATGTCGCTGGCGTTCCCGGCGATGCAGCGAGCGCGAGAAGATGCACGCGGGCAGGCTTGCAAAAACAATCTCAAGCAACTCGCCCTCACGCTGCACAACTATCACGATGTTCATCGCACGTTTCCTCCGGGATGGGTGGTCAAGGGGACCGAGCCGAAGGCGGGGCCGGCGTTTTCGTGGTCGGCCATGATTCTGCCGTATCTCGATCAGGCGCGGCTGTATAACGAGCTTCCGATCAGCGGGCCGCCGACATTTGAGAAGCCCAGTTTGTATACGACCGACTTGCAGGTGTTTCGCTGTCCCGCCGACGAGTCCCCGAGCAAGCTCAAAGACCGCGGCGGTTTCGGCACTTCCAACTACGTCGGAAACTACGGCGACGAACTCATTCCCGAAGAAGGCGATGCCGAACCGGCGTCGGGCTTCTTCTTCCGGAACAGCAAAATCGGCATGAGGGACGTGAGGGACGGGACGAGCAACACGATCATGGCCGGCGAACGCGGGTCCGACACCGGCGCGGCGATCTGGTCGATCGTGCGCTCGAACGGACAAGCGGAAGACGCCGTCGCCAGCAGCAACGACGAGAAAAAAATCAACACCGTCGCCGATTCGTATTCCAGCGCCCACGAGGGGGGAGTATATTTTGTATTTGCCGACGGGGCGGTGCGGTTCATCAGCGAGAAGATCGGTTCGTCGAAAGAACTCGACGGGCCAAAAGGAACATTTCAGAAGCTCGCCCATCGTGACGATGGAATCGTTATTGGCGACGACGAGTTGAACCCGTAGATCACACCCCGGATAGAAGGATCCCGTCATGTCTCGTCTTCGTCGAAAAGCTCGCGGATTTACATTGGTCGAATTGCTCACCGTGACCGCGACCGTCTCGGTCGCCTTGTCGCTCGCCTTGCCGGCGATGCAGAACGCCCGGCAGGACGCCCGCGGCAATCAGTGCAAGAACAACCTGAAACAGTTCGGACTCGCGCTGCACAATTATCACGATGCCTTTGTCGTCTTTCCCCCCGGTTGGGTGGTCAAGGGAGTCGAGCCGACAGCGGGGCCGGCGTTCGCCTGGCAAGCCCAACTGCTGCCGTTTATGGACGAGGCGCCTCTCTATAACGTTCTGGATATCAGCAACCCGCCGTCGTTGCGGTCGCCACGTAATTACACCAAAGAGATCGCGACCTTCCGCTGCCCCGCCGACGAGACGGGGACGGTCAATCGCGACCGGGGCGGATTCGGCACCTCCAACTACGTGGGCAATTACGGCGTCGAACTCATTCCCGAGGAAGACGACGCCGAGCCGGCCTCCGGCTACTTTTTCCGAAACAGCAGCGTCCGGGTCAGAGACGTCCGCGACGGTATGAGCAACACGATCATCGTTGGCGAACGCGGCGCGGAAACCGGCGCGGCGATCTGGTCCGTCGTGCGAACGAACGCCCAGGCCGAGGATGCCGTCGCCAGCAGTAACGACGAGAAGAAGATCAACACGGTCGAGGGTTCGTACTCCAGCCAGCACGACGGAGGCGCCTACTTCGTGCTCGGCGACGGTTCGGTGCGCTTCGTGAGCGAGAAGATCAGTTCGTCAAAAGAAACCGACCCGCCGGTGGGAACGTTTCAAAAGCTGGCGATACTGGATGACGGGCTGGACGTCGGGAATTTTGGTGAATAACGCCGCCCCACGTGTTTTTGCAAACGGTGGCGCCAGGCGCGCGACGACGGCTGACATGTTGCAATGCTTTCAGTTTGCTCTTGCAATTCGCACGGCCAGTTGTCACACTGTACTGTCACGGTAGTACTGAAACTCGCGTGCGTGTGTTACAGTACTGATTAAGTCGCTGTCGCTAACGGTCTTTCAGCACTTTATTTGGAGGAGTCGACCATGCTCTCACGCCATCGCTCAAAACGCGGATTTACGCTCGTAGAACTGCTCACCGTCACCGCCTGCGTTGCAGTCGGCTTGGCGCTCGCCCTGCCGGCGGTACAGGCCGCCCGGGAAGATGCCCGCGGAACTCAGTGCAAACACAACTTGCAACAAATCGGTCTGGCGCTGCACAGTTACCATGATTTTTTCGCCACGTTCCCGCCAGGATGGGTACTGAACGACGAAGACGCAAAAGCTGGCCCCTCGTTGGCCTGGCAGGCAAGGATCCTCCCTTTTGTGAAAGAAGCGCCGTTTGCTTATTTGCGGCTGAGCCATCCTCCTTCGCTGGATTCGCCTGGCAATAGTTATCGAATGGGCATCAAAGTCTACCACTGCCCGGCCGACGACATGGGCGATGTCAATGAAAAGCGAGGCGGCTTTGGCGCCACGAACTATGTCGGAAATTACGGTGTGGAACTGATTCCTGAAGAGAGTGACGCCAAGCCGGGATCTGGTTTCTTCTTTCGAAATAGCAGCGTTTCGGTACGAAACGTTCTCGATGGCACGAGCAACACCATCATTGCAGGTGAACGCAGCAGCGACACCGGGGCCGCGGTCTGGTCGATCGTGCGATCAAACGGTCACGCTGAAGACGTCGTTGCCAGCAGCAACGATGAGAAAAGAATTAACACTGTCGACGGATCGTACTCAAGCAAACACGAGGGGGGAGCTTACTTCCTGCTCTGCGACGGTTCGGTGCGTTTCGTCAGTGAGAAGATTAGTTCGTCAAAAGAAATCAACCCGCCGGTGGGGACGTTTCAAAAGCTGGCGATTTTGAATGACGGGCTGGATCCGGGGTTATAGGTGATAACGCCGCCCACAAGTAATGCAAACGGTGGGACTGGCGGCTTGTCCTCCAGTCCCACCAAGAACGAAGCCAGAGTGATTCCTCGTTCGACGAGAAGGCGTGTTACGTGTTCGGCCGCTTGGGATCCCCCTTCAGCGGCAGCTTCACGCGCTTGCCGGTCCAGGCGGACTGATAAATCGCCAGAATGATTTCCACGCTCTTGCGGCCTTCTTCGCCGTCGACAAGGTGTTTCTTGCCAGTCTGGATGCACTTGATGAAATCCTTAAGCTGCTCGCGATGGCCGGCGTGCGAGATTGACGCCGGGTCGCTCGCGCCGCCGGCGCCGCTCGAATGTTTGCCGAATTTTTCGCGGATGGCGTCGTCTTTGGCATTCTTCTTCGCGAAGTCCCATAACAAAATATCGTCCTGTTCCACGATCGCCGAACCCTGGTCGCCGTGGATTTCGATTTTTTTGAGCAATCCCGGATAGACGGCGGTTGAGGCTTCGAGGACGCCTAAGGCTCCGTTCTTGAAGCGGACTGTCGCCACGCCGACGTCTTCGACTTCGATGCGTTCGTGGGCCAGCGTCGAGGTGATGCCGCAGACTTCGTCGATATCGCCCATCAGCCAGTACAGCAGATCGACGTTGTGAATCGCCTGATTCATGTAGGCGCCGCCGCCGTCCATCGCCCACGTGCCGCGCCAGCCGCCGGCGTCGTAATACTGCTGCGTGCGGAACCATTTGACGTACGTATCGCCAAGCGTGAGTCTGCCGAAGCGGCCGCCGTCGATGGCCGCCTTCAGCGTTTGATTCGCCGCTCCGAACCGCGACGGCATGATCGTGGCGAGCTTGACGTTGTTTTTCTTACAGGCATCGATGATCGCGTCGCAGCGTTTGAGCGTGATTTCCAGCGGTTTTTCGACGACGACGTGCTTCCCCGCCTTCGCCGCCGCGACTGCAGGCTCCCTGTGCGAACCGCTCGGCGTGCAGATCGTGACGATGTCGACGTCCGGGTCGGCGAGCATTTCGTCGAGCTTGGTGTAACCTTTGATCTTGTTCGTCGTCGAGAATTTTTCGACCGCCGCCGGAAACGTGTCGTAACACGCGACGAGTTTCGCGCCGCGAATTTCGCTCAAAGCCCGGGCATGAAAGCCCGATATCATGCCGCAACCGACAATGCCAAATCCCACAGCCATGCGCGTGACTCCTCAATCGTTGAGATGCAAATGTTGTTGATCGGCCGTCATTCTAGCCGATCGGGGGCGGATCTCAAGAATGACGAATGTCGATGCACGAATGACGAAGCAAATCCGAATGTCCAAATGACGAAGACATAAGCGAGGCCCGTTTTCAACCATTCGGATTTCGTGCTTCGTCATTGATTCGACATTCGGATTTCGACATTCGTCATTTCTCAGTCACCACCTTCACAATCTTCTTCTTTCCACAGCCGACGATCATGCCGCTGGTGACGGCGATCATCTCGTGCGGGTCGGTGCGACGGTTTTCGCGGTCGTTGATCCAGACGCCCCCCTGCGAAATCAATCGGCGGGCTTCGCTGTTCGTCGGCGTTAATTTCAATTCCTTCGCGATCAGATTCACCAGGGAAATCGGCTCGGCGCCGTTGACGTGGATTTCCTCCAGATCATCAGGCATCGCCTTCTGCGAAATCTCCCGCTCCCATTGCTCAACTGCGGCTTGTGCTTCGTCCGCACTGTAATACTCGCCGATGATCGTGCTCGCGAGTTTCTGCTTCGCGACTTTGGGATGACCGGCGAGAATTTCGTTGACCTCGGCGAGCGGGATTTCCGTCAAAAGTTCGAAGTACATCGGCAACACCGCGTCGGGCACCTGCATGAACTTCTTCATCATCTCATACGGCGACTCGGCGACGCCGATGTAGTTGCCGAGGCTTTTGCCCATGCGGCGGACGCCGTCGAGGCCGACGAGAATCGGGGACATCACGCCGATTTGCTCGGAGAGTTTTTGATCGTGCTGCATGTCGCGGGCGAGCATGAAGCTGTAAAGCTGCTCGGTCCCGCCGAGTTCGATGTCGGACTTGATGACCACCGAATCCCACGCCTGCATCACCGGGTACAGGCATTCGTGCAGCGAAATCGCCGTCTCGGACGCCATACGTTTCGAAAAATCGTCGCGTGTGAGGAGTTGGGCGATCGTGACTTTGCTGCACAATTCGAGGACGTCGGCGAACGTCATCTTCGCGAACCAGTCGCCGTTGCGATGGACCTCGGCTTTGGAGAGGTCGATCACCTTGCCGACTTGTTCGAGGTATTTTTCGGCGTTGGCTTCGACGTTCTCGATGGTGAGGCGGGCGCGGGTTTGGTCGCGTCCGCTCGGGTCGCCGACGAGGGCGGTGTAGTTGCCGATGATGATCACGGCTTGATGCCCGAGTTCCTGAAACTGCCGCATCTTCCGCATGGGGACGGTGTGCCCGAGATGCAGATCGATGCCGGTCGGGTCGATGCCGTATTTGACGCGCAGCGGCACGCCGGTGTCGCGGCTTTTCTGCAATTTGCCGGCGAGTTCCTGCTCGGGAACGATTTTTTCGACGCCGCGGCGGATGACTTCGAGTTGCTGTTCGACGGGGGGAAACGACATAAAACGTAAGGCTTTCTGACGGCGGATTCGGTTAATTCGACGCAGCAGGGAGATTAACACGACGCGAAGTCGCTCGCCAGCGTACGGGAGTCGTGCATTTTCGTCATACCAGCCCGATGTGCAGGCGAGGGATTGATCAATTTCACGGTGTTTGCAAGAACCCTCGCTTGCGCTTCGGGCTGGTAAAATGTTAAGAACTCGACACCGACAGAAACAGATTCAAACCGTTGAAGAGGGCGTGGGCCAGCACGACGGCGGTGTAATTCCGGAAGTGATAATTGACGTAACCGAGAATCAGCGCGAGCGGAATCAAGGGGATCGCATCGGGCCAACCGTGGACGGCGGCGAACAAGAGCGCGGTGCCGACGATCGCCGCATGTCGCGGCCAGCGGGCGAGCAGCCAGCCTTGCAGTATCACGCGGAACATTAATTCTTCCGAAAGCGGAGCCAATACCACGGCGGCGACGGTGAGCCAGAACAATGTCGCCGCCGTCGCATCGTCGCGGAGCAACTGCAGGAACTGGTGCTGGTTTTCTTCGCTGCGAAACGTGGCCGTGGCCAGCAGCAGGACGAAGACCGGCAGCAGAATAAGCAGAAATGTTTTCGTTCCCAGTTCGACATCGTAGTTACGCGGGGGAAAACGGCCTCCCCATTCGGCGAACGACCGTTTCCCATGATCCGTCAACAGCCATGCCATGAACCCCCACAGAGCGAAGTTGATCAGACAACTCAATTGCACGGCGTCCAACGACGGCTCCGCCTCGGGCGAGATTCCCAGTTCGTCTCGGATGCTTGAGAAAAGTGACAAGCCCACCCATAACAACGTGGCGATGACAGCTTGACCGCTGATGCGTCCCGGTCTCGTGGATTGCGCCGCGGGAATCAATTCGTCCGGTTCGGCGGTCGGAACGGCGGGTGCGGTTGAATTTCCGTCGGAGGTAAGGTTCGGATCGCGCGGCGGAGCGCTATCGTTTGCTGCGGTCTCCGACGGCGAGGCGATCGGCAAACGGCGGCGGCGAAGGAGCGTCACCCACTGCGCGGCGCTGCCGAGCAGCAGCAGGAGGCCGAATGCAGAAAGGAGGGATTTCTGTAAATTCCATTCCATGAGCCATTCGCCCTTGTCCTCTTGTTAAGACCTGCTAACACAACCTCTGTGCGTCACGTTTTGCTGCGGACATTGAAGCCGTTTAACAGGCCCAACCGGTTATGTTAACCGGAGAATCCGTATCGCATTATTCTGGCTCTCGGCTCTTGACTATCCCCGAATCGGGTCCATCTGCTTCCACGGCGGGGGGACGATGGCATCGATCTGCTGGAGATGCTCGGGCGGAATCGGCACGTCGAGGGTGGCGACGGCGTCTTCGATTTGCTCGATTCGCTTCGCGCCCACGACCAGCGAACTCATCGCCGGTTGCGACAGCGTCCACGCGAGTGCGTACCGCGCCACCGGCACGCCCAGCTCGGCGGCGAGTCGTTCGATCGCTTCCAGTTTGTCGAACAACGCGTCGTCCATCTTCCACATCCACTCGGGCTTCTCGGCGGCACGCGATTGTTCCGGCACCGGCTGGCCGCGGCGATACTTGCCCGTGAGCAGTCCCCCTTGCAGCGATTGGTATGGCGTCACGCCGATTTCGTGCTTCTCGCAAAAATCGAGGTCTTGCTGAAATTCCCGTCGCAGTAGACTGAACGGAATCTGCGACGAGACCACGCGCGGCCAGCCCTGTTTTTCGGCGAGATGCACCATTTCACAAAGCTGCCAGGCGGAGTGATTCGACGCGCCGAAGTAACGCACCTTGCCGGCTTTTACGGCAGTCTCCATCGCGGCGAGCGTGACGTCGAGCGGCGTCTGTTTGTCGGGCCAGTGGATGATGTAGAGGTCGATTGTGTCGGTTTGCAGCCGCTTCAAACTGCGGTCGACTTCGCGAAGAATATGCAGCGCGGTCAGTCCTTTTTCCTGCGGACCGGCTCCGACCGGGGCGCCGACTTTGGTGGCGATAATCGCTCGGTCGCGGCGATCTTTCATCGCCTTGCCGACGATTTCTTCGGCCACGCCGCCGGCGCTGCCGAGAAACCGTGCGTAACCTTCGTAGACGTTCGCGGTGTCGATGAAGTTAATGCCCAGGTCGAGGGCCTGATGGATCAGCCGAATCGAGTCGGCCTCATTCACCGGCGAGCCGAACGTCATCGTCCCCAGACAAATCGGCGAGACCATGAGCCCGCTGGCGCCGAGTCGGTTGTATTTCATGGCAGTCATCTCCTCGATGTAGATGCGCTTGGGTTGTATTGGCGATGATGATTTGAAATCGCATGATCCGTCACTCAACGTTCTGTGCCGCTTCCCATGCCGGCAGCCGTTCGGCGTAGTCGCGGGCCTGGGCGACGAAGTCGACGCCGACGTGGTCTTGCCAGGCCCGCGTCAGCCGCTGGAAGACCGGGCCGGGTTGACCGTCGCCGATCGTCTGCCCCTCGAAACTGGCGGCATGCACGAGGGCGTACGTCGTCGCGGTGCAGAAGATTTCATCGGCGTGCAGCGCCTCGTAACGGCCGAGATTCGTTTCGCGGACGGGAATATCGAGTTTCTTCGCGAGTTCCAGCGTCGTGCCGCGGCTCACGCCCAATAAAATATTCCGCGGCTCGGGAGTCAGCAGCACGCCGTTTTTGACGAGAAAAATATTCCAGCCCGGTCCTTCGGAGAGATATCCATCGGGATCGAGCAACACCGGCCAACGATTCGGTCCCATCCGTTTGGCCTGCAAGATCGCCATCTGATAATGCAGCCGGCTCCGCGTTTTCGCTTTGGGATCGACCAGGTGAGCCGGCAACGTCTGCTGCGCAGGGATGATGACGTGCACGCCCGACAGATAATTCGGCGCGAAGCCCCCCATGTGCGTGGCCAGCGGCCAGCAGTTGATCGAAACCGTCGGCTGAATTCCCTCCGCAAACGCCGTGCGATACACGTCGAGCGGCCCGCGCGACACATCGTGCATGATCTGCCAGTCCATATCGGCGGATTCCGTCGGCAGGTTGCGTTCGAGCGTTTCGAGCGTCAACTGTTGCATTTCGCGCGGGGTGAGCTTGCAGTCGATTTCAATCAACCGCAGCGAACCGTACAGCCGATCGAGATGCTCCTTGAGACGAAACGGCTTGCGGCGGTACGTCCGCGTCACTTCAAACGCCATGTCGCCGAACATCAGCGCCGAATCGAAAATCGAAACCCGCGCTTCGCTTTCGGGGACGAACCGACCGTTGAAGTATACCACTCGTGTTGACATGACCCTCGCTCCTGAACTGGACCTGCCCTTATCCAGCGACAGTTGTGTTATCGGGACGTTTTCCCCGAATCGCCCTTTCGATTCCGCTGACGAGGATCCCGACGCCGATGCCGGCAATCAGCGACATGGCACCGATGAACAGAAAATTCAGTCCCCACCATTCAAAGAAGGCAACTCCGATGGCGACGGTCACCGCTGCGATAACGGCGAATAATCCGCCGATGGGTGTCGACCAGGGAATGAACATCGCGAGAAAGAAGAGGACGAAGATCGGTGCCGTCAGCAGGTTGACGACCTTCATGCAGAGCGCGATCAGATTGTCGACATATTCCATCATAAACAACCATTGGATGAACATGCTGAGTAGCACGATTACGACACCGACTACAGCCGACACGATACGAGCGCGACGGACTCCTTCCCGGGGCGTGAGGTGTCGAGGCGAAATAATATTCATGAAATCGTGGGTAATCACCGCACACGATGAATTAACCCCCGACGAAAGGCTAGAAAGCGCTGCTGACAGAATCGCCGCGATAATGAGTCCAGTCATGCCTGGCGGAAGGCCGACGACGATGAATTGGGGAAACAGCTTGTCCGCCGATTTTTCATTCGCGAAGATATCGATCAGGCCTGCGAATTGATGCGTGTTGGCAAAATAGTATCCGAGAACGGCAAGGCCCATCAGTCCCAACAACGTGGCGACGACAACATCCGATGCCAGATGGACGGCTAGCGTCCAGCGGGCCGCTCGAACATCGCGAGTCGACAGATAACGCTGGACCGCCATTTGGTCCGAACCGGTGGTGCAGATCATCCAGACGAGCATGTTGGTTATCGCGCCGACAAAGGTAAATCTTGCTCCCTCACGATGCCAGAATTCAGGCGGCGCCCAATGATCGAGCCAATGATCAGGGAACCAGGGATCGACTCCTCCCAGCGACCATGTGATCAGTCCAATGGTCACAATGGCTCCGCCAATCATCACCAACGACTGAATCGCATCGGTCATGATCACCGCGCGAAAACCTCCTGCCGTGGTGTAGATCACAGTGAAAGCGCCCATCGCTGCGCAGATCAGGGGAATCCATTTGGGATCGAGCTTGAAGATTGGTACGACGACTGTCGCTGTTGTCGCATATAAGATCGCTGCCATCCAGATCATGCGCAGCGAGATGAACATTCCCGAGCCGAGCAAGCGCCCAAGTCTTCCCAGGCGGGCTTCTAACAACTCATAGGCGCTCGTGGCGTTGAGTTTCATGATCGACGGAATGAGCAGCCAGCCGACGATGAAAAACACAACCGGGAATCCTGCCATGCTGGCAAAAATCATCGGCCCATGCTTGACGATCTCCCCGGGATACGCCAGATACGACAACGTGCTGGTCAGCGTCGCGAACAGCGACAGGCCGACCATGAAGGGGTTGAGGTTCCGCCCGCCGAGCAGATAATCGTCGGCCGATTGCGTGCGGTTCGAGTAATACCGCCCGATGGCCAGCATCATGAGCCCGAAGAGTCCGATAACCAGAAAATCCCAGATCGTCATGAGTCCAACTTTTCCGTTAAAGAGTCGCGGCCATCAGTAGGAGTACAGGCTTCAGGCTGCCGGATCAGGCTGAAGCCTGTATTCCTACAAATCCCGATTCGACTGCTGAGTTACAAAAAATCATCGAGCACGTGCTTCGGTTTCGAGAATCGTCTGCAGTTCGCGGACCTGGTCGAGATTGACTCCCTGGGGCTGATGGTCGAGCAGCCAGTTCGTGTCGAGCAGCGCTTCGTCCGCCCGCTTCGTCTGAAACTGCAACACCGCCCGATACCAGCGCTCCTGCCCCGCCTGCGGATTGAGTTCCACCAGCGTGTCGACGTAGCGCAGCATCCCCTCGGCGTCCGCCGCGTCGCGGGCCACGCCCATTAAATTGTGCAACATGCGGGTGACGATCGCCCGTTTGCTCTGCGCGGCGAGATCGGCTTCGTCGATCGGCCGGCCGGTCGCCTGCTGCACGCGGATCGCCGCGATGTCTTTGGCGAAAACGGTTCCGCCGTCGAAGACGTCGATCAATTGCGGTTCGCCATCCTTCGGTTCGTAGCGCACGACGAAATGCCCCGGCAGACCGACGCCGACCACGTTCAGCCCGAGCCGCCGGGCGAGTTCGATGTAGAGCACGCTGAGCGTAATCGGCAACCCTTCGCGATCGTCGAGCACTTCGTTGAGATAACTGTTCGAGCGGTTGTAGTAATCGGTCCGGCTGCCGTGAAATCCGAGCTGCTGAAACAGATGCCGATTGAGGGCCGCGAGTTTCTCGGCTTCGGCGGTTTCCGCAGTAAATGGCGTCGCGATCTCTTTGGCCATTCGCTCGACCTGGGCGAGATAGGCATCGATATCGAGTTCTGGGTTGTCGAGCTTCGCCAGCAGCAGCGAGGCTTTGAGCAGGTCGACGTCGGCCTCCGGTTTGGCCATTTCCTCGCCCAACGCCCGGTGCGTGTGATGCAGTTGAATTTCCTTGGCAAGCTGACGGACGCGCTCGGCCCGCTGTTCGAGTTCCTTCGCCTGTTCTTCCAGCACGAGCGTCTGAGCCAACGGATCATCCGGAAGCTGTTCGACCAATTCGCGCGGCGGAGGCCGCTTGAGCGGCAGCACGCGAATCTGTTCCCTCAGTTTGGCGATCAGTTCGCCGTCCGGCATGAGCGGCGCGATTTCTGCCGCGATGCGAAATCCTTTAAATTCCGCTTCAGTATGACGGAATTTGGCCAATCCCGCCTTCCCGCCGGTGTAGACGGCGTCGGACGATTCGAACACCAGTTCGTCGTTGACGTAACAGCGAAAACGATCGGCGTCGAGATGCACCTTCAGCCAGTTCCATTCGCCGGGCTTGTAATGTTCGCTCGGTTTCTCTTCGAGCACCTGCCAGGCGTAAACGTCGGGGCCGTCGAACCGGCTCAGCCGCATCTTCCCGCTGCTGGGATAAAAACCGTAATGCCTGTTGTCGCCGTCGGCGTGAAACACGATCCCCGCGGCCCCGTCTTCCTGTTCCATGCGGACGGCGACGGCGATTTCTTGCGGGAACTCGGCCACCGCCTCGTGCCACAAGCAGAGCGACCGCCCGCCGAATCCGTCGCCGAGTCCTTTGACTTGAATGCGTCCCGCGCGCTGACGCCATGTCGCACCGAACAGCGTCGTCCATTGGGTTTCGTCGAGGGCTCCGATCGTCAGCCAGCGCGACATCGGCACGGGATTTGGTTTTTCGAGCAGCGGCTTGAGAGCGTTGATCGGGACGGCGAATCCGAGATTTTCCGAGATCGTCGATTTCAGCGAGACGATTCCTTCGACTTCGCCGTTCATGTTGAGCACCGGTCCGCCGCTGTTGCCCGGTTCGATCGGCATGGCGAGTTGCAGCATCGAGTGCCCGTCGATGTCCCGCGTGCCGGAGATCACGCCGCTGACGACGCTGTGTTCGAGCCCGAGCGGATTCCCCAGCACGACCGCCGGCTGCCCCTGCGTGACGGCGGATGAATCCCCCAGCGGCAACACGGGAAGATCTTTGGCGTCGATGCGGACAATCGCCAGATCGGCGAGCCGTTCGGTCGCGTGCACTTCCACGACGTCGAACGATTTGCCGTCGCGGAGCGTGACGGAAATCGGCCGGGCATCGCCGATGACGTGATAGTTGGTCGCAATCAGCCCATCGGCGGAAATGATGAAACCGGTCCCGACGCCTTTCGATTGTCCGTCGCGGCCGTGATATTTGATCACGACGACGGCGTCGCGCGTGGCCGCCGTCAGTTCGGCGACCGTTTTCGATTTCTCCGTGGCCGCGGGTTTCTCGGCCTCGACGGCTTGTGCCGCATCCTCCGCGGCCTGAACCGGGCAGAGCGGCGGCAGAGCGATCATCGCCACCAGCAGCGCGATCGTCGGTTTCAGGAAGGCGGAGCAATACAACGACATAACGATTCGATAAACCATAGTCGCACCCTTGTCGGCAGGTGGTTGTGGGAAAGACGTCGACGCGGCGTCAGCACTATCTTACAACATCGACGATGATTCATCACCCGTGGCTGCCGGAAAATGAGTCAAGAGTCGAGAGACAAGGGTCAAGAGCCAGATTTTTCTGGTAATTCAAAACATCAGCGAGGGAGCTGTTCGTCGATCGTTTTTTACACCCCTTGCAGGTGTCAGTGACATCACGCCCCGTCAACAAAAAAAACGGGCGACCGAAAAGGCCGCCCGTTGTGAGAATCGTGTTGTCATCAGACGTGAACTTACGCCGCAACCTTCTTCGCCCGACGTCGGCGAAGAACAACGGCACCCGCACCGAAGCTGACGAGGCTGAGCATGGCGACGATGCTGCCGGGTTCGGGGACGGTAGGAGGCCCGCCGACGATATCTATCTCACGAAAGCGGGTGTACCTGTGTTTCTCAGTTTGGCCGACATCGCCGAGACCTAAGGAGTCTCGTCAAAATAACTTGCCTGATTTTTAAAGACCTGATTTAATCCT
>JBBECD010000269.1:0-50054 GCA_040881995.1 Planctomycetaceae bacterium
CATTATTAATGTGAGACTCAATAGCCGCGACGCGAAGGGTTTCCGTAGCGGAGCGTTTTCCGCGCGTTCGGCGAAGCGGAGCTTCGAAGACTTGCATTCCCAAGCGGAGCTTGGGAACGAGAATTACAACAAGATTCATATGACGTGTGACGTTGCTAATACCTCCTTCAGCGACGCGGCGACGTATTCAATCTGTGCGTTCGTCAGTTCGGCAAACATCGGTATAGACAAGCACCGGCTGGTCACGTCTTCGGCGAGAGGAAAATCACCCCGTTTATAACCGAGAAAGGCATATGCCGGTTGATAGGGGACCGGCGTCGGATAATGCACCGCCGTCGCGATGCCGCGCTCGGCCAGTTGTTTTTGAACGTCGTCGCGAGAGATGTCATTCAGCAGTATCACGAACAGATGCCAAACGTGCGCCTCGTGCGTCGGTGCAGCGGGAAGGTCGAGTTCATCGCAATCATTGAGTAATTCGCAATATGTCTGTGCGTGTTGTCGGCGGAGTGAGTTCCATCGATCGAGTTGCCGCAGTTTCACCGAGAGAACCGCACCTTGCAGTCCTTCCATGCGCGTGTTGTAACCGATTTCGACGTGATGATGCCGGCCCTGCTGGGCGTGATCTCTCAAACGGCGGATGCGGTCGGCGGCGTGGTCATCGTTGGTGACGATCGCTCCCGCTTCGCCGAAGGCGCCGAGATTTTTCCCGGGATAAAAACTGAAACAGCCGATTTCGCCGAACGAACCGAGACGCTGTCCGTTGAACTCGGCACCGTGCGCTTGGGCGGCGTCTTCGATGAGAATAAGTTCGTGGTCGTCGGCGATGCCGCGAAGTTGCACGACGTCGGCGGCTTGTCCGTAGAGATGCACCGGCAGAATGACTTTGGTATTCGGCGTGATGGCGTCGGCGACCTTTTCGGCATCGATGTTGTACGTCACCGGGTCGATGTCGACGTACACCGGCGTCGCGCCGACATAACTGATCGCCCACGACGTGCTGATCCACGTGTGCGGCGTGGTGATCACATCATCGCCCGGGCCGACGTCGTACGCGAGCAACGCCATATGCAGCGCCGACGTGCCGTTGTTGAGCCCGACGCAATGTTTCGTGCCGATATACGCGGCGAAATCGCGTTCGAATTGTTCGACCGCGGAACCGAGGATGAACTGCGAGTCGTCCATCACCTGATAGAACGCGCTGCGGAGTTCGTCCCCCAGCGCCAGGTTTTGCGCCCGCAGATCGAGAAATGGAACCTTCATGACGGCGTCGACTCCCGTGTTGATTTCATTATGATTCGAGCGGGAACTCCCGCGACGGTTTCGCCCGCAGGGACATCTTTAGTGACAACCGCTCCGGCGCCGATCAATGCGTTTTCGCCGATCGTCACACCGGCGAGGATGATCGCTCCTGAACCGATCGAGGCGCCGCGTTTGACCCGCGTCGGCACGACCGACCAGTCGGCTTCGTTTTGCAGTTGACCTTCGGCATTCGCCGCACGGGGGTGTAAATCGTTGGTGAAACAGACGTGATGACCGACGAAGACTTCGTCTTCGATCGTCACCCCTTCGCAGATAAACGTGTGAGAACTGATTTTGCAGCGGACTCCGACGTGGGCGTTCTTCTGTATTTCAACGAACGTGCCGATCTTCGTCTCGTCGCCGATCGTGCAGCCGTACAGATTGACGAAATCGAAGATGCGCACGTTCTCGCCGAGCACGACGCTGGGGGCGATTTTCTGTAGTGGACCGGGTGTGAACGTCATGTCACGAAAGTTTCAAAGTGTGCGGACGGAATACTTCGGCTCGAAGAAAAATGCACATTTAATGCCGAGCCGCATTCGACCGCTGCCATTCAGCGTAAGACGGAATGGCCGGCAATGCAACGGGACGGCGATGAAAGAAGTCATTGGCGACAAGATGTCATGTTTTGTGCCGTTAATGTCGGCGTTCTCTGCCAAAAGGTGTCTCAATTACGATCCGAAAAGAGGCGAGATGCTCACGGGCATGTTGTGGTGAAAGGTCATCGCGTTTCGGCTGAACGTTGCCGTTTCGCCACATGAGGTAAACTTCGTCAAATCACGACCCATCCGCCGCCGAACCACATGGCCAGCATGAATTGTCCCGCGGCGAAGAAAATCAACGTCGCCCAGCCGCTGGGTTTGCCGGCGAGCTTTGTGCCCGCGGCGAGAAAGACCGGCATCACCACCCACATGTAACGTCCGTACGACGCGGTCGATTCAATCGACATCAGCGGCATCAGGCAGGCGAGAATCGTGAAGAACCAAATGCCCGCACCGAACCGCCGCACCGCCGGCAACCAGGCGAGCGCCCAGACGAACAGCAATGGATCGGCCACGCGGCCGGAATACAATTCGAGCGGCGGGGTCTCCGGGCGGAACAGCAGCAGGAAAACGCCGATGATGCCGCCGGCAATCGTCTTGAGCCAGCGCAGCGGATTCAGCCCCGACATCGACGGCGGGTCGTACCATTTGGTGTGTAGATAGAGCAGCGGATCGCCGAATTCATAACCGAGGTATGCGAAGTACATGGCGATTCCGAGGCCCGAGAGGCACATGCCGACGAAGGAATTCGTTCGAGTCTTCGTCGACTGCGATTTTCCCACGATGGCAGGAAGGAACAATCCCGCGAGCGCGAGTGCGGGAGGGCGAACCGCCGTGGCGATACCGCACCAGAGTCCCGCAAGCAGATGGCGTTGCTGTGTGACCGCATTCATGGCGGCGATGGTGCATACCGCCAAAAACGAATCGGCGTACGGCACGCTGCCGAAAAATCCCATCGGATGAAATAACCAAAACAGCAGCGACCATCGCGCCGCCGGTTCGCCGTATGTCCGCCGCACGAAGTGATAGAACAGGCAACTCGCGGCGAGCGTTCCCAGATTGGCGAGCAGGATCGCCGCGGGAATGGTCGGTGCGCCGAGAAATGACAACGCGCGGACGGCGAGCGGAAAGACCGGAAAAAAGGCGGGATTCTGCTGCGTCGGCGCTTCCGTATCGGCCTGATAGCCGACCTCGACCACGCTCAAATACCAGAGCGCATCCCAATGGACGAACGGGGCGAAGTCGCTCCAGCGACCGCCGGCGTTCACCCCGAGCAGCGGATAACGGCCATAATCCGGCAGCCGGGCGGCATAATCGCGGTAATACTGCGGCAGGTCGTCGTACGTTCCCGCGTGCGGATTGAGATCTTTAAAATCGCTCTGCACCGGAAAATACCACGCCCCGACATACAAGGCGCTGATGCACCAGATGCGGCTGAGCACAAACAGCGTCACCGGAAACACCCACCAGCGCGTCACGCGGCTGGGCGACGGCGTCGGTCTCCTCTCGGTCGAGAGATCGTGCGGACGATGATCGTTAACCATCAACATGGAATGGAGATGCTTTTGTTATGTGGACTCAGGGAGGGAATGAGGTACGCGAGTTATGTCAATCGACGATGCGCTGGCGTTGCGGACGGCGGTCGGTGATTCGTCCTGCGGCCGGTGCCCCGCGGTCGTCGCCTGCCGTTCGGTGTATTGCGGCTTTTTGTTGACGTTGAGATGCAATCGGCCGAGGTATTCTCCGATGAGCCCCAGCGAGAGGAGTTGCAATCCCCCGAGCACCAGAATGGCGACGATCGTCGAGGCGTATCCGGGGACGGTGATTTGATCGAACAGGTAACGATACAAGTAAAACGCCGCGGTAATCATGCCGATAAAACTCGCCGCAAATCCGACGCCGGAGACCAACTGCAACGGCAGCAGCGAAAAATTCGTAAACAGGTTGAGGGCGAGCACCATCAATTTGCCGAGCGAATAACCCGAGCGGCCGTGCGGCCGCGCGTGATGTTCGACGGTCACCTGGCCGACGCGCTGCGTGTTCCAGCACAACAGGCCGTCGACGTACGTGAAATTGAGGGCATACGGCACAATGCTGTCGACGAGTTGCCGCCGCATGATGCGAAACGGCGTGACGGTGACCGAAAGTTTATAGACCGTGCGGAAGAAAATATTGATCAGCGCCGACCCGGCGTTCCGCCACGACTCGTGTTGTTTCGCGTCGGGACAACCGTAGACGAGATCGAGTTCACCGCGTTCGATGGCTTCGAGCAGCTTGGGAATCTCCTCGGGGGGATTCTGCAAGTCGTCGTCCAGCGTGACGACATATCGGCCGCGAACGTGTCGGAAACCGCACATCAGCGCGTTGTGTTGGCCGTAATTCCGCATAAGCTGCACGGTGGTGATGACATCGGGCTGCCGGGCCTGCAGGGCGCGCATCACGCGAAACGAATCGTCCGGACTCCCGTCGTCGACGAGAATGATTTCGTACGATCGGCCAAGCGTCTGCAGCACGGCGTTCAGCCGATCGATCAACACCGGCAACGACTGCGCCGATCGATACACCGGTACGACGATCGAAATATCGACCGCAACCGTCGGCTGAATGTCATGCGGTGAAGTCATTGCGTCTTGCCTCATGAGTCGAAAAGTCCAGAGTCCAGGGTCGAGGGCCAGAGACGCCAAGGCGAGCGGGGAGGCGTAAGCCCCCTGTCCCAAGCGTGATCCTCCGCCTCATCGACAACTCGACGTCATTCGATATGATATCCCACCGGAAGAGATTTCCCCGCGGACACTCGCTCCTGCAGAAACTCAATGATCGCTTCGATAACCGTCATCTGTTGCACGGGGGACAGTTCATAAAACATCGGCAGACGCAGCAGCCGGGCGCTCAGGTCTTCGGTCACCGGCAAATCTCCCGGCTGATACCCATACGATATGCCCATCGGCGACGTGTGCAGCGGCACATAGTGAAACACCGCGTGCACGCCGCGTGCTTTGAGCCAGTCGATCAATTCGGTTCGTAGCCCGGGCGTCGGCATGATCATGTAGAAAATGTGGAAGTTGCTGTCGCACTCGGAGGAGATGCGCGGAAGGCGAATACCGCATGTCGCCTCGAACGGCTGCAAGTGCCGCCAGTATGTCTGAAACAAATCTTTGCGGCGCTGGCTGATCTCGTCGAGCAGTTCGAGTTGTCCATATAAGAACGCCGAGCAGATTTCGCTGGGGACGTAACTCGAACCTTGCGCTACCCACGTGTATTTGTCGACTTCGCCGCGGAAAAAACGCTGGCGGTTGGTCCCTTTGTCGCGGATGATCTCGGCCTGTTCGATCATGTTAGCGTCGTTGAGGCAGAGCGCGCCTCCCTCGCCGCAGATCACGTTCTTCGTTTCGTGGAAACTGTAGGTGCCGATATCACCGATCGAGCCGAGAGCCCTTCCTTGATAAAACGAGTTCACTCCCTGTGCGGCGTCTTCGACGACTTTAAGATTGTTGCCCCGCGCGATCGCCATGATGCGGTCCATCTCGCAGCCGACGCCGGCGTAATGCACGACGAAGATCGCTTTGGTTCTTTCGGTGATGGCTTCTTCGATGAGCGTTTCATCAATGTTGAGCGTATCGGGACGAATATCCACAAAGACCGGCGTCGCTCCCAGACGAACGAGCGCATTGGCGGTCGAGACGAACGTGTACGACGGGAGAATCACTTCGTCGCCGGGGGCGAGTCCGCACAGCATGGCGGCCATTTCGAGCGAAGCGGTGCACGACGGCGTCATCAGGACTTTGCCGATGGCGAATCGTGTTTCGAGGGTTTCAGCGCAGCGTTTTGTAAACGGGCCGTCCCCCGCGAGGTTGCCAAAAGTCACCGCCTGAGCAATGTAAAACAGCTCTTTGCCGGCGATAAACGGTTTATTAAAGGGAATCGAAATCGGCATAGATTGTCGCGCCCTGCGGGAGTGGGAGTTCAGAGTGCTATGAAACGTTCGTGCGATTGTTCGAGTGCGAAATGAGAATGAAGTCGCTATCGACGCGGGAGTTAACGTGCTGCATCGTCGATGTCGCGGGGCAATCGTATCTGTGGGTTGTATCGATCGTGCGAATGTTGCAGGCCGTGCTGCGACGTGGTGACGTCAAGCGGGTTTGCGCCGTCGCACGCCATTTGCTGCAACAGGGTTTAGCAATTCCCGCGCCGCCGGGAACCAGGCCGGCGCGGCACGCGAACTGCCCTGCTGGAGGATGGGAAACTGCGCGGAATTTATTTCCGGCAGACGTCGACCGTCGCACTTTCAAGATTACAGAACGTATGTCGCAAACTTTGCTGCCGCTGACGAAACCGTCTTGGAAAGAACATCTGACGGCACTCGTCTGTCTGATGTTGACGGCGGCGGTCTGCTTTCAGGATCTCGTGCGGCATCCCTACGGTCTGCTCGTTGGGCCGCAGGATCAGGGGTTCAACGACGTCACGCGGCAGATTCTCGCGTTCCGTTCCTATCAGTGCGACGCACAGCAGCAGTTCGGCTCCCAGCCGATCTGGAATCCTGGGGGATTGTCGGGAATTCCGTGGTGGGGCAATCCGCAATCGGCGTTGTTTTATCCCGCGAACTGGTTGTTCCGCTGGTACGATCCCATCGTGCTGATGAGCTGGCTGCTCGTCGCCCATCATCTGTGGGGGGGCTGGGGAGCGTACTTCTGGGGACGGCAACAGGGCTTGAGTCTATTCGCCGGCGTGATGACCGGTTCGGCGTTTCTCGCGGCTCCCTATCTCATCGCCAACACCGGCGAAGGACATTA
Source organism: Planctomycetaceae bacterium (assembly GCA_040881995.1). Lineage (GTDB taxonomy): Bacteria > Planctomycetota > Planctomycetia > Planctomycetales > Planctomycetaceae > JAQCEJ01. The sequence goes on from JBBECD010000269.1 coordinate 6,632, forward strand.
CAACCCCGTCTGTTTAATCGCGTGGGCGCCCTGGGCTTTGATCTGTTTCGAACGCATCCGCCGCGGCTGCAAGCGCTCGGTCGCGTTGCTCGCCGGTGTGCTAGCGCTCTGTTTCTACTGCGGTCACGTGCAGGAACTGTATTACTTGTCGCTGATCATCGGCCTGTTAACGACGGCCGACGTGCTGACGGCCCCGCGCGGCGGACTGGCGATCTCCCGCTTGAAATTTCTGACGCGGATGATCGGCGTCGCGCTAATGACCGCGGGACTGATCGCCGTCGATCTCGCTCCCACGTGGGCCTATACGCAACAAGCGGTCCGCGCGACGGGGATGACTCCAGCACAGTCGAGCGAGATCAGCCTGGGCGTCGAACACCTGAAGCAACTGCTCAATCCGCTCGCCTTGGGCGGTCCGGCCGATTATCGCGGACCGGGGAAATATTACTGGGAAACGTTGTGCCACTTCGGCCTGCTGGTCACGCCGCTGGCATTGTGGGGAATGCTGCGGAATGGTTTCAACTACTTGTGGGGACGCTGGTTAGTCATCGGAGGGCTGGCGTTTTTGTTCGCGTTCGGCGATGACGTGCCGCTGTACACGCTCATGCACAATCATGTCCCGGCGGTGAGCTGGTTTCGGGCGCCGTCGCGGATGTTGTTCTTCTGCTCGCTGCTGATGGCGCTGTTCGCCGGGGCGGGGTTGGATCGGCTCTTGCCGCGGACGTGGAGCGATTCGAAGCGGCTTGCTGCCGCGTTGGGAGTCGTACTGTGCATGCTCTCCGTCGCCGATTTGCAGCATCATGCACATGCCGTGCTACGCGTTATCCCGAGTGAAAACGTTCGCCGGGTGAATCCGCTGATCGCTCAACTCGAACGTTCGTCGCCGTGGGAACGGGTACTCGTCGAGCAGGATTTGCTGAGCGATCGCGAAGCGTGGCACGCCGGAATTCAGAAGGTACAGGCGTACGATCCCGTTCCGCTGGCACGTTGGGCGCTGTTCATGGCGGCGCTCGTTTCACCCAAAGACCCGGCAACCGAACTGGCCGGCATCGAACCGATCGATCTGTCGCATTATCACAAGCCGCTGCTCGATCTATTGGGAACCCGCTACGCCGTCGTTCGAGACGACCGGGGTGACGCACCGGACGGATGGCAGATCACATCGCGCGGCGGGATGCCGCGAGAATTCGTGCTCGCTGGGGAATCGATCCCCTCGTTCTCATATACGGTCCTCAAGAATAAAGCCGCCATGCCACGGGCGTTCGTCGTGGGTGAGGTGGAGATTCTGGAAAACGCGAATGACATTGACGACGTCGTTGAGAAGTTGAATGCTCTCAATCCGCGGGCACAAGTGCTGCTGCCGCAGGATATGCATCAACCCGGACCGCGTTGCGACTTCGCCCCGGCGACGGTTCGCCATTATTCGCTCGATCGCATCGCGGTCGACGTCGCAGTCGACAAGCCCGGTTATCTGGTTCTCACCGATTTGTGGTATCCCGGCTGGACTGCCGAAGCAAACGGCAAGCCGCTGCCGATCCTCCCGGCGAACTACGCCTTCCGCGCCGTGCCGATTTCGCCCGGAGAACAGACGATCGTCTTTCGTTACTCGCCGCCGCTGTCGAAGATCGGTGCGGGGGTGACGGCGATGACATTGATCGTTGTCGCAGTCTGGCTGATTGTTTCCAGAAATGAACAAAGTGTAAACGCAGGTTAACGAGATTCGGCGATCCTATGATGAAGCGTCCCACCATCCCGCGAGAGATTCACGCACCCTCGGAGATGATTTCGGTCATCATCCCGGTGTACAACGAGGACGAATCGCTCGCGGCGTTATTCGACGAACTCACCGCCGCGCTGCAAGACCAGCCGTGGGCGTATGAACTGATCTTCGTCAACGACGGATCGACCGATCGCACCGGTGAAATTCTCGACGTGATGGCGAAGGACGATCCCGCCGTGCTGGTGATTCACTTCCGCCGCAATTACGGTCAAACCGCCGCGATGTCGGCGGGGATCGATCACAGTTCGGGCGACGTGATCGTCCCCATCGACGGCGACTTGCAAAACGATCCCGCCGATATTCCGCGACTAGTCGCGACACTCTCCGAGGGATACGACGTTGTCAGCGGCTGGAGAAAACACCGGCGGGACCGGGCGATCACGCGGACGATTCCCTCGCGGTGTGCGAATTGGCTGATCAGCCAAATCTCAGGCGTCGGCTTGCACGATTACGGCTGCACGCTGAAAGCGTATCGCCGGGACGTCGTTGCGGGCGTCCGGTTGTACGGTGAGATGCACCGGTTCGTACCCATTTACGCCCACATGCAGGGAGGGGCGATCACAGAAGTGGTCGTCAATCATCGGCCGCGACAATTCGGCGCAAGCAAATACGGTTTAAGCCGAGTTTACAAAGTCGTGCTCGACTTGATGCTCGTTAAATTTCTGGCGTCGTACGCTTCGAAGCCGATGTACGTTTTCGGCGGATTCGGACTGTTGTGTCTGCTGATGAGCATCATTCCGTTCGGATTGGCGATCTGGTTCAAGTTCACGGCCATCGCCGGAATGCAGAAGGATTTCGTCGAAACGCCGCTCCCCGTGGTGACGGCGGTGACGGTCCTCGTCGGTTTCCTGGCGATTTTGCAGGGCCTTCTGGCGGAAGTTCTGATGCGGACCTATTTCGAATCACAAGGGAAGAGGACGTATCAGGTGAGACAGCGAAGCCGAATGGCGGGTGAAGCTGCTGAAATGACGAATGTCGAAATCCGAATGACGAATCAATGACGAAATCCGAATGTCCTAACAATCTCGTTCCCAAGCTCCGCTTGGGAACGCAAGTCTTCGCAGTTCCGCTGCGCCTTTTAGCCCCCGGTCAATGACCGGGGGGATTTCTCGCGCACGATACCCCCGGCGACTCGCCGGGGGCTAAAAGAAAAAAAGAAAGCGCTCCGCTTCGGAAACCCTTCGCGTCACGGCTAACCACGGAATGGCATTTTTCTGGCTCTGGACTCTGGTCTCTCGACTCTGGACTTTATAAAGGCACCCTCATCCGGCCTTCGGCCACCTTTTCCCAGAGGGAGAAGGAAAAATACGCAGAACGACTGAACAATGTGCGGCATCGTGGGATTTGTGGGACCGAGAAACGATCGTCTGCTCGACGACATGCGCGACGCCGTTGCGCATCGGGGGCCCGACGCCTGGGGCTCATACGCCGACGAATTCGTTTCGCTCGGGCATCGCCGGCTTGCGGTGCTCGATCTCGACACCGGCGACCAGCCGCAGTTCAATACCGACGGCGGCACGGCGATTGTGTTCAACGGTGAGATCTACAATTACCGCGACCTCCGGCGGCAACTCGCCGACGGCGGGTATTCGTTTCGAACGATGTCGGATACGGAAGTCATTCTCGCCGCGTACGAGCAATACGGCACCGATTGTCTCGAACATCTCGACGGGATGTTCGCCTTCGTGATCTACGACCGCAACCGTAAACGACTCTTCGGCGCCCGCGATCGCCTGGGAAAAAAGCCATTGTTCTATCTTATGCGAGATGACGGAACGCCGGCGAAGTCGCCCCGATTTGCGTTTGCCTCGGAGATCAAATCGTTCTTGAAGCATCCGGATATCGCCGCGGAGATGCGGATGTCGCCGTCGGCGCTCGTGTCGTATTTGCTCAACGATTACGTGCTCGGGGGCGAACGGATTTACAAAGGGGTCAAAAGCGTCGAACCGGGAACGGCGTTCGTGTACGGGTTGCCGGAATCGAACGAACCGGGAATGCGAGTGTGGCCGTATTGGGAATTGTCGCTGCACGGCGCGCAGTCATTCGGGGACGTCCGCGAAGACGAGGCGTGCGAGCGGGTGATCGAATTGCTGCGTGAAGCGGTCTTCAAGCGGTTGGCGGCCGACGTGCCCATCGGGGCGTTGCTCTCCGGCGGCGTCGATTCGTCGTCGATCGTGGCGTTTATGGTGCAGGCAAAACCGGCAAACCGCGTCGAGACGTTTTCAATCGGCTTCGAAGACGCCAGTTACGATGAGTCTGCCTACGCCGCGCAAGTGGCGGCGCACTTCGGCACGAAGCATCGCAATCGCCAGTTCACGGCTCACGAGTTGCTGGAACGTCTGCCGGAGTTGACGGCGGCGATGGATGAACCGTTCGCCGATCCGTCTCTGCTGCCAGTGTCGATGCTCTGCGAATTCGCGCGCGAACACGTGACGGTGGCGCTTGGCGGCGATGGAGGCGACGAACTGTTTGCGGGGTACGATCCGTTTCGCGCGGTGAAACCGGCCCGGTGGTATCGCCAGTATGTGCCGTCGTTCGTGCACGAAAACGTGGTTTCGCCCCTGTCGCGGTGGTTGCCTTCGTCCGAGCGGAACATGCCGCTCGCCTTCAAGGTGTCGCGGTTTTTGCGAGGGGTCGCCGTCCCGCCGGAGTTGTGCCCCGCGACGTGGATGGGAGCATTTTCGCCGGTGCAATTGCAGCGCCTGCTGCCCGACGCCATGTCGACGATGGACGTCGATCGCGTCTATGAGCCGATCGTTTCGGCCTATCGGAAGCTCGAACAACGAGGGGGAGACGATCTCGATCAGGCACTCGATTTCTTCGAACGGTTTTATCTCGTCGACGACATTCTGGTAAAGGTCGACCGCGCGAGCATGCGCCATGCTTTGGAGGTCCGCACGCCGTTTCTCGACCGGGCACTGGTCGAATACGTCAATGCGCTGCCGAATTCGCTCAAACTGCGCCGCGGAACGACGAAGTATTTGCTGAAAAGAGCACTGCAAGGGAAGGAGGGCCGGCGGCCGCTCATTCCGCCGCAGATCATTTCTCGCAAGAAAAAGGGATTCGGCATACCGGTCGCGCGCTGGATTCGCCGCGAATTGAAAACGATTTTCTACGAGGTGCTGATTCGCGACTGGCCGAGCGACAAACTTCCGATGTTCGACCGCCGGGAGCTGAAGAGATTGTACGACGAACACATGCAGCGGTCGCATAATCATTACAAGGAACTCTGGGCGTTGTTCGTGCTTGCCTTGTGGGCGAATCAGCATCTGTAGGTCGAACGAAATGGTCTTTTATCGACGAGGGCGAATGGAACGGAATATGCGAAAACTCTCGCCGGAACATCCCGTGCGGCGTCGCCTCGCGGGGGGGATGACCTTTCTAACGAATAAGCGTGACGGATGTAACGAAGACAACGACTTCGCGGCGATGAAATGCCGCGATAAACGATGATTACGAATTTGAGGATGTGAGGACCGCGTTGACGAAAGCCAACGTCGCTCCGCGTTTTTCAGGCATCATGGAAATCGGATCTATGAGACCTTTAATTTCAATCGTCATCCCGGTGATGAACGAAGAAGAAACGCTGCCGGCGTTGTACGATCGGCTGACGAAGGCGGCTCCGCATTGGAACTGCGATTACGAAGTGATCGTGATCGACGACGGTTCGACCGATGCCTCCGCCGAAATTCTCAGCGCCATTCACCGCGAAGACCCTCGCTGGAAAGTGCTGCATTTCTCGCGGAACTTCGGCCATCAGCCCGCCGTCTCCGCCGGCATCCATTACAGCCGTGGCGCTGCCGTCGTTGTGATGGACGCCGACTTGCAGGATCCTCCGGAAGAACTGGGCCGCTTTCTCGACAAATGGCGAGAAGGGTATCAGGTCGTGTATGCAATCCGCACGAAACGAAAAGAGAATATCTTCAAGAGGTCGGCGTATGCGTTGTTTTATCGACTGTTGAAGCGTCTCGCCAACGTCGACGTGCCGCTCGACGCCGGTGACTTTTGCGTGATGGATCGCTCGGTCGTGAAGGTGCTGTCACAGATGCCCGAGCGAACGCGGTTCGTGCGCGGGCTGCGCAGTTGGGCCGGGTTCCGGCAGACGGGAGTGGCCTATGAACGGCACGCCCGGCACGCCGGCGATGTAAAATACACCTTCTCGAAGCTGATACAACTGGCGATCAACGGCATTCTGTCGTTCAGCGGCGCGCCGCTGCGGTTGGCAAGCTGGCTGGGAATTCTGTTCTGCGGACTGTCGATCGGGCTTATCGCGTTTCTCGTCGGCTGGTGGGCCACCGATCTCACATTCATGGGAATGCATCCGCGGCAATCGGCCGGCTGGACCAGCATGGTCTCGCTGATTCTGTTCGTCTCGGGTCTCAACATGCTGCTGATCGGCGTGGTGGGCGAATATCTGGCCCGCGTGTTCGACGAAGTCAAAGGCCGGCCGCCGTGGGTGATTGCGACGGCGCTCGGTTTTGAGAATGAAATCAGCGAATGCCCGCCGCAGCCTGTCGGCTGGTTTGTCACACTGCCGATGGCGAAGGAATGGCGTCCGGTGCTCAAGATCGCTGACGACGAAAACGCTTTCATGGATGCCGACGACGAGTCGGTCGTCACACCCGCTCCGCCGGAGCGACAATAACCGTCGAAATCACGAAGTCACTAAATGATCCTAACACAACCTCTGTGCATAGCGATTTTCCCCTGAATTTGAAGCGTTTTCAACAGGCACAACCGGTTGTGTTAGAATGAAAAAATCACCCGCGATGCAAGAATCTTACAGCCGATCTTATGTCGAATTGTGGCGCGGCCACTGGTGGTGGCAATCGCGTCATCGGATCGTGCTGCGCGAACTCGATCGCTGGCGCGATGCCGTTCGGCGGAAACAAACGCCCATTTCGCCCGATGCGAATCAAACTCCGACGCTGCTCGACATCGGTTGCGCCGGCGGCGTGGCGTTTGACGACTGGTCTCGCTACGGCGACGTTTACGGCATCGAACCGGATGCGCATCTGATCGATGCCGCGAGCCGTTGGAAAGACAAGATCGAACAGACGCCGTTTGACGGCGACTATCAAACGCAACGATCGTACGACGTCGTGCTGATGCTCGACGTGCTGGAGCATATTGAGGACGACGGCGCGGCGTTGTGCAAAGTCTTTCAAGTGCTCAAACCGGGAGGGACTGTGATTCTAACGGTCCCCGCGCTTCCTTCACTGTGGAGCGTACACGACGAAGTCAATCTGCACTTTCGGCGCTACACGAAACGGTCGCTGATGCACGTCATACGCCAAGCCGGCTTCGAATGCCGCGAAATGCATTATCTCTTCGGCTGGTCGCTGGGGATGGTCTATGCCAGAAAGTGGCTGAGCCGCGGCAAGCCCCAGTCGTACGCAGTCGGCATTCCGCCGCGCCCGATCAATGCGCTGATGCGCGGCTGTTCGCTGGCTGAAGCCTGGCTGGCGTCAAAGTCGGTACTTCCGGTGTTGTGCGGCAGTTCGTTGCTGGCGGTGTTTTCTCGGCCGGATGACGCTGACTTTTCTGACCATCCGATCGCGGGGACGGCGGAGGTGTGTAGATGACGTGGGCTGCGAAAGACATCGACGGCGAGAATGCCATCACCCTCTCCCGCGATCGCGCGGAGTCGGATGCCGGCGCCAACGCGTGCTCGGCGCATCTTCTGGCGGCGATTGTATTGGCGCTTGTCACGCTCGTTATGTTCTGGCCGTTGACGATTCATCCGACCGAAGTTCTAGTCGGCCCGCAACGGGAAGGGCTCAACGATCTCACTGCGTATTACATTCCAAGCCGGCAGTATGCGGTTGAGATGCAGCAGAAATTCGGCGAGTTCCCGGCGTGGAACCCGCACGTGAGTCTCGGCGTGGGTTATGTCGGCAATCCGCAATCGGCGCTCTATTATCCGCCGAACTGGATTTGCCATTGGATCGATGCGTCGATCGCGTTGAGTTGGCTCCTGGTTGTGCATCATTGGTGGGCCGGATTCGGCGCGTACCTGTTGCTGCGATCGATGGGCTGCCGCTGGGGGAGTGCGTTGTTCGCGGGAATCGCCGCACTCGCCGGGCCGTATTGGCTGGCCCATGCGGGCGAAGGACATTATGCACAGATTTGCGCGGCGAGCTGGATTCCGTGGGGAATGCTGGCGTATCGCTCCGTGTGCCGCGGCGACCGGCTCGGCGTGATCGCAATGGCGTTCGTGCTGGCGATGAGCTTCTTCTGCAATCATGTGCAGGAGACGTATTATCTGGTGCTCATCCTGTCGCTGTTTCTCGCGGGCGACGCGGTGTCGCTAATGTACCGCAAGAAGTTGCGATCGGCATTACAGTTAATCGGCCGCTGGATCGCAGTGGGCGTTCTGACGGCGGGAGTGGTGTGCATCGATCTGATTCCAATTCAGATTTATTCTTACTCGTCCATGCGGGCGGTGTTTCGCCAATCGGGCATGCAGATCAACGAAGATTTGTTCCTCAAGCGAAACTTCACGCAACTGCTCGACCCGTTTCTAATGGGGACTCCCGACGTTTATGAAGTTCAATTCACACCGTACTGCGAAATGGCGTTGTACTTCGGCGTGATTCCCTGCGTGCTCGCCGGTATGGGGATCGCCGGCGGTCGTCGTCAACCGGGCGTGATGCGATTGAGTCTGCTGCTCGCGGGAACGTTGTTGTTTGCTCTCGGCCGGAGCGGCCCGTTGTTTCCGTTGCTCTACGAAATCGTCCCCGGCATTGCGTGGTTTCGCGGCCCGGGACGAATCCTGTTCTTCACGCAAATCTTGGTGGCGATGCTCGCCGGCTTCGGCGTGGATTGGGCCGTCAAACGGCTGAATGACGCAACGTCGAACGGGCGCGAGCCGTTCGTGCGACTTCCTCTGTTTGCGGCGGTCTGTTACGGATTCCTCGCGACTCTGCTGATTGGCTTGATGATGCCGAGCGGTCTCGAGCTGACGACTCCGGAAATTCTGCAACGGATCTGGCAACGCCCGATCTTGTGGTTCTGGCTGATCGCACCGGCGGCGGCATTGTTTATGGGAGTTAAATTCATTCCGCTGAAAATGCAGCACTGGCGGTCGCCCTTCGTGACGGGCGTTTTGTCGCTGCTCACGCTGTTGGAATCGGGTTTGTTTGCCCGCGAAGCGATTACGACGCGGCGGCCGATTTCGTTTCCCGCACAGGCGACGCGCACCGGCAATTCATCAACCGAAGAAACCGCCGATGGGGCCTTCGATTTGCATCAGCTTGCAGCGGCGAGCGGAGAAGGGGGAACCTATCCGCGCGTGGTGACGCAACAGCTCATCCTCAGCGATCAACGCGCAGCCGAAATCGGCATTCATCGCCTGCGCGGTTACGACCCCTTGATGTTGACCTACTATTTCGTGGCAATGTTGCACCTCAGCCCCGACGAGAACGCACCTGTTGAACAAATGGGATTCTGGATCGTCGACCTGGCGAAGATGCGAATGAATCTGATCGACTTGTACGGCGTCAAATATGCGTTATGGCCGGCGGGCAATTCATTGTCTCTTCCGGAAGGCTGGATCAAGCGATGGACAGGCCGACTTCCTCCTTTGGTCGCCCGAGCCGATGATGACATTGCCGAAAAAAGCATTCCCGTCGAAGTCTGGGAAAATCCCGATGCACTGCCGCGCGCGTTTATCGTGGGGCAAGCCGAACAGCCGAAGACGTTCGACGATCTCAGCCGTCAGTTGGAGACGTTCGATCCTCGAAAAACGGTGTTGTTGGAGAAAGACGTTCTGCCGCCGGGACCGCGTTCGGAATATCGTCCGGCTACGATTACGAAATACTCACCCAACCGCGTTACCGTTGCCGCGGAACTCGATCGGCCGGGTTATCTGGTGCTCACCGATCTGTTTCATCCGGGATGGACGGCGACCGATAACGGCAAAGCGATGCCGATCATGCTCGGCGATCTGGCGTTTCGCGTCGTGCCGCTGGAGGCCGGCCGTCACGACGTCGAATTCGCATTCCGTCCCGTCGGTTATCAACAGGGAAAGATCGTCACGCTGATGAGTCTGCTTATTGTGGCGATCATCAGCGTCAATCGCTTGAGGAGACCGAAGATGTTAGAGGAAATGAGCGAAGACGCGAGTTCCCTATCGATTGAACGACGCAGTGACAGTGATACGCAAGCATTCGATCCCGTCACAGAACGGGGACAAGTCTGAAAGCGAATCCGATCAACAGGAACGCGCGGACATATCGCACCGCAAAGAATTCAACGCTATGAATACGAACCTTTTCATCACCGGCTTGCGAGAAAAACTGCCGATCATTGCGCCCGTTGAGCAAGCGGCCGACATTGCAGAAGTTCTGCCGGGCGCATCGATCGATTCGCGCACGGAGTTCGCGTGGTGGGAAACCTGGAGCGAACCGGTGTTGGCGTGGGGCGTGACGCGGCTGGTGTGCCTGTTCTTTTTGTATGCGGGATGGTTGTACTGGCCGATTCCGGTCGATTTCCGTTCGCAGAATCCCGCCGCCGGTCCGCAACAAAACCTCGCCGACTATTATCGCCGTTGGGCGGCTCATCCCGAGGAATTCGCCGGTTCGCCGATGATCGGCCTGGAACTCGGCGGCGACGATCGCTGGCTGGCGCCGCTCGTCCGCTGGGATTCGTTCTGGTATCTCTCGATCGCCGAAGTCGGATACGTGCATCATCCGAAACCGGAGGCAAACAACACCTCCGCCGGACAAGATCACAATAATCGCCGAGAACAGAATCTGGTCTTTTTTCCGGTCTATCCGTTAATGATTCTGGCGCTCGGTGGTGCGGACATTCCGCACGCCCTCGCCGCGGTGCTGATCGCGAATATTTCAACGCTCTTGACGAGCTGTCTGTTGTACGAACTGGTGCGGCGGAGTTACACCGCATCAATCGCCCGCTGGACGGTGTGGAGCTGGCTGCTCTACCCGGCGTCGTTCTTCGGCATGACGGCGTATTCCGATTCGACAATGGCGCTCGCCGTCGTGGGAGCATTGTGGTACGTGCAGCGCGAACGTTACGCATTGGCGGGGTTGATCGCCGGCGTGACGTCGGCGATGCGTCCGCCGGGAGTTTTGCTCGGCATCGCGCTGATCGACGGCTGGTTTCACCGGCGCTGGCTTGCCGCGACGTTCGGCATGCTGTTATCCGGCGTCGGGCTAGCGGCGTATTTCTGGTATCTCGGCCGCACGTTCGGCGATCCGTTCCTCTATTTCAAGACGATTCAGGAGTGGGGCAACATTCAAACCGGGCTGTCGCGCTGGGATCCGCTCGGCTGGTATTTCAAGGCCTATCACAGTTTGAAGTATTCGCTGTCGCTAATCGCCGAGAAGAAGCCGCTGCTGTATTATCATTCGTGGCGCGTCGTCGATCCGTGGATGTTCGCGTGGGTTTTGTTTTTCCTGCCGACGGTGCGCAAATTCAGTTGGGGGCAGATCCTGTTCACGCTGGCGATGGTGCTGCTGCTGATCACCGGCGCCTCGTCGCTCGCTTCGATCGGGCGTTACTGTTGGGTGATCATGCCGGTCTTCGTCGCGGCCGGTTGGCGATTATCCGAAAGCCGAATCCGTTGGCCGATGCTGGCGGCGATGTCGTTCGGGCTCTGCTGGTCGGCATTCCTGTTCGGCGGGAACTGGGAAATCATTTAACGTATTGCGAAAAAGGAGAACGGGTCTTTCAGCGGTGCAAAAAAGAAGCAGCAGTCGGAGCGAACACGGGGGTGTTGCATCACGACTGCTGCTGCGTTTCTTCCTGTCGGGCCGTCGGCGTTGCCGATGCGCGTGTCACAGGAAGAAACGGGGGTATTCGAATCGGCGAATCACGAAATGATCCTGACACAACCTCTGTGCGTAGCGATTTTCCGCTGAATTCGAGGCGATTTTAACAAGCACAACCGGTTGTGTCAGAGCCTCCAAGGCTCGCGGCATGCGGCGACCTTTCACGTCGAACTTCTCAGCCATTTGGACATCACCGCCATGCCGAGCAGCGTTCCGCCGCCGTACAGCAGGGCGTCGGTCACGTCGGGAACGTTCGGAGGAAGAACCCCTTGCACCGCTTCGAGACCGAGTCCAAAAAGAAACGCGAGAACAAGTGCAATCCGTTCCAGCTTTTTACGAAGCCGGGCGGGGAGAGAAGGATCGCCGACGATCTGCGATAACATCATTCCCAACGGCACGAACATCATCAGCTTGGCGATCGGGTTCGGTTCGGCGGAATGCTGCCAGACCGAAAAGGGCCAGTGGACGAAGCGGCCGAAGCGTTGAGCGATAACCGACGAGTTTCCGAGAACCGCGAAAGGCCACCAGTACACAAAACAGAGAAGCAGCACATACGCGACCGCCGCCACTTTCCAATGAAGATACGGCCCGAGCTGGTATTTTTCGGCGTAGTACGACAGCAGCTTGTGTTCGTCGCTGCCGGGAAACCGCACAATCGCCACGCCGATGAGCGCACCGATGATATGCGTTAGAATGTACGTCGTATCGGCGATCCGGCTGAACGCGAGAAAACGGCCGAATTCAACCGCGACGGCGAACATCGCCGCGAACGCCAGGCTCGGCAGGAATGAGCGCAGCCGTCCGCTCATTCCCATGCCGATCCGCGACATGCAGACGCCGACCGGAACGAACGACAGAATCGAAATCAAAAGCGACTGAAAGGCTCGCGATTCGTTCCCGAAGGGAATCATCACGATGCGCCTGGCTTCGAATTTCAGATTCAAATCTTCCGGCATGATCAACAGATCGAACGGCATGACCGAGCAGATGGCAAACCCCGCCATGTAAGCGATCAACAGCATGTCGGTTTGCCGTCGACGGTTTGAAACGCCGAGATACTCGTTCAGCCGGCGATGCAGACGCTCTCCTCCCGCCAGCCAGGCGATGATGCCGATCGTGCACCCCGCCCCGGCGGCGATCAGCTTCAAATGCGACAGCTTTTGTCCCAGCAGCATCGCGGTTAAAAATTCCCACGCGCCGACGGCGCACAGGCCGAGCACGAGAACTCCCACGGCCGTCGTCAGGCGGACGCCCCAGCGGCGATGTTCGGCGATCAATCCTCCCAGCCAGAGAAAACTCAAGACCAGCGCCAGCCAGAAGTGGATCCAGAGGATGGTGCGATCGGCGGCGGCGGGCCAATACCAGTTGATACTTTCAAGATCGCCGAGAACCTCCCGCCACGACCGAGCGTGAAAACGGAACGGCGCCAGCGAACTGTAAAACATCATCACGAACCACAACATTCCGCTGCGCAGATACCAGCGGCGTTTCATGCCGGACGACGCCCTGCGGTACGGTCCCGCGACGGAAGGACCGTTGCCGATCAGCGTTTTGAACGTCCATAGCGAAGCCGCCGAAACGACGATCAGACCGGCGACGCCGATAAGTGCGAACCAGCGCTGCTGCGGCGATTCCAGCGTCGGCGCGTCCGGTTCGTCGTCGGGAAGGCTGTCGCCGTGGCGCACCGAAATACGGATCGGATTCGTGTAGAACAACAGGTCGTCGCCGTCCGGATTGATTTTTCGACCGCGCGCCCGGACGACGCATCCGTCGGCGGGGATCGTCACCGACTGCTGTACAATGAACGCGGCCGACGCCGAAACGGGTTTGACGATATCGCGCGTCCCTTCAGCCGAACTGATGATGAATTCGATGGTATCGATGCGATTGGGATTGCCGGCCCAGTCCTTTTCGTCGACTCGGCCGTTAATGCTTAGCATCACCTGAGAACCGGGCGTGACTTCGATTCGTTCGCCGGCGTAAGCGCGCCGCGGCAGGCCGGGGAGGGTCGCCGTCAATTCCACTTCGCGGGCGATTTTTCCGTGCACGCCGAAGTAAGAGCCCGCCTTGACGGCCTTGAGAATTCCGCTCGAACTTCGCTCCGGCGCATAGACCCAGGTTTCGGCAAATTCGCCAGGCCAGTAATCTTCGCCATCGGGCAGCGCGGGGTCTCTTCGGAAGTCGGACGTCGCCGACGCTCCCCAGACGTCGGAATTCTTTTGCAGCAATTGATCCCATGCTCCTCCCAGCTCGGCGACGGCGGGATCCCAGCGGTCGATCGTCGGCAGCGGACCGGTATAGTCCCCGACGTTCGTCGACGCTTGATCTCCCGGTGCGCCGGTGACGCCGGCGAACAGACCGTTAATCGATCTCCAGTGACGCATGCGGTCGACCGTTTTATCGGCCGACGAGACATTGCGGCTGGGATCGACATACAACAGCACCGGCGGGACGGAGAGTCCGCTTCCCCGCTTGGCCAGCCATTCGAGGGCGTCGCGCGCCCGCTGCGGGTCGTGCGTCGACAAACCGGCGTCGTCGAAACCGGCTTTGAATTCGGAAAGCGTAACAAACTCGTTCCCCTCCTCGGGCAATAATACGACGGCACGGGCGTCGCGTCCGAACGGCGGGAGATTCCATTCCAGTCCGCCGATAATCAGCAGGCCTTTATGCCGTTTCCGCGCTTGACGAATCTTTTCCCAATGCTCGCTCTTGAAGGAATCGTGAAGATGATCGGCGTTATCGGTGATCGCAATGGCGTCGCAGTCGAAGTGCACGGCTTTCGACACGACCTCCTCGACCGACCGTCCCCCTTCGCCAAACTTCGTGTGACTCTGCAACTCGACCTTCAGCCACTCGCCCCGTTCCATCCAGTCGATCTGGCGGACAAACCTGGCCTGCGGAACCTCGTCGCTGCGCCCGCATCCCGCGAACAGCAGGAGCGTCGCGATGGCACAACTCCAGCAGGAAACGCGCGATCGCCGGCGTTTTAACGACATGTTGAACACGGTGGTATCGATCGGTAACTCAACTCGGGTGAATGGTCTTGAACTCGGGAGAAGGCGGGAGAATTCCCGGCGGCGGTAATCGATGAAGGACTGCCCGATGCGAATTCAAATGTAAGCGTCGGGTCAATGGCGTGATCACTTTTTGTCGTCCGCCAGTTTCATCCATGCCATGATCAGGCGGTGATCGGAGCCGTTGCTGCTGCCGGTGATGCAGCGTTCGAATCGGCATTCCTTCGAACCCAGAATGTGATCGACGCGGGCCCAAGGGAGCCCTTTAGGCCAATGGCTTTCGGTCTCGCAATTCGCCGTGTAGCCATAACCGAACCCGCATTGATCGAACGCATTCTGCAGGTCGCCCCAATGCGATCGAAACAGAGAACTCGACGACGGCGTGTTGAAATCGCCCATTACAACGAACGGTCGATCGCCGCGAAGTTTGTCGATGTATTCGCGAAACATGCGAGATTCTTTGTCGCGGTAACGGTGCTTGGCTTCGATCTGTCGGGCCGTGTCACCACTCCACATCATCTGCAAACTGAGATCTGAGAGTTCGTGTCTCGGCGTCGCCTGATGGATATTGAACAAATAGAATGAGCCGTTGTCGGTTTCAATCTCGAATCCGGCGACGCAGAACATTGGCCATCGGCTATATCCCGTAAAAATTCCCGTGTTGGGAAGTTCTTTGATTGGGAATTTGGAAAAAATTCGGAATTGATGAAAGCCCGCTTGATGCCACGGTTTTTTGGAAAAGTACTCGATTTGCGGCGGATAATTGAGCTTCGATTCCTGAAATGCCACGATATCCGGATCAAGCGAATCGATTTCCCGTAAGACGTCGGTGAAATCAGGCGAATATCGCTGCACGTTGCAACTGAGAATCTTGAGCGAACCCTTCTCCGCGTCGCCGTCGACGAACAGCCCTCCGTAACGGAAATCCATAATCGGGCCGAGCGCGAGCCATAACAGAAACAAATTGCCGATTGCCAGATACCGCGACCAGCGCCACGAGACCAGCGCCAGCACGAACGCGGGAACCGGATAGAGCATGCGCGGGAAATACGTGAGAACGACGCCGATCCAATGCGACTCGGAGACGACGTGAATCATGACGTAGACGAACAATACGCCGAGGGCGTTGACGAAAGTCGACAGCCGCAGCAACCACAACATCCAACGAAACCCCTCGCGATTGTCTGGAGAGGCAACCGATGCATCGGTCGAAAATGTGATGAGTTCTTGAGGAGTAAGATTCATGGAACGTTGAGCGACTCAGCATACATGCCGAAGAGAGGATGAAACCATAGCAGAAAGCAGGATCGCTTCAATCTCAGTTGGCGATCACGCGAACAATTCATCGAGCGGCGAGCCTTCCTGCATCAACGGGATTTTCTGAATCGCCGTCAGTTGATTCTCCTGGCGGTAATCGATTCCCAGACCCGAGTACAACGTGGCGACCACGTCGGGGGGGGTGATGTCTCGACCGGAGGCGAATGCGCCGTCTTTGTCGCTGCTGCCGAAAACGATCCCTGGCTTGAACATTCCTCCCGCGAGCAGCATCGACGTGCATCGCGGCCAGTGATCGCGGCCGGCATTGGCGTTGATTTTGGGAGTGCGGCCGAATTCTCCCGCGACCGCCACCGCGGTCGTTTCCCACAAGTCCTTGGCTTTGAGCACGGCGATCAAGCCGGGCAGGCAACTGTCGAGTCGGGGGAGCAATTGTTTTTTCATCGTGGCAAAATGGTCGGAATGCGTGTCCCAGCCGTCGGCGAAGACGGTGACGCATCGCACGCCCGATTCGACCAGTCGGGCCGCCAGCAAACAGCCGGCGTCGTAATCGCTGCGGCCGAAGAGCTGCGTCGTCGCCGCCGATTCGCGGCCGATATCGAAGGCCTCGGCGACGGCGGGATTGGTCAACATTTCTTCGGCTTCGCGAGAAAAGCGATCGAGCCCTTTGATGAGTTTGTTATCGTAGTGGGGCCGATCGAACGCCGTATCGATTTTCTTCAGCAATCCGGTCCGGCGACGATACGTCTCGGCCTTGCCTCCCTCCAGCGACAGGCCGCGCAATGTGAAGGGATTGCCGATTTGGGGATACGCGCCGGTCGCCAGCGGGTTGTATTCGAGGCCGAGATAACCGGCTCCGGAATAATTCTCGGGAATGCCGACCGCATGAGGAATTCCCGGCGGCGCGGTCAATTCTTTATTGCACACCGAACCGATGCTCGGGTATTCGATCACCTGGCTGGGGCGATTTCCCGAAAGAAAATAACTGCGCCCCAAAGTATGGTCGGCGAGATTGTGAAATACGCCGCGGATGACGACGAACTGATCGGCGATTTTCGCCGTCCTGGGGAGCAGCTCGCAAAACCGGACGTCGGGGATGCTGGTATCGATCGCCGAGAACTCGCCGCGCGAATCGGCGTCCCCATCGGGTTTCGGATCGAAACTTTCGAGATGGCTGATGCCTCCTTTGAGATAGAGCCAGATCAGCGAACGAATGCGCGGCGACGACGCTGCGGCTGACGCGCCGCGCGGCAACAGCGCGCCCCACGAACCGGCGCACGCCAGAGAAATCCAGCTTCGGCGGTGCATGTATTGAAAGTTGATCATCGAAGGAGACTCCGTTATCGAAATCGCGCCGGAAAAATGCATTCGCGATTTAGAGACTCTACATAACCGGTTGTGCTTGTTATTCAGGTCGCAAATCTGGCAGAAAATCATCAGGCACAGAGGTTGTGTTAGGATCATTTAATGATTCAAGCGAAATTCCTTGGAATTGACCAGAGCCCACATCAGATCCTGCAAACCGGTCTTCAGGCTGTCGGCCTCGGAGAGGTGCGATCGGCATTCGGTCAACTCGTCGTTTTCGGGGAAGCGAGAAAGGGTTCGCAGGTAGGCGTTTTCGATCCAGTCATCGAGCGTTCGCGCCGTTTGTCGTCGATCGACGTCGTTCAACCAGTCCCCCTTGTCGATCAGGCGGTCGATGACGGCGTCGTTCTGCGTGAAGAGCGTCTGCACCAATGCCGGTTCGTTCGAACGGGCGCAGTCACAGAGATCGGGTTTTCCCACGGGACGTCCGAAAATCTTCAAGAGATCGTTATTGGGCCGAAGGCGTTCGTAAAAATCGATGCGCCGCAGTTGAAACCCCGGTGTCATTTCATCCCCGTCTGCCGTCGTTGCCCCATCACTCTCCGCCGCGAACACCCGAGCGAGCGCCGTCTCGAAAACTTCCGCGGGAAGCCGCCGCGGCAACGCCCGGCTGAAATTCCGCTCGTCGGAACCGTTGGTTTCGTTCGGCCGCCACGACCTTTGATACGCCCGGCTATTGGCGATTTCGCGGTGCAGCCATTTGATGTCGTAACCCCGTTCGACGAACGATTCGGTCAGGTAGTCGAGCAGCGGCGCATTGACCGGCGGATTGGCCAGATTGAGATCGTCGACCGGCTCGATGATCCCCCGTCCGAAATACCCGGCCCAGACGCGGTTGACAAAGATGCGGACGAAATAGCGGTTATCGGGCGAGCGCAGCCAGCTCATTAAAATCTCGCGAGGATCGTCGACCGCCTCGGGATCCGCGGGAAAACCGTCGAGTATTTTGGTCGTCTGCAACCCCTGAAGTTCACGCCGCAGCGCATGGGCTTTGGCTTGATAGTTTAACAGGACGGGATGATCTTTCTTCACCGCCCTGGCGGTTTTTTCGATCAACGCTTCGAGTTCGAGGAGCCGGGCGCGATTGAACTTTTGCAGTTGTTCTTCGGCACGTTTGATCTTCGTTTTGTTTCCCAAGCGGCGGGCTTCGGCCAATTGCCGTTTCACGATGGGCAACTGCTGGGCGACGTATTTCGGGCTTTGACGGTTTTCTTCGAGTTTCTTATTCAGCGGCGGAGTGATCACCAGTTCTTTAAATGGAAAGGTCTTTCCCCCGCGGACCATCCGTACTTGTTCCCGGGCATGAACCGATTTAAGGGCGACGCGCATCGTCGTGGCCGTCTCTTTATCATCCGGGAGATAATCGTGTTTGATTCGCGAAAAGTAACTGGCGAAATGCAGGAAGTCGGCGTTGGTCCAGATATCGAACGGGTGCTTATGACATTGCGCACATTGCAGCCTGACTCCCAAAAAGGCATGTGAAAACGCCATCGCGGCATCTTCCGGTTTATACGTCAACTGGCGATACCAGAAGTAGGGGAGCGTTTCGTTTTCAGCGGGTTCGTAATTCGAGTCGTCGCGGTAGATTTCACCCATCCGCCGCATGTAGCCGTCGTAGTTTTCGCCGGGAAGCCGGCCTTGTGAGACGACCATTCCCTCGACGATCCGATCGTAAGGCACGTTTCGTTCGAGCCGGTCTTGCGTCCAGCGATACCAGTGATAAAGCTGCGAGGGCCGCGCGAATTGCTCTCGGAGATCGAGCGATTTGCTTCCCCAGAGTTCGCTCAGCTTATACGCCCAGTACGACGCATATCCCGGACTGGCGAGCAGTTCGTCGATCTTCCGCGATCGCTTGTCGGGAGACTCGTCCTTAAGAAACGTGCGCACGGCGTCCGGTGGCGGAAGCGAACCGGTGATGTCCAGCGAAACCCGGCGCAGGAACTCGGCGTCGGTGCACAGTTCGGACGGCGCAATCCCCAGTTTTTGCAGCTTCTGCGAAATCAATTTATCGATGGCGGTCGGCGAATCTTCCGCCGGATAATCTTCGTCGGTGACGGCGATGAAGGGAATCGTGACGGGCATCGACGCGATGCCGTTGTCGTAAAATGCGATGAGATGCGTATCGCCCGGTCCGCGAACGGTCACAACGCCTTGCTCGTCGACGGAGGCCACGCTTTCATCGAGAATTTCGTAATGACAGAGCGGCGTCACGTCTTCGCGCGTCTGGTCGGACCACGAGCAGGTCACGCGAACGGAGTGCGTCCGTCCCGGGGACGAACCGAAAATCTCGGCGGGTTCGATCTGCAGGTCTTCGAATTGGGGGTCGTCGGGATCGACGGGCGGCGCTCCCGCTTCGATCCATTTTTTGATCAACTCGTACCTCCAGCCATCTTTGGCAAATCGCTCTCCTCCGCCGTGATCGATCTGCATTGTCGGTTTCAGCAGAATCAAACTCGCCTCGGGACGATCGACGTCGACGCGGAGATGATCCTCTTCCCGTAGCGTCTGATGATCGACTTCGAAATCGTACCCGAACAGCGACAGGCGGAATCCCCCCTGCCCGCTCGCCGAACCGTGACAGTTGCGTCCGCTGCAGCCGAGTTTTCGAAACAGCGGCAGAACGTGGCGCTGGAAGTGCGGCACTTCGGTCGTCTTGCCGATGAAACGGACGTCGGCGGAATTCAACACGTCTCGGCGATCGTCTTGCGGCGCACCGTCCGCTGGCGCGTCGTCGGCTCGCGTCACATCCGCGCCGGAGGCGAGGGGGCTTAACAGGCTTCGTACGATCAGCGTTCCGCCGATCAACAGGACGAAGCAGGCGATCGGCTGCCGTCGATTGTTGATGAGGGACTGCATGACAAATCCTCTTCCGGGAGAATGGTCCCGTTCGGGCGTTAGACCGGCACGACTCAAAATGTTTCGTTCCCTGCGCCGGCGTTTGTTCCGCGAGGCCAGGGGATCGGGAGATCGTCCTGTCGGCCTGCGCGGAGGCAGAGTTCAACGAGGCCGCTTCAATCCTTTGCGCCAGGCGATGGCGCCTTTGACGCGATGCGTCAACTCGCGCCAGCGTTTGAGCGGATGACGCGTCACCCCTTCAGGATAACCGAGTTCGACCAATAATTCACCGGCGATTTCAAATGCCAAGGCCTGATCGGCGGGCGACAAGCTGTTTTTCCACTTCATCGCCTGTTCGGCCGACGGGGGTTTCGCGATATGTTCGTGATGCTGCCGGATGCGCTCGCCGACTTTTTCAGCGGAGTTTTCCGCATATGCGGTCGCCATGTGCGGTTCGTAGTCCCAACCCAGAAACGTGGTGATCTCGCGAAGTTTCTGCTCGGGATTTTCGACCAGGTCTTCGAAACGGAGTTCGAACGTTTGCTCGGGAGGGATCATCCGCAATAACTTGCGCGACCAATACACGAGCTCGCGCCACGATCGCATCGCGTTGACGAAATCGTTCGAGCCCCACCACTGACGGACCAGCGACGAGGCGACGTCCCGGCCGTCGCGAATCAGGTGAATAAATCGAGCCCGCGGAAATAAGTTATACAAGTCGTCGATATCGGTAATGTAGCTGGGGCTCTTGTCCCCCCACACCGCTTTCCCTCGTTCGCGGGCGTACGCTTCCATCACGGCGGAGATGCATTCCGGCAGCGTGCGCGGGTTCTCCAGAGCGACCTCTTCGACGGTGAGCCGATGGTCCCAACGGGCGACGTAACGTTCCTGCAAGATCGATGCCACTAAAGTGCGGCGGTTTTCGAGCTGACTCAAGTCGCCCCAGCGTTCCCGCTGACGATAATACCGCGTCATGAAATGCGA
The DNA here is from genome assembly GCA_040881995.1 of Planctomycetaceae bacterium. Classification (GTDB taxonomy): domain Bacteria; phylum Planctomycetota; class Planctomycetia; order Planctomycetales; family Planctomycetaceae; genus JAQCEJ01. The sequence continues at coordinate 27,676 of JBBECD010000269.1, forward strand.
TTCGTACGGAATCGCCAACAGCGAATGGCTGTCGAGCATCAGGCTTAGCAACGTCGTTCCCGAGCGGGCGACGCCGAGCACGAACACCGGTTCCCGATTCGCGGGGCGATCGGCCGCCGTTTGGGCGCCGGGTTGAGTGATAAGCTGCGTCATCGTCAAATACCGCCTGCAATCCCCGTTGAATACGCCGACGACGTTCCATCGCGCGGCGCCGGCAAATCCATCAAGCCGAACCAAAAATCTATTTGAACGCCGTCTCCAGCAATTCGTACGTTCGTTGCACCCGGATTTCATGAATGCGATTGCCGGGAAACAGTTTCTTCTTCTGCAAAACTCGGACGACGCGCGACAGCTTGCCCTCGCGGACGTAAGCCCCCCTGGCGATGGCGCTGTAATTGCGATGGGCGGTCTCTTCGGCGAGCGTTCTCGCCGCGACTCCCCGGCGCTGGGCCGTTTCCAGCATGCGCACGACCATGGGAATAAAGCTGTCGTCGAATCTTTTCACTTGGTCGGGGTGCATATCGCCGCCGAGAATATGGCCGCAGACTCCCCCTCCGTTGACCACGTAATCGGGGATGAAAATGATGCCTCTCCGGTCGAGTTCGGCAAGCGCTTCGTCGGTGCACGGAACGTTCGCCGTAGGCACGACGGCTTTCGCTTCGATATTCGAGGCGACCTGGCGATCAACGGCGTGCACGCGGGCGCCGGGGACGAGCACGTCGCAGGGTATCGAAAATAATTGTGTGCGATCGAGAAATTCCCACGGGCCGGGTTCGGTGATCCATTCCGCGGAGTTTTCGTGCGAACGGTCGAGCAACATCTTCAGATCGAGCCCGGCGTCGTTCGCGATGCAGCCCAAGCGATTCGATACGGCGACGATCTTGTACCCGAGCGGCGCCGCGAGTTTGGCGAGATAATGCGCTACGTGTCCGAAGCCTTCGACGGCGATCCTCGTCTCTTCCGGACGCCGGCCCAGAAACTGCGTTGTCGCGCGGACGGAAGCGATGGCCGAAACCGCTGTGCGATGCGACGAGACCGTATTCGCCGACCGGTAGGGAAGATCGCCGCCGATGCAGAACGCCTGGAGATCGGGGAGATAAAAATGCATGTCGGTCCATGCGGACCAGATGCCGGACTTCGTTAACGGTTTTAAGTGGGCGGCCGCGCGCTGGATCAATTCCCGCTTCTCTTCGGGAGCCGCCGAGAACGAGACGGCGAGTCCCGCTTTCGCCCCTCCTTGCTCGATATTCCAGAAGCAATACTTATACGACATCGCTTTGGCGAGCAACTGGACTTCTTCCTTGGTGATGTCGGGAACGCAGCGCATGCCTCCCGACGCGCCGAAACGTCCCATCGTGTGGATGCAGACCCAGCCCTTCAGCCCGGCAGACGGTTCGGCGATTTCCACCGTCAGCAGCGGATCATCGGGAATACGGCTGAAGTCTTCTCGATAGTCCTGGACCATAAAAAGTCGTCCTCGAAGCGGAATCAGCTATTGGCGTCGAATTCAGGTTTGCGGGCCAGCGGAACAAATCGCGCCTGCAATTTGCGAAACGCATCATACAAGCCGAATTCGATAATCGCCGCCACCAAGGCATATACCACGGTGCCGGAAGCCCCCACGATCAGAAACGCCAACCACGAATTCACGGGATAATATCGGCTGACCCCGTACCACACCGCCAGCATCGCGGGCAGTGGAATGCACGGTTTGAGCAACGTCGCGCCGACGTAGGTGAACGGCGAAATCGAATAGCGTCTGCACGTGTAGCCGCACATGACGAGCGACGCCGCGATGCTCGGTAACGTCGTTCCCAATGCACAGCCAATGATTCCGTAATGCGGGATCAGGACGATGCTGACGACGACGTTGAGAACCGACTGCGCGATCGCCACCACGGTCAGCCATTTCAACCGCCCCGTGCCGTACAGCACCTTCGAGGCCACGCTCTGCGTGACGCGGAACGCCAGCGGCATGCACAAAATCACCAGCACGGGATAACTGAATGCCGCTAGGTTGGCATCCATCCAGAGCGTGATAAACGGCTTGCCGAGATAAATCAATCCCGCCTGCAGCGGAACCGCCAAATACAGCATGTAACGCGTCGCCGTCAGCAGGATGCCGCAGATTTTATCGTTTTCGTTCTTGGCGTCGAGCGAACTGAACACCGGCGTCAACACGGTGTAGAGCCTTTGAAAAAACGATCGCGAATACTCTGCCAGCCGCTTGGCAATCATGTAATAGGTGACGTACCTGAGACCGAGAAAATACGCGATGAAGACGGCGTCGCTATGGCTCGCGGCCGCTCCCGCCATCATAATCAGAAACGCGGAACCCGAAAAACTGCGGACGTCGTCGATCGTCTCGCGATTGATATCGGTGAAGTCCAGCCGGCATTGCGGCAACAGACGCTTGGCCCGCCAGACCATCAACACTTGCGCGAAACAGTCGATGCAGGCTTTAACCGCCACCAATTCGACCAGCCCATAACCCCGATCCAGCATCACGACGACCGCGACCGCCCATCCCAGTACGCCGAACGTCTTAAGCCCGTTGTACGTGGGAAACTTCGACATTCCGATGAGGATGCCGCCGTAGGCCTGAGTGGCGAACGTGACGGCCAGATTCAGGCCGCAGATCACGAGCAGCCAGCGGGCGTTGTTCGCCGCTTCGCTGTCGTTGAGGTGAAACGGGTCTTCGAAGCCGAATGCGATCGAGCACGCGCCGACGACGACGATCAGGCTGCAGACGCCCAGAATCAGCACGCTGGCACTGATGAGGCGATTGAGCCTTTGCCACTCGTTTTGCGCGTGATACTTGGCGACGAACCGGACGACCGTCGACGACAGGCCGAAATCGAGGATGGCGAAATATCCGATGACCCCTTCCACCAGGCTCCACACGCCGTACCGGTCTTCGCCCAACGTATGCACCAGCTTGGGCGACGTGTAAAACACGACGGCGATCTGGATGGCGTAGGCCAGCCAGTTCGAAAATGCATTGCGGATGAGCGTCTCTTTGATCTTCATGGTGTATTTGCCAAGGCCCGTCCTGAAAAACCGACGCGGCCTTTTTGCGCCGTCCGACTCGTCGCGCCACTGCTTTCGACGACGGGGTTCGGTCGAATGATCTTGAAAAATCAATAAAAGTCAGGTCGACGACGTCCGCACCGGCGCGGGTTCGTGATTGCTAAGAAACGGATTGGCGACATTGGAAATGCAGAACCGGTACTTTCCCGATGGTTCTTGAGGAATGGCGTCGACGTACTCGATTTCATATCGGACGTTGTCGCCGAACCGCTCGCGCGTCAGTTCGCCGACCTTCGCAACGCTCGCCGCGCCGTAATCCGCACCTTTGACGATGCGAAAGCGAATGTCGTCGATCTGTTCCTGCACGATCTGCAGTTGCTCAATCCCCGGCACGAGCATGGCGAAGTTTTCCGTGAGCGAAATTCCCGAAATCAACTGACCGTCCGGCGTGAGCACGTAATCGGCTTCGCGTCCTTCCAGTTTTTCCAGCAGCGGCAAGCCGCGTCCGCAGGGACAGCGGCGATAGGAGAGCACGCCGACGTCTCCCACTTTGTACCGTAAGATCGGCATCGCCCGATTGCTGAGATCGGTGACGACCAGCGAACCGGGTTCGCCGACGGCGCACGGTTCACCGCGGGCGCCGATCACTTCAACGTACACGCCGTCGCTGTTGACGTGCAAGCCGCGATGCTCTTCGCATTCGCAAGCGATCAGGCTGACTTCTTCGCAACCGTAGCGATTGGTCACCTGGCAGCCGAAGACTCGTTCGATCGCCTCGCGCTGAAACTGATGCAGCACCATCGCGGAAGAAATGATTCCCCGGGGCCGATATCCGGGCCCGCCGTGCGAACCGGCGTATTCGGCGAACAGGTACAACGAATGAGCGTGCCCGAAAAACAACGTCGGACGCAGCTCGCGAATTTTTTCCAAAAACGTCTGCATGGCGCGCTCGTCCATCTTGAGCGTGTCGAGATAAACGGCCCGTTCGAGCAAGGTATTGCGGAGACGTCCTCTCCAGCCCCGTTTGACGTACTCGGGGTTTCCCCAGACCATGCCGACGCGTTCGCCCAGTCTCCATCCGGTCCATTCATCCGACCGCAGCGTGCAGCCCCGTTTGAATTGCATGGCGTCTTCGTCGACGAGAATTTCGACCGAAACGCCCGTCGAGCCGGAGGTTTTTTTGATCCGCAAATCCCGCGGATCGTAGTGCGACGATAGCATTTCGCGGCCATGTTGCCGCAGATCGTGCTTTGTGAGGCAGGGGATTCGGCGAAAATCATCAAAGCCGCGAATCGCAGCGGAGGTCAAGCCCGCGTTTGCGAAACGCGCGGCATAGAAGGGAGACGTCGCGACGGCGTGCCGCATCAATCCCTCGATGGCGGCCCATTGTCGCGCGGCGATGGTTTCGGGATTATCGAATTGCGTTTTGAGCAAACGGCGATAATGCTTCAGATACGGACTTCGCTCCCAGCGCGCCCATGCGGGGGCGACAATGCGGCGAATCAATCGAGAAGAAAGCGTCATGACGTCAAACCGTTCGGCAGTCGACCGTGGTTGTGGAGATTCATTGTCATCGCGATTGGGACGCGTCAGGGTGCGGTCCGCGGACGAAAGCGGGCATCCGGCCGGGGGCGGGCGACCGGCTCCCATTCGGGTTCCGTTTGCCGTTCGACTTTTTCCACCTGCTTGCGCAACAGGTTCAACGAAATCCCCTGGAACGCGGCATACCAGATCCACGTGTAGCGATAAAAATTGTGACCGCCGAATCCGAGAAGCAGCAGCAAGATCATCGTCAGGAACACGGAAAAGACGACCTGGAATTCAAAATTCTTCGACCGGTCGTCCGGAGGGAGAATCCGCCGCAGGTGACACGCTTCCCAGTAATTCAGCGAGATGCAAACGACAAAACCGAATAACGTTAACGCCCCCATGATTCCCAGTTCGGCCAGGGCCTGTCCGTACAACGAATGGGCCTGTATGCCGGCGCCGCTGGCTTGGGGGAACGACCCGGGTCCGTATCCCATCAGTGGGCTATCCTGCCAGATTTCGACGGCTCTTAGCAGCAGCAAATACCGCGAGTCTTTCGAAGCTTGGGCGTTCTTGGGGCCGCGGTCGTCGTCGACGATCGTCAGATACCGATTCTGCAAGTCTTCGGGAAGCGACAGCCATCCGATGGACGCCACCAGAAACAGCGCCAAGAGCATGATCGCCCGTCGCCGGGACGCCAGTATGCACATCAGGCCGAACATGCACAGTCCGATCATCCCCGTTCGGGAACCGGTGAGCAGCACGCAGGCGATCGACAGCGCCACATAGGCCAGGACGGCGAAGGTCTGCTTGCGGTTTTGACGCGTCGCCCAAAAAGGAAAAATCATCGGCAACACGTAAACGACCGTCGCCGCGAACGAGTTAGGATCGGCATGCATGACGTCGACCCCGACCATGCGGGCAATTCCCATGCGATAGACGTGCCGGCCGTTATAAAACTCGCGGAGCGAGTGGGACAGGTAAATGAACATGACCACCATGAACCCGGTCATGATGCGCTTGAAATCCCGCTCGTCTTTGATCGACGTGATCACCATCAGATAAAACGGCAAGAGCTTAAGCCAGTTGGTCAGCGTGACGGTTCCCGCATCCGCATAATCGCTGGTGATCCATCCCAGGAGCATCGTCGCCGCGAACGCGGCAATGACCAGCGTCAGGCGATTCACATTGACGACCTTGGGCGACGCCAGCCACACGATGGTAATCAGCAGCATGTAGACCAGTTCGATACGCACCGTCCCCAGCACGGGCCATACCTCGAAGGGCCTGTGTATGTAGAGAAACATGTAACCGATGAGCATGTACAACAGCATGATTTAACTGAACTTTTCTCGCCCCAGAACGAGAGCCAGGCGCAGCAGACGCCGAATGAATTTCTCGTGTGTGAAGTTCTCTTCGACATGACGCCGTGCCGCTTCACCCATTCTGGCGGCTTTTTCCGGGTCGTGCCACAGTTCCAGAATTCGTTTTCGCAGCGATTTGGAATCTCCCGAGGGGACGACAAAACCGGTTTCGCCGTCGACGATGTATTCTGAGGCGGAAATACTGTCGGCGGCAATGATGGGCCTTCCGTGCCACATCGCGTTGCAAAAGTTCGCTTCACCTCCCCCTTTGAGGCCGGTGAAGGTCATGGGAATGACGACGAATCGCGCCGCCGCCTGCAACTGGCCAAATGCCGGCTCGGGCGCTCCCAGCACGATCGCATTCGGCAGCAGTTCGATGCTATTCAACACTTCGGGCGCCGTGGCGCTGATGATGACGGGAATTCCCGTGTCGCGAACCGCTTCGATCAGGCAGGGGTAATCTCGCTTACCGTTGCCTCCCGAGAAGATGAAATTATCGATCGGGAGATCGTAGCGGCGATGCTGCGAATGATTGGCTTTGAAGGGCAGAAAGATAAAACGGGCTTCCGGCATTCCTAAAAATCGAGCATGCGGCGCAATCTGATCCCGCGACCACAACACCGACAGCGGAAAACCGGCCATCGCCCCCTTCATGAGCATTTTTTTCCAGCGGCTCTCAACCTCCACAAAAATATCCCAGCAGAGAATGCAGCGCCCGCCGATCAGCGGCAGGCGATTGAGCAGCCCTGCAAAAATCCAGAGTTTCCCGGCGCCGTTCAAGATGAGGACCGTGTTTCGGCCGGCATTGAGCAGGAGTTGCAACGCGTAGGCGAATTGAAACAGGTGACTCGAAAAGGAAAAAAATCTCGCCAGCCGTCCCGGACGAACGTGTTCCACATGAATTTCGGGACACGAAACAAACGACTCGTGGGAAATCAGCCGAATACCGCGGGAGAGCGAAAAATTGGTTTGATCCAGCACTCGCCAATCGTGCTGGACATCCGCAACCTTTATCGTCCTCGTCGCGGGAAGGCGATCAACGGTGCTCACGTGCGTCTTTCGGATGAGAGAGTATAGAAGCACAGGCTTTAGCCTGCTCTTGAAGACAGCCTAAAGGCTGGATTCCTACAAAGCCACGCCATGCGGCTAAAGTGTGACTCATTTAGAATCATTTAGAGACGGCCGGTTGCACATCATCGCATAATAGTTCTCATAACGCCTGGTCATCGAATGCAGGTTGAATCGACGCAATGCTTCAGCCTGCGCCGTCGACGCCATTCTTGCCGCGAATTCGGGATTCTCCAGCAGGCGTTCGATCGACACGGCGAGTTCGGCCGGTGAATTCGGACGGATCAAGAGACCCGACTGATTGTGTTCGATCAATTCCGGATTTCCGCCGACGTCCGTGACGATGATCGGCCGTCCCGCCGCCATATATTCGATGACCGCGTTCGACATCCCCTCGGTCTGGGAACAGAGAACGGCGATATCGAGAGTCGCTAAGAATGCGGGGATATCCGCGATTGCGCCGGCAAGATCGACGACGCCGTCCAATCCCAGATCGCTGCGCAGCCGTTCGAGTTCGGGCCGCAGCTCCCCCTCTCCGGCTATCGTAAATCTCGCGTGCGGATGGCGGGAATTGACGATCGCCGCGGCTTTGAGAAGCGTAACCGGATCCTTGACCGCCCGCAGATTTCCCACCATGCCGATCTGCCGGGTTGCCGTCGCGGAGACCGGCGGCGTCCACGAAGTAAGATGTGAAAACGCTGCCAGATCGATGCCGTTTTCGATGACCGTAATCTTCTCGCGCGGCCAGTTGACCTGCGCAATCAACGCGTCCCGGACGGCGTGACAGTTCACGATCATCCCGTCGACGAACGGAGCAAAACGGCGATACAGCCAGCGATCGAATCCGGTCATCCAATAGCCGAGGTTAAATGCATTCATGACGACGTGCGGAACGCCCGCGAGGTAAGCGGCGGGAACGCCGACCAGCATCGAATCGCGGAAATACAATTGCAGCACGTCGATGCGTTTTTGCCGCAAGTAGCGGGCCATTTCGAAAATCTTGCGCGTCGTCGAGATCGAACGAACGTTATGAATCTCCCACGACCGGACGTCGCACGTCGCCGGTTTCAATTCGAGCGAGGCGGACGTCGTTCCATCGAGCAGCGAAAGAGACGGTTCGACAAGGTGCCGGTCGTGACTTTGAATCAGCCGCAACAAACGAAGCTCGGTCCCGCCGTGATTCAGATTATCGATGAGATAACAGACGCGAATCGGCCGCGGCTGCGCGAACTCCGCGGGCTCCGGTTTGGTCGTGCGATTCGCATCCGTCCGTAACGCCGTTTGCATCATGAAACTCGCTTCAATCTCCGCTGTGAACGGCGTGTGACGAAATGCCGTTTATGGCGGGGACCGTCGTCGCGGCGTCCGCTCGATTCGTCTTCGGACCTCGAAAAGGATTCTTGCGAGACGGCCGTTGACCTGCGGCCAGGGTGTCGTAAATTCCTTCGACCTTAGCCATTCGTCGAGAAAATGTCAGTTCGGTTTCGATGTGCCGGCGTGCCGCGAGCGTGCGCCGCCGGCATTCTTCCCCGCCTTGCAGCGACCGCCGAATGGCGGCGGTCAAGGCTTTCGCGTCGCCCGTGGCAACGAGCAGACCGTCCACGTCGGGTGTGAAAACGTCGGTCGTTCCGCCGGCGTCGGTGGCGACGACCGGCACTTCCATCGCCATCGCCTCCAACACCACATTCGGAGTCCCTTCGGTGTCCGACGACTGCACGTATACATCGAGGGCATGATATACATCGGTAACGGCGGGACAGTGGCCGATGAACCGGCAGAAGGCCGCGACTCCCCGTTGTTCGGCAAGGGCTTCGAGCGATGGCCGCTGACTCCCTTCACCGGCGATCAGCAATCGCGCATTCGGAAATTCGCGATAGATCGGGGCGAACGCTTCGATCAGGAGATCGAAACGCTTGAGAGGTTCGAGCCTGCCGACGCCGCCAATCACGAAGTCGTCGTTCGAAAAATTCCACCGTTCGCGGCACGCCGAAGTCTGCGCGGGATCGCGGCGAAACCGTTCGGCGTCCACGGAATTGGGAATCAGACGAATTCTCTCCGGAGGCACGCCGTAGCGCTTCAGCGTGTCGGAGATGCGACTGGAGACGGAAATCACGAGCGGAAAAAATCGCAGCAGCCGCTTGTGCGCGGGATAATACAGCCAGCGTTCGCGCCTGGTGTCTCCCGACCAGCCGTGTGCGGTGGTCAGCGGAATTGTCGATTCGAATTTCGCGAGCAACAGGTTGTACCCGTCGGTTTTGTAGTCGTGCGAATGCACGATGTCGAACCGTTCCCGCTTTACGAATAGACGCAGTTCGCGCCAGACGCGGCGATCGAATTTTCCCCGTTGACGCAGTTCTGTATACTTGAGGTTCAATTCCCGCGCCTTGTGCGAAATCGTTTCGTCCCGATCCCCACTCGGCCGAATGTAGCAGACCGAAATGTCGTAACGAGCCGGATCGGTCAACGCCGTGCCGTAAAGCACCGTTTTTTCCGGCCCCCCCCCGGGGCCGTCGGCGTCTCTCAACTCCAAAATCTTCAACGGGGAGGACATGATTACGAATTCTTGGTTTGTTGTGCGACGAGCATCTCGCCGTAAAACTCGGCGAGGCGGCGCGTCGTCGGCAAGCTGCCGAAATGCTCGCGGGCAAACTGCAATCCGGATGCGGAAATCCTTTGGCACAGGCCTTCGTCTTCCAGGCAGGCGATGATTTGCCGCGCGTAGTCCTCGGGGGTCTCGGCGATGATTGCCTGTTCGCCATGCCGCACGTCGATTCCTTCGATCCCGACCGGGGTGGAAACGACGACCTTGCCGAGCGCCATTCCTTCGATGATTTTCACGCGCATGCCGCTGCCGCTCAGAAGCGGCACGACCATCAGATTGAAGCGCCGCATGTATTCGTAGGCATCGTCGACTTCGCCGTCGATCTGCACGTTCGCGGATTTCCATGCGTTCACGGCATCGGGCATGTTTCGCCCGGCAATGTGAATCACAAGATCGGGAAATCGCTTGAGCACCGCCGGCCAGACTTTTTTCATGAACCAGTCCAAACCTTCCCGGTTCGGACCCCAGTCGAGCGCTCCCAGAAAACAAATGCTGCGCTGCGGCGGCGTTGCACCGTTGGGCCGCACCGTTTCTTCAGAAAACGACGCCGGGCACATGTGCATCGGCCGGCGGCAACCGAAATCCACGAAGGCCCGCTCGTCGATCGGCGAAATCGGCACGACCGCATCGACGAGATCGAGCGCGAGAATTTCGTATTCCCGCAACCGGCGGGCCAGATGATTCAGATAATAACGCTTCACGAATGACGACGTGTGTTCCGCGCGGCGTTCCCAAATCGTGTGCTCCACGTTGTGCGCACGGAGTGAAACAATCGCATCCGAAACGTCGCGAATCGCCGGGATATAAGGAACCAAATACAGTCCTTCGAGTTGTACGACGTCGAACGGACCCTCCTGCGTCAAAATCGCGCGGAGCCGGTTATCGAAACCCTTCGAGATAAAACGCTGTACATTGTACGACCGTTTCTTCAGCAGAGCCGCCAACGCAGCAACGGGATTGATGTCGGTGTTCACTTTGACCGCGTGCATTTTCAATTCGCAGGCAATCTCGTCGGGCAGGTTGGCCGTATCGAAAAAATGTTTATTGGTGTTCATCGCCAGGATCGTCACATCGTGGCCCAGCCGGGCAAATGCACGGGCGATATTCAGCGTGGCGATCGAACCGCCATCGCGCGGCGGGTACGGAATTTTCTTGTCGAGATGCAGTATCTTCATCCGTCGGCCCAACGGAACATCGGTCTCCCAATCGGGAGAATTTATGTGGGCGTCCAAGATTTTGGTTGAAGGCATCATAGTCTTATGCGACCGATTATTTGGCGACTCTCTCACCGTTTACCCGCGCGGACGAATTCCCACAAATAGCCCCAACCCGAAGCGAAATGTATGGTTGCGAACACCGCCGGCAATAAAATGAGAAACGATGGCTTGCGTTTTTCGATAGCCGCGCCGATCGACGTCAGCAAAACGATCGCCGCGTAAATACCGAGCACCGAAAAATAGGCCGCGGCGAGCATCCCATGAAACGATGCGGCAAGCGCTCCGACAATGATTCCTAGCACAAACAGTGCCGGCAGAGACGAACCCCACGAAAATGTCGAGCGATTCTTGCGAACCAGACGCATCCGTCCGCGGCCGTATCGGACCAGTTGGCGAAAGAGTCCCCGCAGCGTACCGCGAGGCACATAGCGCACCGACGCTTGGGGAGTGAGCCAGCAGCGGAAGCCCGCCTCCGACACGCGCACGTTGAATTCGACGTCTTCGCAGGCGTCGAACGATTCATCGAACCGGCCGATGCGTTCGAAGACGTCGCGGCGATAAGCGACAGCCACGCTCTGCGGCGGAACGAACCGTTCTTCGTCGGAGTAAATAAACGATGCCGGATGATGGCCCAGCCGGCTCGATCTCGCCGCGGCGATCGCCTGCTGAACGGCGTTGGCGCCGCTCACATCGAGCGGTTGCGGCCGCCCGACGCAGTCGACGTTTGGATCGGCAAAGGCGCGGGCGAGGCACTGCAAATACTGTTGATCGTGCAATTGACAGTGACCGTCGACGACGACGAACACGTCCCCCTGCCCCGCTGAGATCGCCGCGTTGCGGCCGGCGCTCGACCAGCGCTTCGGGTTCGAGACGAGTTTGAGCTGGTGAAACGTCTCTTGCAGCCGGCGGACGACGTCGCGGGTGCGATCGGTCGATTCGCCGTCGGCGACAATCACCTCGAAGCGGTCGGGGTTGTAGTCTTGCGTCAGCAGTTGCACTAACGTCGCTTCGATAAAACGTTCTTCGTTGCGGACCGGGACGACCACAGTGATGAACGGCGGCGGATCGAATCGCCGATGAGTGCCGACCGCATGTGACGACGCTTCGGCGTCCGGCGCGCCCGACTTTTCCATCGCGGCGTGAGAATCGGCAACAGGTTCGCTCGGCGACGCCGACAGCGTTCCGCCGGTTCGAGCGCTCGGCGATCGATGGTTCATGAGGGGACTTCGTTTCGTTCGACGGCGGCCGCTTCCCGCCGCTCCGCCGGCAGAGATCGGCTGCGATGTGGAATCTGCGCACCGACCGGCCCGCGAAGGACGTTGCGGTAATCGATTCGCTTGACGTGTTGCCCGAGACTCTGCAGGCCCCGCTCGTATTCCTCAAGCGAGTCGCTCAGTTTCCCGAACGCGAATCGATCGAACAGGACGTCCAGTTTTTGCTCGGTCTTCGACAAGTTGACGTAATGCCGAAAACGCGTCGCCGCGCGAACGGCGATGCGCGGCTGATCGGGATCGACTTCCCAGGGATGGATGTAAAAGACAAACGGCCGATGATGGCCCTGATTCGACTGCTGCAGGCAAAACGCCGAGAACCGGGCGGGATACAGGCGGAAATATCCGCCGCCCGAGACCGGAAGATGCCATTTCCAGAGGCGGTACACCGCGGGAGGAAATTCCCAAATGCCGCCTCGATCGGTGTCGATCCGATGAGCGAATCGTTCTGCGCCTTTCAATCCGTAACGGTCGTGTCGCACGGGGAAAATACTGGAATCGATCGTAAAGCCTTCTTCGGCGAGAATCTGCAAAGCCCACAGCGACTGTTCGGTGATCGAAAAACTCGGGGCGCGGTGCGACAACACCGCTTCCCCCGTGATCTGTTCGAGCTGATCGCGCGATTCGCGAAGATCGCCGCGGAACTCGTCGGGATCGAGATCGTAAATCAGGCGATGCCAGAAACTGTGACAGCCGATTTCATGTCCCCCCCGGCGGATGTCGCGGACCAGATCGGGAAACTTTCGAGCCACCCAGCCCAGGACGAAAAACGTTCCCTGAACCGAATGGCGTTCGAGAATATCTAAAATGCGGTGCGTGTTCGCGACGACGCGGCTGGGAAAATGGTCCCACTGCGTCGGATGGATTTTTCGCGCGAATGCCGAGACGTGGTAATAATCCTCCACGTCGACAGTAAAGGCATTCAGAATGCGTGAGTGCGCCGTCATCTCAGCACGAACTCGTAACAAGAGGGAAGCGAAGCGTCGAAGAGCATCCGCCGCACGATGAACGGCACACGGCTATTTGGGCCTCAGGTTGATCATGTCACAAAATGAGATCTGGTGAGGGACAACCTCGTGTGCGTTCAACGAGTCGAGCATCAAGCGATTGACGCCTTGTCTTCAGCGCCGAAGGGGCGTCCATTCTCCCAGCCAGGTCCGCAGGGCCTGGTAGACGTCTCCCAAAAATCGTCTTCTCGGCCCAACGGGCCAACAGTTCGTTGTCATACGAAATTGCATTTGAACTGCCGGCCCTTCAGGCCTCTCGCCTATTGGGGGGGCTCGATTCCAGGGGCTTCGCCCCTGGCTGGGTGAACTGCTGGCCCTTTGGGCCGGAAGAGAAAGGCTGTTTCGTCAGTCGAGAGTTGTGACATTATTAATGTGAGACTCAATATCTACGTTCTGCGGCCCATTCGTCGGATTTGACATTTACTGTGAGAAGGGATGCCTTGAGCGGATCTTGCGTCGATAAATCGTCCGTCGCTACAGTGTCCGACATTCGCGCTCACGGAGCGGCCGCTCACAGGTCCGGATTTTCAATCGGCTCGTCGAATTCATTAACGTTTCGCGAATGATACAAACGATCGACGGTCCCCTTGGAGGGAAGCCGCATCCACCTGAAGCCGCAATTGGCGAGTTCGAACGTCAGCCGCAGGGCGGTGAACAGGCAGATTCGCGCATCCAGGCCGGGGCTGATGTTCTCGACGTAATAGACGTCGAAAGCCAGCTTATGTTTGACGTCGTCGACGTGGTAATCGGGAGGCAGCTTGAGTTGCGCCAGCCCGGTGATTCCCGGCCTGACGTTGCTGCGGTCGAGGTAATTCGAATATTGGAATTGCAGCTTCGAAACGAATTCGGGACGTTCGGGCCGGGGGCCAATCAGACTCATCTCCCCCTTCAGCACGTTGAGCAACTGGGGAAATTCGTCGATGTGCGTATCGCGCAGAAACGCCCCGACGCGCGTGATCCGCGAATCGTTCGGTTTCGACCAGACGGGACCGGTCAGAACCTCGGCGTTGTGAACCATCGTTCGCAATTTGATGAGCGTGAATTCTTCTTGATCTTTGCCGACGCGCGTCTGGTAGAAAAATGCGGGGCCTTTCGACGTCAGCTTCACGACGATCGCCGCGATCAGCATGACGGGAACGGTGACGACCAGCAGCAGCGCCGCGACGACGAATTCGACGACGAATTTCAACGGGAGATACCACCGCTGCCGGGGTCGGAACGGCTGAGCGTTCGCATGCATCTGCGGTTTTCGCAGAACGGCGGTTTCGGTGACGGGGGCGTCAACGCGTCCAATTTTTGGAATGGGGCCGGCACTCATGAATAAAACATCCATCCGCTCGAGTCACAGGTGGGTCTATCGAACTCGAAGCAGTTATTCTTGGGTTGGACCTTCGGTCGGGTGGGAAGTTGCCGGTGCCTGACGTTGGCCGTCGTCAAACAATGCTCGCTGGAGTTCCGGCAAAAACAGGTGCATAAACTGAATCGCTAAGTCGTTATCATCCACCTCGTCGCCGGTTCTCACCAGCGGACGAGTCACGTACAGTTTGTAAAGCACCGGTGAGGGCGCGTATTTCAATCGCGGGTTGTCGGCCGCTTCCCAACGGCCGTCGCTGCTCCAACCCCAGAACGTCCGCATATTTTCGGGAACGAGGTCGGTCGACTTCGAGAAATCTCCCAGCCAGAATTCTCCCAACTCGACGTTGTCGCGGCTTCGCACTACGTGTTTGCGTTCCTTCTCGGCCAGACGAAAACCGGCACTGGTGAAACAGACGGTGGGAGGATGTTCCGCCACCGGACCGGGCCGGCCGCAGACGATCAACACGTTAATCGAACTCCCCGTGGGGCGATGCGTGTACAACCGCGACAGCATTCCTTGTGCACCGGCGATCGTTTGCACTTGGTCGGTGATCTCGAGATCCTGACTCGACCAGTCGCCCATGGATGCCGATATCTGTTCGAGCCGTGCCGCCGCGTTGATCAGCCGCTCGGGCGGCCCCCAGCGGTCCAGCATCAGTCCGTGCACGACCCCCGTAATAACGAGGAGCAAAACGGCAACGGCAACGGCGGCGAACTGTTTCATTATCAATCCTGATCGCGGTAAACCGGCTTGGAGACTCTAACACAACCGGTTGTGCTTGTTAAAAATGCCTCAAATTCAGCGGAAAATTGCTTCGCACAGAAGTTGTGTTAGGATTTCTAAGTTGTGCGGTTGAAATCTGAATGATTGAACTTCCGTGTCTGGCGATTGGCCGCTGGTGTGGCCGTGATGATCTGCTTATTGAACCGGGAGAGCGGTCGATTCACTTGGCAATAACAGAAACGGGTGAGGTCCAGGTGCGAGTTCCGTAAAAATTCGATGAAGCCTCGTTCGTCGTTTTGTTTTTGCGAGTGAAATTCAAATTCGAGTGTCGTACAATAACGCCGATTGAAAACGATGCAAACGGAAAATGTCGTAAAGCGTCCCTCAGGAATCCACCGTTTCCGCGGTAGGGGAATCCTCAGCCGCGTCGACGACGTCCTCCGGCGGAGTATGGTAGTAGTGATAGGAGCGTGCATAGCCGTAACCGTAACCGGAACCGTACATCGATCCGTAGGACGCTTCGTCCAGACCGATGACCACGGCGCCTAACACCGGGACGCCCAGCATGCTCAAGCGCTGATAGGCGCTGGCGACCTTGCCGTACCGGCTGACGTCGCGACGGATCGCAAAAATCACGGCATCGACCTGTTGTCCCACGAGCAGCGAATCGGTCACCGGCAAAATCGGCGACGAATCGACGATGATAAAGTCAAAATGGCTCCGCAACGGCTCGAACACGTCGGCGATGTCTCCCTGGGCCAGCATCGTCAACACCGCCTGCGTAATATGACCCGAAGGAAGAACATACAGATTTTCCTGCGGCGACAACTGGATGGCGTCTTCCAGCGCCGCCTCGCCGCGCATCACTTCGCAAATGCCCGGCTTAAAGCTCATTTCGAATAATTTGTGAATGCTGGGTCGGCGCAGGTCGCAATCGACGAGCAGCGTTTTGCGTCCGGCGCGGGCGAGACTTGTCGCCAGATGGCTCGACAGAGTCGTCTTTCCTTCACCGCTCATGGCGCTGGCGACCATCACGATCTGGCGAGATTCCACCGCGGCGTCGCGGAGCATCATCGTTCGGGCCGAATCGATCGATTCGGTCCAAACGCTTTGCCACACCGCCGAACGGCCGTTGCGACGCGGCGTTCGTCCTTGAACGAGCCAGTTCGGCATCAAGGGAAGCGAACCCATGATGGGCATCTGCAGTCCGCTGGTGATCTCCTTGGCGGTGCTGATCCGCCGGGCGGCCGATTCCAGCCACACGATGCCGCCGACGATCAGCGACAACACGCCGAAACCCGCAAACGCGGTCATCATGTACTTCTGGCGCATCTCCGGTTCGCTGGGAACTTCGGCTTTGCGGTGAGTCGAAATGCGCGACGGCTGAGTCAGTTTGATGTCGAGGCGCTGCAGTTCCTCGGCGATTTTTTTGGCGACGTCTTCCTGCTGCGCGATTTGTTGCTTGATCGATTCCAATTGATACGTCTCGATGCCGTACGAACTCGTGTTCGCTTCTTGCGTCTTGATATCTTCCGCGAGTATTTTTTCCTGCTTGGTCAGGAATTCGATCGCAGTTTTGAGCGATTCGTTGCTCGCCTTCGACATCAACTGTTTATCGGCTTTAATCGCCTCGATGACCACGGGACGATAGGCGTCTTGTGCGGCTTTAAGTTCCGCGGTGATGGTTTCGAGATCTCGTCTTTGCTGGAGGAGAACGGGACTATCGGCCTTGACGGCCCCTTCGGTTTTTTCGATCAGTTTTTCAAGGGCTTTTTTTCGCGCTTCCAACTGCTGGATTTCCGCGTTCTCCGAGACCCGATATTCAATGACGGCTTCGGGAATGTCTAACTCCTCCCCGTTTTCCGTTTTCGATTCTCTGCTGGCGAGTTGCGCCTGATGGCGCATCAAATCGAACTTAACCCGCGTATGCTCCCGCATGGTGTCGCTCAGCAACTGCAGTTGCATCCGTTGACGATCGAACGCCGTTTCCGGCGCGCTCGTCTTCAGCGCTTCGGTGAGTTTTTGCAACTGATTGCGGCGGGTGCGCAATTTATCTTCGTTGTCGCGCTCGACCTTTTCTAGAAAACTTTTCGTCGTGAGTTTTTCAGTTCGCTCGTTTTCGACCACTTCTTCGATGAACTCTTCCGTCATGGCGTTTACCAAAGCGGTCGCTTCGCGATTGTTCGTGCTGGCGAGGGAGATTCTGATGAATTCGGTCGCCGCCGATTCCACGCGCATCTCTTCCTCGATCCATTTCGACGGGTTTTCCTGCTCGGCGAGGATCGACAGGCTGTTGATGTCCGGCCGGCGGAGGACGGCGACGATCACGTCCGGGCTGAGCACCTTCTTCATGCTCGTCTGTTTGTACGTGATAAACGCTTTTTCCGACTCGCTCTCCTCCCAGATAATGTTGTCGAGCCGCGAACTGATGTAGAGTTCGGAAAAGGCGATGTACTTCGTCGGCATCAGCATCCACGTCGTGCCCGCCGCAATACAAGCAAACGTGAACCCCAGGAACGAGGCGAGGAACCAGCGGCGGCGCAGCGCGGCCCACAGGGCCGTCAGGTCGGTCGTCGATGGTTTTTCGAACGACTCCTGGACCGACTTTGGTGAACGGGGTGACGGTCCTCCCTCGGGAATTCGACGAGCTTCCGGTTTCCATTGCATCAGCGCGGTGGCGTTACGATGGTTCCCGTTGACTTTCGACTGAGAGGTCGATCCTTCTGAGCCCATGTTCTGGGAATCGAATTGAGAATTCGTCATGGCAAAATCGGCTCTGTTGTGCGAGATTTGAAGTCGAGTGTGAATTGCCGCTTCAGCACGGAAGCACTCTCGCAGTCCTCCAAGACCACGGAGCCTTCCTTGTTTGTGTATACTTTCAAATGTCGCCCGTTTTCCGGAATTTGGTCAACGACCCACATTCTGATCTGCGTATCGAGAAATTACCATGTCAAATATGTTAAAAGTGTCAAATCCTGCCGATGAGAGCCGAGATCTGACCGTTTAAATTTCCCAAATTACAAGAACATTTTCTTCGCAGGCCCAATATATTGAATTGGAAGGCTCAAAATGTTAAACAAGTTGCACAGCCGGCGCAAAGGAATCCCTTACCGAATTAACCCGCTAAAATGAGCAAATCCAAGGGCGATTTTCGTGCGTTTCTTTTTAATCGCTCTGCTGCGTGAGGGCGTGGCGAATGACACGCGGCCGTTTTTGCTGACTTTGGCCCTCGAAAATCCGGCGATGCCGGGCGGTCTCACGCCCCTTTGCTCGACCCGAGTCCGAGCCGGATGTTCAGTCGCTGCTCATCGATAAAGAGGTTGGTGAGAATCCAGTTCAACAACCACAGCATGGCGAGTGCCAAAGGCATCATCAGCCAGCCCGCCAGATCGTGAAACACCATCTTGGCCACTTCCGCATTGACCGTCACGTACAGAATTCCCGTGGCGGTAATGCGAATGATATTGGAAATCAGTGCGATCGGAATCGCACAAAAGATAATGAAAATTCGCTCCCACAGCGGCCGCTCGCTAAGAATCGCCACGGCGGTGGACAACGCGAAAAAGATCACCAGCATTCGCAACCCGCTGCACGCCTCTTCCACACCCAGGCGGTGTTCTTCCTCCCCTTCGGAGATGATGATGACGTTGCCTTCCGAAACCGCCGGCAGCCCGATCGTCTGCAAAACGTACGTGCTGGTGACCGTGCCGATGTTCCGCAGCGGTTCGCGCAAAGCCTGTTCGACCGAGAACGGCAGCGGAACCATGAAAACGGTAAACAGCAACGCCGGCCACGACCATTTCCATGCTTCGGCGCCTCCCAGCAGAAATGCCAGAGACAGCAACGTGGGCACGATCGAAATCGCATCGAACCACAGGTAATGGTAAAACGCTCCGAATAATCGCAGGCCCAGCGCCATCAACAATAGGGGGATTCCCCAATAGTTGGGGCGCAGCTCTTCCGCCTTGAGTTGATCCCGCCGGATCCATAACAAGGCGATCACGAACAGCGGCACGAGATAGCCGTGCGAATATTGCGGGTCCGATTCCCACTTCATTCCCATCTCGATCAGCGTGGGGAGATACGACCAGATGACCGCGACGAGGACGATGGATAGGCTTAAAACCCAGCGTTGTTTGAGGGCGTTGCTGGTTGTCCGTTGAGGGGCGGAGGCAGAAGACATGGGCTCTGGTTTCTCGGTTTTGGGGCCCCGACGGGCCGATCATGAAAATGCAAATATAACGGAGAGACGGAAGACAACAGGCCGGGTTAGATTTCTAGGAATTCTTTCGAATTATTGGGAATGGCTCGCGCAGACTC
The DNA here is from genome assembly GCA_040881995.1 of Planctomycetaceae bacterium. GTDB lineage: Bacteria > Planctomycetota > Planctomycetia > Planctomycetales > Planctomycetaceae > JAQCEJ01. The sequence continues at coordinate 47,162 of JBBECD010000269.1, forward strand.
CGTCCCCATGGGTGACAGAAATCCGCCACTTGCCTTCGCCCTGGGGCGATTTCAATGCAACAATCGCTGCAGACTTAGATCAAAACCGGTCGAATAAAAACTGGATTCAGGTCTTACCGCAAACTGTCGGGAACCGCCATGAGACGTTCCCTAAAGAAATTTGGGGAAAACCCCTAATACACCCTCTCATAGACACTTTTTCGGCATGAAACTGTGCTCCAGCGGATCAATATTTTAATGATCCTAACACAACCTCTGTGCGTAGCGATTTTCCGCTGAATTTGAAGCATTTTAACAGGCACAACCGGTTGTGTTAGACTCTCTTCAATCGTCTTCACACGGGAAGGCGAGTTGAAATCGGTCTTCGATTTCAAGGGAGTTCAGCAAAGGGAATGTGACGCGACGGAAGCACTCCGCCGACTCCCCATTCCCGGCCCCTCTTGCAGATCACCAGCGCACGATGATCTCGATGAATTCGACTTGCTCGATCTGCGGTTCGTGGTGCGAACCTCAAATCGACCCCCGTTCTGTCGATCATGGATGCATGACACCTCTTCATGTTAACGAGCGAAAGCTCCACAGCGAATGTGGCGATCGGCTGCGGTCGCAGGTGATCGAATACCCCTATTAAATCACCCGAAACCCGAAACAACCGATATCAAAACCTCGACGTGTTGTGACAATCACCGATATTTTTCGAAGTCGAATCCGACTGAAAAATAAGGCACAAATGCCCTTTTTTCTTCTCGCCGATTCAACAACGTCACCGATCGTAACCAGCCTCCGCCAGCGTTGTCACGAGAAAACCTTCCCTAAAAACAACGCAATTCACGTTACCGTGACGAGTGTATGAAGTCAACTAAATACTCCGCTTGTAGCAGTAATTTCGATATCGATAAACGCTCGTTGATCGATGCAGGTTCGAATGGCAATTTGAGGGGCAGGGTTGTTCTCCTGAGGCCCTCTGGAGAGAATATGACGACGCGGGCGTTCATACTCTTGAACGCTGTTCATGACATTGAACGCCGCGCGCCATCGCCAATCATCCAGCATACCAATCTGCGGGAGAATCGCCAATCATGTCCGCGAGCGAATCGATCATCCTGACCGACGTCGACCAGTCGATCTGGCACGAGAATTATCGCCTCGATCAAGACTCCGGCCCCCAATTGGCCGGCTCTTCGCAATGGAGCCTCGAAAAACGGACGCTCCACGGCGGAGTCTCCGACGGCGTCGACGTCATCGAGGTCAACAACGGCAAGCTCTCATTTTCGATTCTCCCCACGCGGGGCATGGGCTTGTGGAAAGGGACGTGCGAAGGGCTGCACGTCGGCTGGAATTCACCGGTCAAATCGCCGGTTCATCCCGCGTTCGTGCAGCAGGAAGACCGCGGCGGACTTGGCTGGCTCGGCGGATTCAACGAATGGATGGTCCGCTGCGGCTTGTCGTGGCACGGTGCGCCGTGTCACGATCCCGATGGACATCCCCTCGAACGGCAACTCACATTGCACGGCCGCATCGCCAACACGCCGGCTCATTATGTCGAAGCCTCGGTTTCGCCCGAGAACGGCGGAGAAATCAGCGTCACCGGCGTCGTCCGCGAGACGATTTTCTTCGGCCCGCATCTTGAACTCCGCTCGACGGTCAAGACCCGCGCGGGTTCGTCGAGTTTGACGATCATCGATGAAGTGACCAACCACGGCAACGCGGCCGCCGACTTAGAGCTGCTGTATCACACCAATCTGGGATCGCCGATTCTCGAAGAGGGAGCCCGCTTCGTCGCCCCGATTCGCGAAATGGTCCCCCGCGACAAGCACGCCGCCGACGACAACGACACCTATGGCACCTATCTCGGCCCGACCGACGGGTACGTCGAGCAGTGTTACTTCTTCGATATGCTCGCCGACGAACACGGCAAGACCCCGGTGCTGCTCCGCAATCGATCGGGCAACATCGGTTTCAGCATGAGTTACAATCGCGAAACGCTGCCGTGGTTCACGCTCTGGAAATGCACGCACGGCAACAACGCCGGCTACGTCACCGGTTTAGAGCCCGGTACCGACTTCCCCAACCCGCGCCCGTTCGAGCGCCAGAAAGGCCGGGTGATAAAGTTAGGCGTCGGCCAGACCCATCGCACGGAGTTGGAACTGGCGATCCACACGACCGCCGCTGAAGTGAAGTCGATCGAGCAACACATCGCCCAGCTCCAAAATCGCGTGCATCCGGTGGTGCATAAGGAGCCTCATGGAGACTGGTGTCCGAGTTGAGCGAGTGCCATAGCCCGACCAGCGAGCGGGGAGCGTAAGCTCCCCCACAACCGACCCCCGTTTCACGTGAAACAAGGAGTCTGAAAACCGCAAGGCGAAAATCGAGCAAAAATCCAGCGAAATGCGCATTCGAGCGCACTTTCATCGCACTGTGCGCGCGTCGTAACCCCTTCTCCCCCCGGGAGAAGGTGGCCGAAGGCCGGATGAGGGTGCCTTTTGGCGCGCATTTGGGGCGCAAAAGTGACAAAATACCACCAAAAACGACAAAAATCGACGCATTGCGCGCATTTCATCGCAAAAAAGCACGCCGGAATCGCCATCCTGTCCGAAATCGAACTCCTTGCACCCTCAGCCCTTACGATCCCCTCGCCGACGACGCAAAAAGTGCGCTGCACACGCATGTCATCACGTGCATGTCAACCGGCCATTTTTGTCGATAAAGCCCCTCCCCAGCCAACAATCCAGGAAGCCGAGGCAAACCAGGCAACCCCAAATCATCCGCCGATGCCAGACACGCAAATTCCCCAACAGACCAGTCCGGAATATGGATAAACTGGTAGACATAGGATGACAAACAACCCGTCGAAAAGTTGTTTGAAATGCATTTTGCGCGTCACTGGCGCGCT
>JBBECD010000270.1:0-9440 GCA_040881995.1 Planctomycetaceae bacterium
CCGATCCAGCCCAGCTTATCCAGTTGAACGATTTTGCACCTTGGAAGCCCTGCCCCTCACCCCTCACCCCTCACCCCTCACCCCTCTTTCAATCTCCTCCATCACCCCCGCACGCGCATGATCCAACCGCGGCAATCCCTCCGCCTTCATCAGGTGATTGTACTTCAGCCCCGTTCCCGTGTTGAACAGCACGATCCGCTCGTCCGGATTGAGCCAGCCGCTCGCCGTCAGTTGCTTCGCGGCAGCCCAGACGGCTCCGCCTTCGGGGCAGGCGTAAATTCCCTGCTGCGTGGCGATCTCGCGGACTCCCTGCATCAACTCGGCATCCGTCACAGTCACTCCGGTGCCGTGACTGTCGCGAAGAATTCTGATCATGAGAAAATCTCCCACCGCGGCGGGAACGCGCAGCCCCGAGGCGATCGTGTGCGCGTTCGGAAAGAGCGGTGCGTTCTCGACGCCGTCGCGGAACGCTTTCACGATCGGAGCACACCCTTCCGCCTGCACGGCGACCATGCGCGGGCGCTCGGAGCCGATCCAGCCGAGTTGCTGCATCTCGTCGAATGCCTTCCACATGCCGATGAGTCCCGTCCCGCCGCCGGTGGGGTAGAAGATGACGTCGGGGAGCATCAACGACGATGCCCCATAGGCCGACGCCATGTCGAAGGGGAGTTCGTAACCCATCGTTTTTTTCCCTTCGAGGCGAAACGGCTCTTTGAGGGTCGAAAGATCGAACCAGCCGAACCGCTCGCACGCCTGCCGTGTCAGCTTGCCGCAATCGCTGATGAGCCCGTTGACGAGAAACACCTTCGCCCCGGCGGCGACCGCTTCGATGACGTTCGCTTCGGGAGTATCTTCGGGCACGAAGACGTAACAGGGCAGCCCCGCCTTCGCCGCGTAATACGCCGCCGCCCCGCCCGCGTTTCCCGCCGACGGCAACGCAAAGGCTTTGGCACCGAGGGCGACCGCGCGGGTAATCGCCGCCGACATCCCCCGCGCCTTGAAACTCCCCGTGGGGTTGAACGATTCATCCTTGATGAAGAGCTGCGAGTACGGTAAGAACACGCCGCGCTTCTCGCAACGAATGAGCGGCGTCATCCCTTCGCCTAATGAGAGGGCGTCTTCGGGTTTCTCGACGGGCATCACCTCCCAGAACTTCCACATCGAGCGCACGTCCCGCCGGCGCACAGCATCGGGCGTGAACGACGATTTGATCCCCGCGAGATCGTACCCGGCGAGCAACGGTTTCCCCGCGTTACTGAGGTTTTGCAGGCGATCGATCGGGTACGTCTCGCCGGTGAGCGAGCAGGTGAGGGTGCGGTGCATGGGAGGAGGTTTCCCTCGGTCGTTGAGAATCCGACATTCCGGTAACACGGCCTCGAATCGTACCGTGTATTTCGCACCATGCACAGGTAACCGGGTTCCCTCCGAAAATGTCCGGCATCATGCCGTGCACCGTGCTCCGTCCCCATGACAGGGATTCAGGGACTCATGCGTCGGCTGTTCTTCCCCTCAGCTCATCATAGAGCTATCAAACGGTTTTATTCGACGCCATCAACACGGCGTCGATCGGCGTTCCTTCGGCGATGCGGAAGGGGCGGCCGATGTCGGAGATGTTTTGGCGTTTATGGTCGATGCCCAGCGCACGGCAAAGCGTCGCCAGCACGTCGCCGACGCCGACGGGGTTTTCTTCGACGAGCATTCCATCCGCGCCGGTTCGTCCATACGCCTGGCCGCCGCGGATTCCCCCGCCTGCCAGCACCGCCGTCCACGCCGCCGGAAAATGGTCGCGCCCCGCATTGCCATTGATTTGCGGCGTGCGGCCGAATTCACCCATCCAGACAATCGTGGTCGATTCGAGAAGATTTCGCGCGGCGAGATCTTCCATCAAGGCACTCCAGCCGAGATCGAGTTCTTGGGACAGCCGCTGCACGGTCGGGAAATTGCCGCCGTGCGTATCCCAGGCGGCCGGTCCGCCGAGCGTGACTTCGACGAACGAGACGCCCCGTTCAATCAGCCGCCGGGCGAGCAGGCATCCTTGCCCGAACGAACCCGGACCATACTTGGTCCGCAATTCCACGGATTCGCCGGATAGATCGAAGACCGTGCCGACGTCGCTGCTCATCAATCGTACGGCGCGCTGCAGCGCAGCGTTTTGGGTCAGCGTCGGTCCGCCGGGGTTTTCGCCGATCATGCCGGATTGAAGCGTTTCCAGCAGTCCGAGCCGCGTTGAAATACGAGCCGTGGAGGCGCCTTCCGGAGGACGCAGATGGTCGACGCCGAGTTCCGCGAAGGGAGTGGGAACGTTGAGCCGCGTCAATCGAGGCCGCACTGCCAGCGGCGCGAAACGCGGTCCGAGAAATCCGGATTCAAACGCGGTCGGCGAAAAATCGAGATACGGATTGACGCTGACGTAGTCGGGCAGCGGATTGTCCTCAGACGCCAGTTCCTTCGAGATGACCGAACCCATCGTGGGAAATCGAATTTCGGTGTCCGGCCGGCGGCCCGTACGCATCAGATACGTCCCCCGGCCATGATCCCCCTCGGCCGTCGTCAAACCGCGAATGACGGCCAATTGATCGGCCTGTTGCGCCAGCTTCGGCAGATGTTCGCTGAAACGCAGCCCCGGCGACTTCGTCTCAATTTCCTTGAACTCGCCGCCGTTGGCATGACCGGGTTTCATATCGAAGGTATCGGTTTGCGTCGGGCCGCCGCTCATCCAGAGCAGGATGCAATGCCGCTTCGGACGCCCTGCCGGAGCCGATTCCACGGCCGATTCGGCGAACGCCTTCAACCACGGCGACATGCCGATGCCCGCCATGCTCGCGGCGAGACTCGTGACAAATTGTCGACGGGAATTTGAAAGTCGACGTGCGGAAGAATGTGTTCTTGTCATATGAGGCACCTGTTTCGATCGTTCGATTGGGAAACGTTCGCTCGTTTGAATCGGTAACGGTTCAGCGGCAGAGAGAAAAATCGCTGGAGTTGACCAGCGCCCACAACAGATCGGATAAGAACCGCGCCACATCGGCGTCGTTTCCTTGAGAATCCATCCATTGTGAAATTTGTTCCCGCTCGACCGGCGTGGGATACCGCGTGATGGCGGAGAGAAAAATCGCATCGATGCGTTGCTCGTGCGTGAGGAACGGACTGTCGGCGAGGGCGGCGACCAAATCGCTCGAGATCGGGTTCGTCAGTTCCGCGACCAGCGGCCCGTTCAGCATCGACAGCGTCTGCGGAATGCCTCCCTGGAATTCGGCCGCCTCCCGAATCGGTACATCGATCTGGGCCAAAAATTCCCTCCGCTGATTGGCGAACGCGACGGCCGTCGAATCCAGCGGATCGCGGCGACCGGTGGCCCGAATCATGCAGTCATATATCTGTTTTGACGATAAGCTGCGCACGATCATCGCCGTGTAATTCGAGAACGCATCGTCGTTCCCGTCGGTCGCGCTCGCAAGCTGATAGACGCGGCTGCCGGCAATGATTCGAACGAGACGTTTGACGTCGTGGTTATTGGCGATGAAGTCGGCGGTCAGCAGCTCTAGCACTTCCGGATGCGTCGGCGGATTGTGCGGCCCCATGTTATCGACGGGATGGACGAGCCCGCGACCGAACATGATCCACCAGACGCGGTTGACGGCGGCCCGTGCGAACCACGGGTTTTCGTCACTGGTCATCCACCGCGCCAGGATCGCCCGCCGCGGTTCTGAGGTCTGCAATTCGACGGCTCCGCCGCCGGGAAAAATCGGCGCGATCGTTTGTTTGGTGGTCGGATTTTGAACTTCTCCGATCATCACATCGGCAATGGCGCCCGGTCGGAAAACATCGGCGGGCGCCTGAACGCGAGCGAAAAAGGCGGCCAATCCCCAGAAATCGTCCTGCTTCCACGTGTCGAAGGGATGATCGTGGCATTCCGCACATCGAATCTGCATTCCGAGAAATGCGCGAGACGAATTCGACGCGAGTTCGGACGGCTTCGCTTCGACCGCCGTAAAAAACAATCCCTGCGGCGCCTGCTCCAACGAACCACGGGCGAGCAAAATGTCGCGAACGAATTGGTCGTACGGCACGCCCGCCTGGAACCGCTCTTTGAGCCATCGTTCGAATGTTAAGGATACCGGATCCGGCACCGTGCGGGGCAGCAGTACGTCGCGCCAGACGTTCGCCAGATGTGCGGCATGCCGCGGATCGGACAAGAGATGATCGATAAGGCGAACCCGTTTTTCCGGATCGGTCTCGCTCAGAAAATCGCGTGCCTCGTTTGCCTCGGGAATGATGCCGGTCAGGTCGAGCGACAACCGTCGCATAAATGCGGCGTCGTCGGACAACGGCATCGGATGGAAGCCGTCCTGCCGCCATCTCTGTTCGAACAATGCATCAATCTGTTGACTGACCGTTGCCGCGGCGACGGCCGGGGGGCTGATAACGGGGATTTTCGCAACGGCCGGGTCGTCATTCGGGATCTTTGCATCAACAGGCTCGTCATCGGGCATGGCGCTTGCCGTCAGACCGAGCACCGCGAAAGCCGTAATGATGACGAGAGGCGATAAGCGATTCATGGTGAGCCCTCCGACGGTCGAGCGTCGGTCGCTGGATTGCCGTTTGCTTCGGCGGCATTTGCAGGTGTAACGTTTAGTTGTCCGTCGGCGGCGACGGCTTCGTCGAGATCGATCCAGCCGTTGCCATCAACGTCGATTTGAGCAAACTGTGCGGCGTTTCCGAGAAATTCGCCGCGGTCGAGATCGCCGTCGCGATTTCGGTCGGCCCGATAAAACCACGAAGGGCCGAGGTCCGAGATCATCTGTCCGGCATCGACGGTCAAGAACGGTCCGCGCTGCACTACGATGCGCGTGATGCCGGCGAGTTCGCCGGGACCGATCGATTCGCGAACGTCGTCCGGTCCGAACAGATGGTCGACCAGTTCTTCCGTTTCGCGCCGGCTGATTTTTCCGTCCAGGTTTCGGTCGGCAACGGCCGACACATCGCGACTCTCCGGAAAGACCGATATCCGCAGGCGCGTCGCTTCCGCAGCGAGATGGGCGGCGAGGTACGAATCCAAACACAACGAGATTTCGTCCGGCGTCACCGTCCCATCGCGATCGCGGTCGGCGACGGGAAAGAGATTTTTCAGCGGTTGGGGCAGATCGGCGGGCCGGCTGACCGATTTCGTTTCCGGATCGGCCGCCGAGTCAAACTGTCGCCGGACCGCCTGCTGTAACTGAACGTCATAACGAAAACTCGACGGCGCCATGCGGATTTCGAAGACGTGCGAATCGATGGTTATCAACAGCGTGTGAGGATTGCGTTCGGCCGCCTTGACGTCGAAGGGTTTGGATTCTGAAACGGACGTCAGCTTGAATCCCTCACGCGTCACTATCCCGGTTTCACCATTCGGCGATATCTCATCGTTGCCGGATTCATCAGCCAATGTCAGTTCGCAGATAAAGTCGGGGCCGGTCTCTCCGGGTTGTTCGAAGACCAGCGATACGGGTATCTGTTTTTCTCCGATTGGTTTTGCGACAAACTCCTGTTCGCCGGACGTCGGCACGCTCGGCTGAATTTCAATCCCCGTCAGAACGCCATTACCGTCGGCATCCAACTTCCACAATTCCGTCTGATTTCGACATTCGTCCCGCGTCAGTTTTTCATTCCCGTCGGCATCGAGGCGGTCGAATAGGTTGCCGACCGATGGGCGCTGTTGTTCTTTCACTCGATTGACCATCACGGGAGAGCCGGCAAAGTACGCCAAATAATGATGCAACTCATCGGCCGTCGCCATGCCGTCGCTGTTTTCATCCAGTACGCGAAAATTAAAAGCCACGTAAACGTCGGAGTTTTGTTGGCCGATCGTCAGCGTCTGCGGATTGGGAATATTCTTGCCTTCATCGGGCGACAGTTCGCCGTTTCCATCGCCATCGAGTTGCCGAAACAGGACTTCGGAGAGTTTCGACTGCGCCCGATCGACGTGTTCGCGCCACGGCAATTGATTCGCCGCAGCGGTCAGGCGAATTCTGATGCTCGCTTCCGCGCGTGAGATGACCAGATCGATCAGCGGTGCTGATTCGGGGGCGTCATCGGCACGAATCGCCGCCGGTAAGAGCGAACCGGCAAGACCCGCGAACAGCAGCACAGATCGTATCGCGGAACGGCACATGAGTTGTCCTTACTCCAACACAACCGGTTGTGTTGGAGATTCTTGGAAAAAATCCTGCGGAAATGCGACTTCATTCATCGGGCGTTGGATTCTCGTCGGTGGAATTTTTCAACGATTCCTTGAGTTGATTCAACTCGCTGCGGAGTTTGTCCAGTTCCCCAACCTTTTCCTTCAGCTCTTGCAACTCGCTTCTCAGGCGTTGCAATTCTTTTTCGGAGACTGAGACCATCGTCGGGAATCGGCTGGCGTACGACGAACTGGCCTCGACCGATTGAGCCCAAACCGTCGCTTTATCGGCATTGCGCAGTCCGACCGCGTCGATTTCGTTGAATCCCGGGACGGCCGGGGAATCGATGTAGATCTTGATTTTCCTGATCGAAAAATCGAGATCTATGGGAAAGACCGAAACTCCGCTCGCGAAGGAACGAGGGGTCGGATCCTCTCCTTCCCATGCGAGATGTTCATTGTCGTCGGCATCGAACGCCGTGATTTTCGTGACCGCACCGGGGCCGGCGGTTTCGTGGACGACGACGTTGACGAATTTCATTTCCACGTCGTACTTGCAGATGAGCCATTCCTGCTGATCGTCCGCGCTCATCGAGCGCCAAGCCGACGGCCTGTTTCGTCCGCCGGCGGGCATCGGCTCACCGGCAGCCTGCTCCGGAGCATAGAGATCCGCTTGCACGCGCGGCCTGCGGATTTCGTTCATGGCGCCGTACGTCGAACTGGCGGAGACGCCCATCGCCCATTGGACGTCGCCGGAGATATCCACCAGCGCGACGGCGTCGACCTCGTTCCAGCCCGGCACCGCCGGAGAATCGATATACAGCTTTAATCGCTTGACCGCGAAATCGGCACGCACGGGAATTACCGAAACCCCTTTGGGCTGATCGCGAGGGGTCGGATCCTCTCCTTCCCACAGCACCACCTCTTCGGCGTCGTTAAAAGCCGTGATCTTGGTGAGCGCTCCGGGATTGTACGTTTCGTGGACGCGTACCGCCGAGACCATCGCCGCGTTTTCGTATTCGCAGATCAGCCATTCTTTGGCTTCGTCAGGACTCGCGGAAGCCCACGCCGTGACGCGATCACCGGCTTCGGGGGTGTTCGGCTCGCCTATGACCTGTTCGGAGCCCCAGTCACGATTCTCGTTGGCCCCGATTTGTATATCGACTTCAACCTGGCCGTTTGCCCGCTGATGAGGCCCCATCAGAATCGTGAACCACGTCAGGCCATACAGCGCAGCGGCGAACGGCGTTTGATCACGGCAAAGCAGCATGATCGTTTTACCTTGAAAATGGGGACTTGCAAATGAAACGAGAAAACGTTTGCACAATCTCAAATCGTCGATCGATTTCACGCGAGAAGCAAATCGCTCGGGGGTGAAGAATCCGAGGCTCGGGCTTCGATGGTCGACGACAAAGAACAGTCGTCGAAAAGAACATCTCCCGCTGATTTTAGTATCAAGAACGAATTCCGCAATGTAATTTTCCGAAAATTCATATGTACGACCCCAATTCAAGGTTTGCGAAAACCTGGCGAAAAGGAATTCGCATCGCGGCAGCTTCTCTGAATGTCTGAGCCGGGACTCTTGTCGGTAACGGTATTCAAAGCTGACTCCGCTCGCGGAGTTCCAGAAACCGGTCGATCAGCGGAACCGTAAGTTGACTCGGTTCCACGTCCACGACCTGCACCGAAGAACGTCCCAGCGTATGCAGGGCCGATTCCCGCTGCTTGATAATCCGAGCCGCAACGACATTCTGAAACGCTTCGTGATCGGTGGTCAGGGGCATCCTGAACGCCTCGGACAACTCCGGCGTGCGTAAAGCGGCGAACAAAACGACGTGCTGCCGGACCAGCTTGAGTAACGCCTGCCGAAGTCGAACCGATGTTTCGGGGTCGATGAGGTCGGAAATCACAATCACCAGACAACGTTTTCGCTGCCGCGTCTGCAACGTGGCGAACATCGACGCGAAATCCGATTCGCGCCAGCGCGTCTGCAGGTTGTACAGACAGCCCGTTAACGTCGCCAGCGCATTCGGTCCGGAGGTCGGCGGCAGATAACCGATCACTTCATCGTCGAACATGCCGACGCCGCAATGGTCGCCGCCGTGAAGCACGACGCGGGCCAGCATTAACGCCGAGTCGACGGCGCAATCGAGTTTGGACCGCGAGCCCGCACCGGCCCCCATCAATCGTCCGCAGTCGACGAGAATGACGACGTCGCGGTGTTTTTCGGTTTGAAAGCGGCGGATGATCAATCGATTCTGCCGGGCGGTCGCACGCCAGTCGATGTGACGCGGGTCGTCGTTCGTGCGAAATTCGTCGAGCGACTGGAATTCGGTCCCGATCCCTTGTTGCCGGGTCCGGCTTCGCTGATCGAGCAGGCGAACTTCAGCCGCGGATTCCTTATTCAAGATCGCCGCTTCGTGAAAGACCTCGGGAAAGACCTTCACCTCGGCGCGCGAGTCGAGCGAAAACTGAAGTTCGGCGAGTCCCCATCGCCCCCTGATTCTGATCCAGACGGGACCAAAGGCATGCAGTCCGCGCTGGGGAATGCGGACGGAATAATGCGATGGAAAACGGCCGTTCGCCGGCAAAATCACCGATTTGGTCCACAGCGACGGAATGGCGCCTTCCGGCAGAATATCGCGCACCGCGGCATGAATCGGCCGTGATGCTCGCGATGTGAAGTCGAGCAAAACCCGAAACGGCGCCGCGCGTCCCGCCGTTGTGGGAATATTTCGCTGCACGTCGATCAACGGCTTGGTCTTGCGCAGGATCAGAATTTCAACGACCATGCCGGGGACGAGCGCGGCGAGAACGACGATGGCGGCAATTCCCATCGGCCGCCACACGAACGCAGTGATGGCAAGCGCGACCGAGAACCCCACCCAGGCAATCGCCGTCGACCCCGGACGAACGCTCACCGCGGCGCCTCCGTCGATTCGAGAACTTGTTCGAGCACCAGATCGGTGGTGATCCCTTCCAATTCGGAATGCGGCGAGAGCACCACGCGGTGCCGCAGGCCGGGAACGAACGTCGCTTTGACGTCGTCGGGGGTCACGAAATCGCGTCCGGCGAACCGGGCCAGACTTTTCGCGCCCATCAGAATCATCAGACCCGAACGAGGACTCGCCCCGACGATCAGCGAATCGTCTTCTCGCGTGGCCTGCCGCGACGCGAAGGCTCTGCGCAGCGGAGCGATTCGTTTCACGCAAATCGGCCCCCCATCCCCAACAACCGACCCCCGTTTCACGTGAAACAAGCCGTCTGAAAATCGCAAGGC
>JBBECD010000271.1:0-9156 GCA_040881995.1 Planctomycetaceae bacterium
ATATTGTAAGTCGCCAGTTATACCATACTACCCAGTATCGCGCAATCGCCCTGATGAGCACGTCGGGATTTCATTCGTCGATGACACAGCGTTCAGAAAGAACGTCTCCGGACGGTTATTCTGACGCCGCTTCGCTCCGGGCTTTTCGACGGCGTTCGCCGTACGAAAGACAATCAGCATCACTTTTTTCGAAGGAGTAAATAATCATGACAATAGCGGTGTTGCGACAAGGGAGTAGGGGCCCTTCGGTCACGGAATTACAGAACCTGCTCAATCAGCGGCTGACCCCGTCACCCGGCCTGCAGGCGGATGGGATATTCGGCCCTCACACGCGGAAGGCCGTATTGGCGTTTCAAAAAAACAATTGGCTCGTCGAGGATGGCGAGGTGGGTCCATGCACGTGGGCAGCGCTTCGTCAAACCGAAAAATATAAAATTTTGCACGACGTCATGCTGGTTCCCCAGCAAGATCCATCCGCTTGTTGGTTAGCGTCCACGTCCATGTTGCTGAGGCAGAGCATTCCGCGCTCGGCCGTTCCATCGACGCTGCTCGCCTCGGATGGCGGATTGCTTAACGATTCGGAACTGAACGAGCCCGTTCATACTCAAGCCTACGCGGCGCACTTCAATCTTCGCATGCATTACCCGCAATGTTGGTCGGCCGTGGGACTGTCGAGCATTCTGCGCCACGGCCCCGCGGCCACCCACATACTTTGGAACATGTCGGGCTATCTGAGCGGCGTGGGAAGCAGCGGTCATTTTGCGGTGATCGCCGGGATCAGAGGAGACGGGACCGCCATCGGCACGACTCTCAGGATTTACGATCCCTGGCCTCCCGGTAAGGGACAAGTACGATCGTTTGGTTACCAAAAGCTGGTAGGCGCCACGCCGGGACTCACGTACCAGATCTTTCAAAGGCAATAGGGGCATGCCAGGTTCACATCGGTCGCGGAATGTGAATCGTCCCCTCGTCACCCGAAGCGTCAGCGAGGGAGTTCTATCGCCGACTATTGCGCCAACCTGCTCCCTCGCTGACGCGTTCGGGTTACCTGATGCCGAACTGGCAGCGAATTTCGTGCGACGGAATATCCCGGCAGGAGGCGCAACATTCATCCCCTGCCCTCCTCGCAGGCAACCTCCGGCGATGCCGCGACAACTCGACGTGGCGTCACTCTCCCTTGTAGATCGTGAGATTCTTTAACATCTCGGGAATGTTAAAATCGTATGCCAGGTTTTGCCGTCCGGTGAAAACGCTCTTCAGATTTTCGCTCAAATCGACCAGATAGGGCGAGTCTTTGATTTTCTCTCCCATTTTGGTGATCAATGGCATGCGTTCCGCCGACTCGGCGGCTACGATTTCTCCCGGTTTCGTCGCCTTTCTCACGACGCGAAAGACGCCCAAATTGGCGTAGTTCGGCCAGCGGGTCTGCCATTTATCCGCATCGGCGACCGTGTCCACGTCGAGAAACGCGAGGTGCGCCCCTCCGATCTCGTTCAGCTTCCCCGCCAATTGGGTGTCTGTGATTTCCCTCGATTTCTGCCCCTCGTCGGAATTGTCCCAGTCCGACCCGCTGACCAGCAACTCGAATGACGCATTGTGGGACGCGATTTTTCGCTCCCGTCCGTGATAGTAAAAAATCGTCACCGGAAGCGGCTTGTTGACACTTCCGCGGCTGACCGGCCTGGCCTTGGTTCGAATCTCCCCGAGCGCTTTAAAGATTTTCCGCTTGGTCACATCGCGTCCCGTAAACACGTATTGGTTTTCGATGCGGTCAAACGCGGCGGAGACCAGATTCTTTTCTTCATCGGAATAAGCCGAAATCGCCTCCTTCGCTTTTTCCTTCAACTTGGCTTCGCTGAGCCTGTTCCGTTCATCTTGTGTCGCATCGATCAACACGAAATACAGCTCTTGAGATACCACCGGGGAACTGCACTCGACCTCGAAATAGTTTTTCGTCTTAACGTCTTGAGGCAGACCGTGAAGCTCGATCCGATTGACCGTGCGGCTGAGACAAACCGTCAACGGCCGGCTGATCAAATCGGCCGAATCCTTTCGAGGAAAAATAAGCGACCCTTGGAAAAAGCCGTTGACCCATACCGAAACGGGTTCGACGTTGCTTCCGGAAGCCAGCGTCTTGATCCGGCACTGCAACTCCACATACGGCGTGTCGACCTGATGCGGCGCGGCGTTTGCCAATTCCTCTCCAAACGAGTGCACCTTCACCCAATCGATGGCGTCATCGCTCTTGAGCTCGATTCCGCCGTTCACGGGGGGGGACGGGACATAGTTCACCGTCTCCACCGCATGGGAAAAACCGTCGGCACCGGCGGCGAAGATCACGATCTGCGTTTCGCCCGGACTCAAATCGTCGATAAACTCCTCGAAGACGTACGTCGTCTTCGTTCCGGTATCGCCCGATTGCTTGTGGCTGCCTATTTCCACCGGGTCGTCGTATTTTCGCGTTCGGCTGTAATTATTCCACGAAATTTGCACGTATCTCAATTCCGAGTGCGATTCGATTTCGATATCGCCTTTGAATCGATCCAGCCCGATTTCACCGGATAAACCGTCGGCGAAGATTTTCGTACTCCCTTCTTCCGCTTCCGGATCGACGGCGATACGGGCATCGATCAAGGGATAATCCGCGACGTCGGAATGGGAATTCGCGCCGTCGCCTCTGTGATGCAGCATGACCTGCAAATGGTTGTCGCGGACGCCGCTTTGCAGTGGAACGCGCGAAAGAACAATGCGAAACGAGTCGTCCGCCGCGCGTTTGATTTGATAATCGGCATCCGCGTTCAGCGGCAACCGGATGCCGTTCACATAACCGCTGAGAAAAAATCGATCGGGCTGAAAATTCCAGCCGGGAGCCGAAAGCATCATGTCGACGGCGACCAGTTCGGGATGATCGACGGAATCGGGCAATGGATTTCTATCGACGAGCGGTTTATCCAGGCGCACCATTGTCTCGGAATTCGACGTCACGCTCCTCCCCCAGCGATCCTTGACTCTCAATGAAACGGAACAGGGGGGCCCCTTGGGGATGGGGACGGCCGCCGTGAAGGCGCCGCGTTTCACCTCCGCTTCCGTCGCGGGCAATTCCTGGCCATCGATGACCGCCACAACGCTCAAGCCCATTTGCTCGTACAACGGTTCGTGATCTTGCGTCCGGAACGCCGTGGAAAAGCTGACCGTCGAATCGTGCACGCCGTCGATAATTAAATTATCGCTCAGCTTAAACGTTGCGCCCTGTGCATCGATGGAATCGGCCAGAAACGCCGGTGCGGCTTGCAGCGTGTCGAGTTCCGGCAATGGAGGCAGATACGTCACGAAATATTGGGGTTGGGCGCGATGCCCCTTGTCATCCAGAAAAGCGAACGTTAGCGAATGTTCGCCGAGGGAAAGCGTCAAATCGGATCGAAAATCATATTTGAAAAGGCCGCTTTCATCCGTCGCCTGATGCGTGATGGGAATGTCCGCATCATCCATCTTTAATGTGGCGCTCTTCAATTCGGATTTGCATGTGATTTGTCCCGAAATCGTGACGTGCGGCGAAGGAAGCTCGATCGTCTTGGCGTGAAACATATCCACAGCCTCGGCATCCGGGTCGGCGGTCGGCGTGACGATTAAACTGGTCAACTGCGGAGAGGAATCATCAGGACTCGTTTTCGAAAACAGACTGAGAGAAAGATGGAAGGTCTCGTTCTCCTCGAAGCCGGGCAAGGCGTCTTGATTGACGGCCGTGAAGACGATCTTGTTGTATCCTTCGGCCAATGAGACGGTGAAGTCCTGGACCGATTCCTTGTTCCCGGCGGGGACCGAAAGGCGAATCGACTCGACGACCGCGTTGTCTTTATCGAAGGCTTCGATCGTGACATCGACGGCGCATTCGCTGGACGATGCAATGTTTAGCTTCGCCGCGAGTTCGCCGGCGGTTGTCGTTTTCGGCACGTCGGACACGACCTGCAGCTTCGGAGCCGGCCGCTGGTAACGGAATTCGACGCTGTCGCTCAAACGGGCCTCGAACTCGTCGGCGGTCTCGACGACCGCCGTCAACTGGTAGTACCCGGACTTCGACAAATTCTCGGGGATGACGGTGTTGATACTCCAGGAGTTCTCTTCGTAATCATCTTCCACGGCAACGCCGCGCGCCAGTTCGTTCTGTTCATCATGCACGATCCACTTCACGGCCTTGACGAAGTTCGACGGCAAATCCCCTGAGAGATGGAACTTTGCCTCGACGACTTCCCCCGGTTGATGAAATGAAGGAAAGCCCTGAAGTTTATCGGCGAAAACGAGAGTTGTTTCCGGCATTTGCAGCACCTGAGCCGCCAGTTCCCCCGTCTCGCAGAGCGCCTTAAGAAAGCCGCGTTTATGGTTTTCGGGATAGGCATCGACCGTGGCGTAACGAACGGGGAATTCGGGGTCGCCAGTATTAAAATGCCATCCGAGCTCGTTTTTCACCGCGCTCTCGTTGAAGTCGTAAATGCCTTGCGGCGTCCAGGCAATCCAATGGAGTTGTTGACCGGATTGCTGAAGGTGCAGCGCGAACAGCTCCCGATGCCAATCGACCGCTTGGCCGACGCGAACCTCCTTGCCCCCGCGTGACGTATCGACCACGATCGTTTCGCCCGGTTTGATTTTCGAGAGCCACTTCACGAGTTGCAGCGACGTTTCAGGGACAATCGAGTCGTCGCCGTAACGGCATTCGTTAATGACGTCGTCGGCACGGAATGGCTTGCAATTGGATTTAACGACCAGGCGATCGCCGTCTTTGGCTGTCGACAACATGGAATTGCCGTCGCGAATGGCGCCCGTCGTTCCGACGTGGCTCGCCAGACTTGGCAGCCACCAGGCTCGTACCGTCCCATCCTGCGCAGACGTAACCAGCATCCGTTCGTCCGCCGAAAGCGCCATGCTGGTGATGGGGCCGGTGTGGGCCGAATATCTTCGGATGAGATTGCCCGTCGTCAGATCATACACGCGGATATTCGGCTGCGCGTTACAGTTGAATGCCGTTATCAGGAACGGAGGCATCTCGGGAAGGTTGAAAACGAACGCGCCGACGGGGGTAAAATTCGGAGCCACCTCGTCGCAATGGGCATCAATCGCATACGTCCGACCGGCGTCTTGCTTATTTATGACGTGGTACGCGATTCCCTTTTCGTTCACCTCGTGACGTATCGACCATTGCGCATCGGGTCGCGAAGTTTTCCATTCGTCAGAAGAATTTGTGACTCGACTATTCTCGATGTCGAATACTTTCGAATCGTTTCCGTGCGTGCTGGAAAGCCGTACGCCCTTCCCTCCCTCTCGCTCGACGAATTCGACGCGATCGTACATCTGGCTGGATGCTGACTTCAACAGATGGTTGTTTCCGCTAAATCGAACCACGTCGGCAATTCGCAAGCCCTCGCCGTTTTGTTCCCAGGCGACGATGTTCGTCTCCGGACATTTCGCGAAACAAAAATCGTTCGATTTCAAGGTCAATCGAGCGATTGGCGCAGTAGAACGAGACATGCCTACTTCCCAAAGCCGGCCGCGCGCGTCCGCAGCGCCGGCCGGGCGCGGGCTGATGTCGTAAACGACGGCCAGAAGTTTGTCTCGGTCAAAACCGCCGATGTTCAGAGGGATTTGCTGCACTCCAAATGTTTTAATCAGCGAGCGGTCGCGATCGAGGCTGAGTTCTTCCGCGGAACCGGGCTGCCACCGCGCCAATTCTCCCATTCCCGTCATCCGATTTGCGGAGCCGGAAACAAACGCCGGACGTGCCGGATCGACGGTGACATCTATTAACGAATAATAAATCCCCGGATCATCATTGATCGGCGGCGACAGGCGATTGTTACGGATGTCCCACAGCCGCAAGCCGAAACCGGAATCGGGCCACGTGGACCACGAGACCGCCACCGATACGCTCCCATCCGATGGGGAAAGAGGACAAATCTGCGGCAACATTCCCGCCCTGATTTCAGGAAGCGGGCGGCGTTCCGTTCCGGAGTCAGCCGTAAACGACTCGAGCTTGGCGATTACGTCTCCAGCCGAGGCGTCCCATGCGATCATCTGGCCGTGCGACCCGTCCTTTTCGTTAAACAACTCCGCTGCCGAAATCAGTACCTCGGCAGGGGAGTTGTCTCGTTTTGGGGCGAACGATAAGGCGAAGACGGCCCCTTCATGCCCGCGCAAAATCGTGACCTTGCCGGTTCGAAGATCGAACACGTAGATCAAGCCCTCGTCGAGCTTTTGCTCGTTGGTGAGTTCGTCCGCGCTCATGGAGACGCCGCGATCCCTTTGACCGGCAACGCCTCGTTTGGGCGCTTTACCGCCGGCGGCTAACAAGCTTCCATCACTGGAGATGGCGATGCTGGAAATGACCCCGTCGATCTCCCCGCCGATGGGAACCCTCAAGACAAGTTCTTTGCGATAGGTCCAATTCTGACCGTCGCGAACCCAGCAATGAACGACCTTGTCCCACCCCGCCGCATACAAGCGCCGGCCGTCGGGGGTAAACACCATGCTTCGAATTCGGCTGAGGGGATAGTCCGGCAAGAGACGAATGTTCGGCGAAAGGTCAGGCGGGGGAAGCAACTGAGCGTTGGCCGCAGAGAGTGTGAAAACCATGGACGACGCGATGAGCACAACGGCGATGCCGGTTCTGCACATGAATTTCGATGTACTCATTGGTTTCATCCTTCATTGACGCCGAACGCCGATCAACCCTCAGTTTTACCGACAGACGCCCCAAATTCAAGCAGAATCAGAACAATCGCGTCACTTTCTCGTTCTGCCGCAAGAATGCCGGCGAACAGGCTTAAAAACCGGGTTCGAACGGGTCATAAAACTTGGAACGCCTGACGGCTTGACCACATGGCTGAAATCCAACAATCCAAGTGTGATCTCCCCGGCTCAATTTGCCACGGCGATAACCGCCGTCCGGCGACTGTCTCGAAGGAGCCGAATGGCGCGTCTTTGTCGGAGTCCGTCCTTTAGGCTGTCTTTTGTTTTCAGGAGGAGGCCAAAGCCTGTACCTCTACACCCTCACAGAGACCGCGAAACGGTTATTGAAACTCTAACATTGCCGGCGGCAGATGGCCGGCGTGATTTTCGTCGGAATTGATTCGCATACTATCAATTGCTGTGGTTTTGGGCGTCAAGCACGTGTGAACTTGGGAAACGGGTATCGGTTGTGCCGTTTTCCCTGCGGGAAAATCCGCTAAGGCGTCTCCATTCGCAAAATCCCTCATAACCCCGACATTCCATACACCGATAAAAATTGGCAGCGGCGTTACCGAACATACAGTTGTAACAATTGACAAAACCCGAAGTTTCTGAACAGAGTTTTGGGGGGAAAATAACCATGATTAGGATGATCAGGTCGGGCGGAATAGGCGTTGTTCCGCTGTTGCTTGTGGGATCGTTTGCGATGTCCATGGCACGAACGAACGCCTGGGGACAGGACGGCACCGACGGGGCCGCCACTTTGCGTTCCACCGAAATTTCAGCGGCAGTCAGCACAAAAACGGCTCGTGTCGCCGCGCTGCAGGCTCCGGCAGCGGCACCGCCCGCACCTCCCCCGCCCATTCCTCGAACTCCTCCTTTCGCTCAGCCGAATATTCAGCCGACCCTGCTGGATTGGCTGACGGCTAAGCCCATCGCCGAAAAAATCAAGATTCGCAAAACCGACCCGCTGCTCCGACCGCCGTTCTCCGACGTGCCGGTCAATTCGCTCAAGGGAGTCGCGGCGAAAATTCGCGCCGAAGAACTCGACACCTGCAATCGCGTCAAAGCAGTCAAGTATCTGGGCACCGTAGACTGCAAAGCGTTTCCGGAAGCGCAGGACCAGTTAATCGACGCGATGCACAACGACAAATTCGCCATCGTGCGTTACGAGGCCGCGATGGCCCTGGGTCACATGCTCTGTAAGTCCGGCGATCCCAAAAGCCAGAAAATCCTGTGCTCCAAAAAAATCGGCGGCGACAAGTGCGGAAAAGGCCTCCTGAAAAAGCACGACAAGAACAAGCACTATGTTTCCGGCCTGAGCGCCTGCGAAGGCTGCTGCAACGAAAAAGTGATCCAGGCGCTTGAAAAAACCGCCTATGAACAGGACGAGTTCTGTTGCTGGTTCGAACCGTCGTACATGGTTCGCCAGGCGGCGATCAAGGCGCTGGAATGTTGCGATGATTGGTGCCCGCCGGCCTCGGCCCCCACGGACGTTCCTCCCATTCCCGGCGGCGAGCCGCGGGAAGAAGAGAAAAAGGAAGAACTCCTGCCTCCCGATCCCAAGCAGGAGCCGGACGCGAACGCCAGTGCCGTTTCTCAGGTCTCGGCTTCTTCGACCAGATTTGCGCCGCATCCGACTCCCGCTAACGCACCCGAACATTTACCCGAATTGAAAGCGCTCAACGGATACTGTGTGGTTGCGATGAAGGATAAAGAGTTTCTCCGAACGCAACCGAAGATTTGGTCGATTCGCGAAGGCCGCATCTACTATTTCTCGTCTCAAAACGCCAAAGCGGCGTTTGACGCGAATCCCGACAATTATGCGGTGAGATGGGCCGGCATGGACGTGGTCGCCTACTGCACCACCGGCGAGTTCGCCGAGGGATCGTATCTGCATCTCAATGCCGACGGGAACCTGTACCTGTTTGCAACCCGAGAAAACCGAGCCCTGTTCCAAGATAAGTCCGCATTCTTTATTGCCGAAAGCAAGAGAATCGCCGATGGCAACGCGTCTCCCGACGACCTGACTGTTGCCGAACCGGAAAAGATTGAGGCCGAACTCTCCGATGCCCCGTCCGACAAAGGCGCGGCGCCGAAAGCGGTCAAGAAGAAACTGCGATTTCTTCAACTTCGCCGGTAATCTTCATTGAGCAAACCCCGGCTGGCACAGTTTCAGCCGGGTTTGCACCCGCCCCGACATACAGAATTTCGCGGATTGTCTCCGCGTCCGCAAATCACACAGAACAAAAACAATGCCTTCGGTAGGTTAAGGAGCCGGTAAATGTACTTCTCATGGACGAGAAAATACTGTCGAAAGGTTATCTTTCCATTGACCATGTTCAGCGCGTTGAGTTCCGGTCAAGGGCCGGATCTGAAACTCTTCGCTCAAGACGCGCAGCCGCAACCCAAAGCGGTCCGAATGGCGACCGCGTCGGT
>JBBECD010000271.1:9166-48908 GCA_040881995.1 Planctomycetaceae bacterium
TGGGGCCCACGCCGCTGTCGGAAGAGTTCTTCACCGATGCGGCGCCCGATCACCTGTATGACACGATGCTCGTCGCACATCCCGGCCGAAGGTCGCGGCTCGGCGGCCGTCAGCAGGATTGTGAACCGGGCTGCCAACCGGAATGCGAGGAGACGACGACGACGGACGACCTGTACGACAAGATGCTGCGCGAGGATGAATCGAAAAGCGTTTCGCCCGACACGCCAGCCCCGCCGGATGATGCACCCAGCATGCCGCCGTCGGCGGAGGATCTCAATTTCGCGCCGCCGACGACCAGTTTCGCATCGGCCAGCCGAAACGTGCCGGCGTTGATCGGCGATTTTTTTGGAGGGAGCCAATTCGTCACGCTTACCGGTCCCGCGTTTCCTGATTCGGAAGAAGATGGTCCAACACAAATCCCGTTGGCCATGCCGGCCGGTCAGGTGAAGCTCACGGAAAACTCGTCGCCGATTCCGCGTGATCGCATCCTGTTCAATTACAGTTACTTCAGCGACGTTCGTCTGGCTCCGGGCGGCGTGAACGTGAATCGATTTACGCCGGGCTTTGAAAAGACGTTCCTGGAGGGCGATGGTTCGCTGGAACTGAGAGTTCCCTTTGCAACCACGCTCGACAGCGATATTACGGACGGGGTTTACTCAACGGGAGACGTCGAATTCGGCGATGTCATGGCGACGCTCAAATATGCCTTTGCCCGAACCGATACCTGGGTTGCCTCCGCGGGATTCGGCATGATATTCCCCACGGCCGATGACATCGACTTGTCAAATCGCACCGGCCAACAATTGCTCAAAATTGAAAACGAATCGGTCCACATTCTGCCTTATATCGGCGGAGCGTTCGCCCCGACCGAACGCTTCTTTGTGCAGGGCATCTTCCAGATCGATGCTCCCGTCAACGGCAACACCGTTTTGATCGTCGATGATCCCTTTAACCCGTCCGAAGGGTTGGTTCGAGCCGGAAAACTGACGCCGGCGACGTTCATGTTTATCGACGTGAGCACCGGTTACTGGTTTTATCGCGCCAATGAATGGGATCTCGAAAACAGTGATGGCATCACCGGAGTCGCGGGCATTTTTGAAATCCACTATAACAAGACGTTAAACGACTTCGACGCCATCAATTTCCAAGGCAACACGGTCGGTGCAAACAACGATTTCGAGCAATTGAATCTCGTGGCCGGCGGACTTGTTGAAGTCAACGCCGACGCCTCACTGTCGTTCGGTTATGCCGTACCGGTGACAAACGACCGGGTCTTCCAGGGCGAATTTCGTTGCAACTTCACCTACTTGTTCGGCGGAAGTTCGCAGCGAGGCGGAGCCCCGTTTATTTACCGCAATCGCAGCTTATGACCGAAAATCATCACGTGCGATCTTTGTGCACAGGCGCGGTTCGGCAAAACCGCGCCTGTGTTCATTTATAGCCGTTCATTCATAGCCGATTTCTTCGGCTTCGTCGTCCGAGAATTCATCGACGTAACCGTCATCGCTGACGAGAAAATGAACGATCAACAGACCCGCGAATACCACCAACGAAAAAACGAGCAGCGCAATGGACATCGACAACAGTCGAAAGCCTTCGAGGTGACTGGTGCTCCCCTGCAACTGTTCCGGTTGGGGTGCGTCGACCCTTTTCGTGGGGCGAAATAAACCTTTCAACTCTTCGGCCCATGCCTCCCTGGCATCGTCCGGATCGTTTTTTCCCCCGGGCAGCGGGCGATTCATCTGGTCGAAAGCGCCTTTGATGTAGCCGTGAAATCCCAGTGCCAGGCAGAGGAACCATAACTCCACGACGTCCGGGTGGCTGTTCATTGCTTCGCTAACGCCGATGATGTAAAAATCTTCTGCGCGTAACGCGGTTCCATATTCCTTGAATTCGAGGATTTCGTTCGTCCATTGACCGTCGCTGACGGTGAGAATTTCATCGGTCCAGTAGATCAGCGCCCTTTTCGTCAGTTCAATATCTTTGGGCGAAGATTTGGTGTTGACCGACAGCTTCTCCTGCAGCGTGTTCAGCGCTCCCCTCAGCCGCTGCGCTTCGTGTTCCAGGCTCATCGATTCAGCGTGTTGCAACTTGTCCGAAAGTTCCAACACCGTTTTGATGTATTCGTTCACTTCATGCGAATATTCAGGCGTCATAAACCGGATGCTTCCTGAACGCAAAGGCCATTAAAATCCAGTTGTGAAATCATTTGGCAGGGACGGCGTAGAGAGTGAAGGCCAGTTCGACCAGGTCCAGATCCTCCGGATTTTGAACGGTCACGCTCTTTTGGCCTTCGATCGTGCTCTTGGCTTGTTTTTCATTAAACCGAATGGCGAAGTGCAACGTGTCTTCGACGTGCCGCCACGCGGCACTTTCCCGCTTGACGAGCCAGTACGTCCAACCTTGCTTGCCGGAAGGAAGTTGCAAGGGAGGACTGGGGGCGGGCTCCAGCGTGACGCCCGAAATCGCCCGAAGATAAAATTGTTCGACCTCGTCGCTGGCCCCGGCCTTAAGATGCAAGCGCGTTCTTAACAGGCGGTCGACCTCGTTGAGCGTCAAGTTCGACTTGACTCCGATATAAAAGTTCCACGACGGTTCGAGCCATTCCCGGTCGAGGCGCACCTGGAGCTGGTAGCCCGCTCCCTTGAAATCACGCGGAAAATAGCTGGGACGCTCTTCCGGCCCCATGTCCAGCAGCCTTTTCAACTCGATGAAACAGGGGCCGAGTTCGTCGTGATCGTATTCCGGAAGCGGCGGAAGGCTGCGGGGTATTTTGAAAATAGACATCGTCCCCACGCACCGGCTCAGTTCGAGATACGCCGTCAACGGGTGAATGCGGCCGATGGTACAAAGGTAATTGACGCCCCCCAGAACGGAATTGATCGCCTGGAGCTTGAGAATCCGTTCCAGATCTTCGCTTCGCTCCGCCAAAAACGCCACGCCGCGATCTCTGAATTCCCGCGACAGTTCGTCGGCCAAACCCTGGTAGCGGTCGCGAATGGACGTCAGCATCTGGCTTCGAAAGAGCGGCCAGGCCGCGACGGAAAGAACCGGCGGGATATAATCCGGATCGATCTCCGGCGTGGCCACGTCGGTGGTTCCCAACCGGAGCTGACAAATCGGAAGGGCTTCGTATCGCGAGGCGGCGTCCTCGCCCACGATCAACCTGGCATTGTGCCGGCGCAACTGCAGCGGTTGTTTATTGTTGGCCAGATTTTCGTCGTCGACCATCGTCGTATCGACGATGTAACGGTGTGTGACCCCCGCCTCGGCTTCACTGGCGGAATTGGAGCGGCCGTAGTCGAGGCGCGGTATCGCCAGATAAATTCGGGCTCGTCGTTGATGATTGTTGAAATCCTTCTCCGAATTGAGCTGAAGCGGCGGCAAGTTCACATCGTCCGGATGCCTGATGATCGTGCCGTCGATGGTTTTCAATTGACATCGCCGCAGCGAGAATCGCCAGTTCAGCAGGGCGTCTTCATCGATCTCGATCGCGCTCAGGCCGAAATTGAAGATCGAGTTCGATCGTGATTCGAGCTGAATCAGCGACTCGAGATATCTGTTCGCCCATTGAAAGTGATGCGGCCGGAGAAATTGACCTTCATGCCAGTGAATGGGAAAATTCGTCATGACTTGCCAAATCTGTTATCTTATTGGGGGGCGTCTCAGCACGACGGCTTGAGGAAATGCCAGCTTCGTCCGCCGGGCGGCGCTCATTTGCAAGATGCGGAATTCAGGGGGATTTTCAGAATCTGAAGAACCATCAACACTGTATACTGGTTTCAAGACGTGAAATCAATCATGAATGAATTCACCCCGATGTGCGGGAATTCAACTCCCGTTGAAAACGAAGCACATCTGATTTTTAATTCGATCTTCCGAAATTCCAGGGGACGCCGCGGCGCGTCGGCGTCGCCGTTTTGAACAAACGCCAATTCTCGGTTGAAAGCCGTCCCGAGTTCGGGGAGAATGACGGCTGATCGCCGACGCGCCTGAAAAAACCCTGTGACGTTGATTCCCAAAGGACGAATCCGGTGACGTTTGCCACGAACCCATCGCGAATCTTGAACGATCTGTCCGGCCAGACGATCAACGATCGGTACACCCTCGTTCGGCACCTGGGAGGGGGCGGGTTCGGCGACGTCTACGAAGCCAGCGACGCCATGTTTCCCGAAGTGAAACGCACCGTCAAGATCGATAAGAGCGAGGACTCGGAATTACGCTTCAAAAAAGAAGCCCGCCTCATTGCCTTGTCCGCTCATCCCGCCGTGGTGAAGGTTATCGATTATGGAACGGCGACATTGGCCGGAATTAATCGCGGCTTTCTCGTCATGGAGTATCTGGATGGCGAGACGCTCGAAAGCCACCTGCAGGGCATCCCACGTTCCGATATCGAGTCGCGTCTCAAACTGGCCGACCTTCTGGTCGAAGAGCTTGGTGCGGCGATTGGCCATATTCACAGCAAAGGGGTCGTTCATCGCGATCTTAAACCGAGCAATATTTTTATTGAGAATCGCGTCGTCGGCGGAGAAATGTCGCGGTCGCTGAAATTGATCGATTTCGGAACCACCAGGCATTTCGATATCAGCAAGACCTTGGGGCGAGTGGATATCGGCATCTCGTACCCTTATTCACCGCCCGAAGTTTTCGATCAGGATGACGATCAGAATTTCGCCGACGAGGCGCCGGATGGTTTCGTATCAAAAGAGAATCGCTGGGACATCTATTCGTTTGGAGCGATTCTGTACGAGGTTCTTTCGGGCCACCAATTGTACGACGACACGGGGACCGCTTCTCCGCCCAAAATTACGGAACTCATCCGCCGGACCGAAACGCAAATCCCCAAGCCGTTGCAGGACTTTTCCCACATCGGGGAAAAAATCCCCGCGGCGCTGAACACCCTGATCCTGAAATGTCTGGCGAAGAATCCCGCGCAGCGACCGCAAACCATGCGGGAACTCGTCGACGAATACCAGGCCATTCGCGCCCCGGCGCGGTCTGTGCCGACCATACCGTCGCGGACGTCTACGACGCGCTGGAGCCGGGCGTTTTTCTTTTTAATCGCCGCGTGTCTCTTCCTGCCGTTCTTGATCATTCACTACATGCCGTCGCGCGGGCAGATTCCAGCCGTGCCGATGCTGCGAACGAATCCGGAAGCGGAGCTCCACATCGTCGAGGGTGAAGCGCAAAATATCACGATCAGCTTGCACGGTCTGGGGAAGCCGGGTTCAGCCGAACCGGGCGTCACGATTCCGAAGGAGAAGATCACCGTTACCGTTTCCCCCCAGGGGAACGGGATCGACGTCGAAATCGAACCGGCGCCGACGCACGAGAACACATTCGACGTCACGTTGTCTGTGGACTTAAATTTTTTCGCCCAGGAAATGCCCGAGTCGTTTCAAATTTCCGTATCGGCGGAAGTTCCGTCTCCCGCGACGGGCGAACCGCTCACGCTCACGAAGGAACTCCATCTCAAAGTAGCCGAAACGCGGGTCTGGCTCCCCGAATCCGATGAACGGGGACAATCTGGTTATCGTTTTCTGCCGCAGCGACCGTATAAACGTCTTGGCGACCGCGTATTTGCCAAAACGCTGGTGCTCACCGGCGACCCCGGGACGCCGACGATGGAATTTTTGCTGGTTACGGCGAAGGACGGCGTTTCCGATCCGTTTTACATGATGCGAACAAAGGTTTCGAACGAATTGTACTCCCGGTATCTTGCCGCCGAGGGGACGACGGACCCGACCGATGACCAATCCGCCAGGACGGACTTCTCGATCGAGAATGCCTTCACGTTTTGCCGCTGGCTCGTCGGCAGCCGCGGGACGCTGCCGTCCGTTGAACAGTGGTTGACGGCCGCCGGCCGGGATGTCGAGCAAAAAAATTCCGAAGGTCCGAGCACGCTCAACGGTGAAGATAACGACGCATACAGTGAATACAGAATCTACAGCGTCAACGAGTTCGATTATGCGGAAAGCCCGTTTGGCATTCGGCAAATGGGTATAAACGGCGACGAGGTGACTCGATCGTTCACCTGGCGAGAGCCATTGGATCCCAGCCAGTGCCTCTCATCGGCTCTCCCCGATCCGCAAGCGATAACGCGGGATGGCTCGGGAAGGCTGCATTTGGACGGAGTGAGTAAATGGTGCTTGAATTTTTGGCTC
The DNA here is from genome assembly GCA_040881995.1 of Planctomycetaceae bacterium. Classification (GTDB taxonomy): domain Bacteria; phylum Planctomycetota; class Planctomycetia; order Planctomycetales; family Planctomycetaceae; genus JAQCEJ01. The sequence goes on from JBBECD010000271.1 coordinate 15,331, forward strand.
ATCGAGAACAACCCCGACGTCAAGTATCATGAGATGAACGCCAACGACTTTGCCATGAAGATTGGGATTCCTTCTCAACAGTTGTACGACGAGGCCTTTAGCGCGAGCGACAACTGCACGTTTCGCGTGGTGATGTTATGCGAAGACGAAGCAGGCGATCCGGAAAATTGGTGATCCAGGTCCACGTTGTTTTTCTGCGGCTCCGTTGTATTCGCCGGCGTAAACGAGTAAGACCGCCCATTCTGAATTGGTGTCAGTAACCCTCTGGACGTTGCTATCTCCGCGGGAAATTGTGAGACCGGCCGGCCGCCCATCGAGTTGCAAATCCGTTTTTAGCAAGGCTGACATCATGTCATTTAGCCTCTCACGTCGCCCTGTCGCCATGACTGGTCATCTTCACGCCGCCGTCCAGCAGCAAGCGTGGCATGACAACGCCGGTAAGAACGGAAGAGCCGCGGTCTGGTCGCGGAAACTGCAACTCTCGTTCGTCGGCGTTCTCGCAGCGAGCTGTCTGGGATTCTTGCTTTACCTGGTTTTCCATTGGGTCAGCGGACCGGCGGTTCCCAGGGTCAGCCTGGTTGCCATTGGCATGTCCGACTATAAGCAGCTCAGTCCGCACAATTGCGGCAAAGCCGACGCCGCGTTCATGAATATGGTGTTTGGCCATCTTCACGAGCGGCAGCGTGAGACCGTCGCCCCCGCAACGTCGGTCGCCGGACGGCTTGGCAAAGGTCAGGATCTGTACGACGTCATCGGTTCGGCACTGCAGCCGTCGACGCGTTCCGACGATGAGAACATGGTGTCGATTCTCTACGTCAGCGGACACGCCGTCCCGCTCTACGGCGCGTCGGACGGGTCGGGGACGGATATCGGTCTGCTGGCGCTTGATACCACGGCGAAAAATCTGCGCGAAAAGGCCACGGACGTTTCGGCCTACATCTCGTTGACCGACATCTGCAAGCTGATACAAGCATCCAAAGCACGAACGGTCTTGCTGGCGATGGACGTCGATCATCCGCTGACGGATTGGAAAACCGGCATCCTCGGCGATGACGTCGTCGCCCTATTCAAGGAGATGAGCACCCGCGAAGACTCGTTGCTGAGGGAGCTTCTCCAATCGGGAAAACTGGTGATCATCTGCAGTCGGGACGTCGACCAGAAGAGTTGGCCGTTTTTTGAGGAACATTGGGAAAAAAGCCGCAAGAAAAACTTTTCAATCGATACCGTCTCGGCATTCGCGTATTACCTGGGAGAAGCCTTATCCGGTGCGGCGGACGGGAATCTCGACGCCGTCGATGCCGACGGCAGAGTGACTGTCGGCGAGATCTGCCATTACATGAAGCAGAACGTAAAGCGCTGGAGTGAAGATCATCGGGCGGCGGCTCAGACCGTATTGGTTTTTCCCGAGAAGGTGAACCCCAGGAAAACCGGCGGAAACCTCTGGGCGAACGTCGTATTGAAGACGGGGCGAGGCGAAGTCGACAATCCCTTTTTGGCCGAATGGGCGACAAATCCGCCCGACAACTACGAGAAATGGCGCGAATCGCAGCAACTCGCATCCGACGACTCCGCGAACAACAACAAAACAAATTCGCCGCGCCAGAGAGACGCCGTGCCGGAAGGCCGGCCGGCCGGCCGGGCGAAAACATCGTCTGCGAAGACCTCGGCTGCGGACGCAAAAAAGAGAGCAAAAACGGGGACCGCAAAAGGGACGGCCGACGAAGAAGAATCGATCGAAGAGAAAATCGACAACTTGTGGACGTTGGCGCTGAATAGCGATGACGGCCCACTCGGCCCCGCCGCCTATGTACAAAAACAATCGGACATCGACCGTATTCGGCATCTGGAACACCTGCTCGAATACGGCATGGAGACGCACGACCAGGTTGCCATGTTTCTCGCCGGCGCCGACAAGGAGCTGCCGCAATCTCCTCCCCCGGAAACAACGCTGCCCGTTCTCGCGTTTCAAGTGTGCCGCAAAACGTCCCCCACCGAAGAATCAAAAACGTTGTACGAACAACTTCTCAACGGCGTTTCGGCGGCCTCGCCGACTGCCGGCGAAGGCGCGGAACCGTCGGCGGGAGGAAACAACAACAGTCCGCCGCCGAACCCACAGCCCCTTCAAGGCTTGAAAGTCGATGATCCTGCGGAATTCGGACGATGGCTGATCCATGAAGCGGCCAATGCGACGGAACCGGCTCGATTCAATTCCATCCACAATGCCATCGTCTCTCAATGGGAAGGAAAAAACAAAACCCCTCCCTTTGAACTCGTCATGCTGAAAACGGCGACCCGCTACTATGGTGGTCAGGCCAGCTATGAGACGATGACCGCCGCCTCAATCGTGATGAAAACATGGGACAAATATCTGACCGTCGTTTCCGAAGTGGCAAGATCGACGCGCACCGATCATTTTCAATTGATTCAGCAAGATCTGGAAGAGGCGACGAAAAACATTGTGGACGGCACGCGATGGCTTTCCGCGGCCGCCGCCATGCCGCGGTCGGTTGAGTTCAAGCCGCTCGAGGAAAATGCGTTAAAGCGTTTTAGCCGGGCGGAAAGCGCCCTCGACAAATGCAACTCGATACTCGAGGAAGTGGCTTCATCGCAGCGGTTGTATCGAAGCACGGTTGTCAGGTTTCCCTCGTATGCGTTGTGGGTTGCCTGCGCCGCGGAGCAATGGAAAGGATCCGACGAGTGCGATTCGAGAAAACTCAAGGCGTTGGTAGAAACTCTGAAGCAGGAACATGCCGCACTGCTGATGAGCGAAGACGTGACGACGCGGGACGATCTGCTCGATTTCCGCACCAAATCGGACGTGCGCATGCTGAAGTACCATCAACTCGAGGGCCAGCTATTTAAGATGTTTTTCCGCGTCCTCAACTTACGGCGGGCTTTAATGGGATACACGGCGGGGCCAAGCGGAGCCACATTTGAGACCCTCGGCCGGTTGAAAACGGCCAAGGATGAACTGGCCGAATGCGTCGCCGAATTCGAACAAACCATTCGCCGGCCGACCACGACGAACGTCTCGTCGAACGATTATTACGCCGTGCTGGAAAGTCTCGTGGTGATGCCCCGCGCCCACGAAACGCGCGCCGAACTCAGAACCCTGTTGCACGAGGTTCCTCGGCCTACGGACTTTTCCTCGCCATCGGCTGGTTCAAGAAATCCCGATCGTTCGGGCGTATGGCGCGCTTTATATGGAATGTTTGCGCTTCGATTGCAGGCGGCGGCACGGGAACGTGAAACGGGCGAGCAGAAGTCGGCGCACGACAAGCTGGTGCGCGACTGGCTGGAATTGTACGACGCATCCGCAAGCCCCGAGCCATCGCGAAACTGGGCGCGCGCGCTCGACAGGTTCGGTTCGGAATTGGCCAACGAATTTGCGATTATCGATCGCGTGAATCCCGCGTCCAACGGCAGTGACGGGACAGAAACCGGTCAAATGGAACCGGAGTTAATGGCGAACTTGTCGCAGTATTGGTTCGCCGATCATCACCTGGACGACCACGCGATCGTCGGACAATTGCGGATGAAACTCCCTCAGGACCGGCATGTGGAGTGGCCGGACATCTCGGAAGTAAAAGCGTCCGTCAATCACGATCGCGCCGGCGACGTGAGTTTGAAGATTACCTGGCCCGAGCGTTTTGAACGTGAAGGAGAATTCGTCGCTCGCGTTTATGGTTTTCCTCAAACGTCAGGCAGCCTGAGCAAAAACGTCGATCGATCGCGTCCCGCCGAACTGTTGCCGTTCGAACTGCGTGAACCGCTGAAGGAGGCCGCGCCGGGCATCGCCGTGTTGACGACCCGAGATGATGAATTCCTCTGTCATTTCGCGCCCGTCGTCTTGCTGACGCCGTTTGATCCCAACGCCTGGAATATCGTCTTTCGGAACCATGAGGGCCAGAAGGTGCGCGGGGAGCGAACCAGCGGCAACGTCTTTAAAATGCTCTTGCCCGTAGGCGAACTCTTCGAACTATCGGCGTTCCTGGACGTTCCCGAAACCGATACGGCCACGAAGCTCGTCAAGGCACAACTGTTTGCTTGCGACGACAGATCGACGATCAGGGAACGGCAGCCGTTGTCGGAACCCCTGGAGATTCAGATCGGCAACAAAGATCAAATGAACGAACAGGGAGAATACAAACTCAACTTCGTCCCGAGACAGCCGGCAGCCCCGGCGGCGGATGGGTCGCAGGCAGCGCAGCCGATTTCACTCGATATTTCCAACGGATTTGCCGTTCGACTCACGCCGATGACCGGCGCAACGCTCGAACAGCGCGAGGCCAACGTCGATGTCGTCATCAAATGTGACTATCACCCCTGGACGCAATGGCTTAAAGACCCCGAATTGACGCTTCAACGGGGGAATAACAAGAGCGACCGGATCATCTTTCATGTGGCGCCCCAGCCCGTGCCCGCTCAGGAGAAAGAGACCGTACTTTTGACGCCCGAGCGGGTCTTGGTCGAACTGGACGACCGGAAACTCAGCCATCTGTCTTTGCTGGCCAAAAGAGCCGACCTGAAACTGGGAGAACCGGGGTACGATCTGATTCTGCTTGTCAAGCCGGGCGACGAACACGATCACGATGAATTCGACTTTTCGCTGACGGTGGCAAACATTCCCCATGCCTGCTCCTGGCACTTCGATGCCGACGATTCGAACAAGAATCCCCAGTACACGCTGAAGGAAGGGGTTTCGATCTCACGGGCGGGAACGACAGATGCCGGTCCGATCGTCGTCACGTCGCCGGAGGGCGCCTTCGAAGACTTGCCGCTCGAAATGAGTATCTTCGCGAACAAGAGGTTTAAAGGCGAGAGACTCGAATTGAAATGGTTCGTCGAGCCGTATCCGATCGGTGATTCCCAGGACGAGGGAGGTCCGCAGTATGTCGGCTCGAAAATTCTGAACGGACCGTATGAATGGAAACCGAGCTTGTCGCTCGCGGCGGAAAACAAATGGACGTTTCAGGGAACGCTGTCGGATTTTCGCACGTCGATCGAACGTGGCGAACTGGAACAGCTTAGTGGGCGGTATCGCCTGGTTTGCGAGGTTCAGGGGCCGATCGCCAACCTACGCGATGAAAAAACGCTGATCGTCGACAACTCCAAGCCCGAAATCCGGAAATTTGACTTCGTCACCGCAAAAAAAGGAGTCTGGACCTGGAACGAAACGCTGCGGGTCAACGCCTCGGCGAAAGACGACGATTCGGGAATCTCGCGCATGCGGTTGATCCTCGACAAAAATGGAGACGGACAATTCCTGGACGACGACCTCACCGCCGCCGGCATCGTGCCCGCGTCGGACACCGCCGAACTCGAACAGACGATCGAAATGGATTTGTCGGAACTCACCGAACGGCCCGGCGAGTACGGGATTGCTCTGGAAATTGAAAACGGCGCCGGACTGCCACAACTCTCGTCGATACAAAAAGTGAAGATTCAACCGCCGGCTTCGGCCAGCCCCGGCGGCGGTGACGGCAAAGCGGGCGAAAAAAAGGGAACGCTGATTTTGGCGTTTGACCGGTCCGCGACAATTGAGTACCAGTTGAAGGGTCCGCCGGGGTTTGAACCGGTGGAATCGGAATATAAGCTCGTCACCGAAGCCCGTAACTTCGGAGAAGTGCCCGCCGGAAAATACGTGTTGACGTGGAGTCATTCGAGCCGGGAAAAACCCGACGTGAAATTTGAAGTCAAGCCTGGCGAAGCGAAAAAAGTGACGGTTCGCGTGAGATGAATCGCACGGACGAAGCCGAACCTTGCACGCGATCCCGTTCGCTTCCCGTGCTCGAATCGGCCGAGTAGGCTCGCCGGGAACTCCGGCGGAACATTGCTTGAATGAATACTTTCGTATTAGGTAATCGGATATGTTTCAGCAAATGCGCTTACGATTCTGGCGGTTTTTCGGCTATGTGCGAATGGCGTTTGGAGTCGTACCGAAGAATTGGCGGGGATCGCATCGCTTCTTCATGGTGTTACATTACCTCGCCGTCGTCACCATTTTCATCATCCTGTGCTATTTCAGCAAGCAGATCATTTCGAAAGAGCCCGATGTAACCAACGACTACATCCGGCTCCGGGATTGGTGGTGCGGATACGTCGCATTGTTGCTCTATCTCACGATCCGCCTGGTTCTGTTTCTGGTCAGTCTGCTGAGAGCGTCGCAAGATTCCGAATTCCCGGATATCGACGCGGCATGGGCGGAGATTCACGATTCGCTCGAACGAAATGGGATCGATTACGTCCGCGTTCCGGTTTTTCTGGTCACCGGAGCCAACGACTCGCTCGAGAAACAACTGGCCGAGTCGCTCAACGACTGGCAAGTTCTGACCCCTCCGCTCGATCAGCGCAGCCCCATCCGCTGTTTTGCCAATACAACGGGTATTTTTTTCTTTTGCAGCGATATCAGCGCCTCGTCGATGCAGGCGAATATCAGTCGCCGCGGCCCGTCCCATTTAACAATGGAGGACGATGCTCTTGCTCCTTCCGGTCCGTCGTCCGGCCGGAATGTCGGGGGTCAGACCATCGGTCTGGAGCAGATTAGAGAAAGTGGTGTCAACCGGCCGCAAGCCGCGGCCGCGATGACGGACGAGGCGGACGCCGGTCAGCCCCGCCTGAGCCTGTCGGAAATTGCCAATATGATCAAACAGACTTTGGATCCGCGGCTCCTGTTCGGAAGCGCCCGCCAGAAAAAATCTTCCAGCGCCGAATTCAGGTTGCTGACGAAGGCCGAGCTTTTCGCGAAACACGCGCAATTGCAATATTTCGTCCAACTGCTGCACCTGAGGCGCACGTTTTGCCCGTGGAACGGCGTGCTGCAGTTTGCTCCGTTCTCGTGGCTCGATCTCAAGGCGCAGCACCGCGGCCTGGCGGACGCCGTAAATACGGACTGGAGCGCGATGACCGCAGACATCAAATGGCAGTGTCCCGTCGTCATGGCATTTTACGGACTGGAGAAGATTAATGCCTTCGATCGGTTTATCCGCCGCTTCCGGGCCGAGGTCGAACAGGTGCAAGTCCAGCGCGCAGGCTCCGGATTTCCCGCAGGCGCCGCGTTCGACGCCAAGGCATCGTCGTTCTTATCTCACCGCTGCGTCACCGGCATTCGGACGCTGGTTTACGATATTTTCGCCAGCGGCTTGAACGACGCCGGTAACGGCCGCGTTTACCTGTTCTTTTGCGAATTTTGCGATCGATTGGCCCATCTCGGCTCGTTTTTGAGCGAGCTTTTGCAACCGCGCGAACAAAGGGCCCACTTCCTTCGATTCGACGGCTGCTATTTCGCCGCCACGGGCGATTCGGTGGACGATCAGGCGTTTACCGTCGGAATTCTGCCTAAACTGATCCACGACCAGCACGACGTGGGCTACGCGCCGGACGTGCTGAATCAAAATCAAAAATCAAAAAAGACGGCTCATGTAATCTTCGTACTGGCGACGTGCATTTTGATCGCGTCGGCTATTCTTTCGTGGAAAATTATGAGCGGTCTCTCCCACGAAGAGGACTTCGCACTGATGAAATTGATTCTTCATCCGGAGCACCGAATATGAATTGGCTTCAATCCGTCGAATCGCTTCCCGACAATCAGCGCGCCCGCTCGTGGCGCAAGCCCTCCCGGATATACGGCTTCGAAAAGCGGCGTCCCTGGTTTCGTTACTTCAGATTGTTTTCCGGATTCGTCGGGCTGATGATCGTCGTCTATCTGTTGTACCTCTTGTTTCGGTTCATCACCCGAAACACGATCGCGGTCGCATTGATTTCGACTCCACAGCAATCCATCGAAACATTGCCGTCCGCTCCCGACGTCGGCATGTTGCAGAATCTGGAGGGGCTTACGTCGTCCGTCCAGAGCGTCGCCGTGAAAGATCTCGAATCGTCATGGGACCAATTGGACGAGTTCTCGGATCCCAAAACGCTCGTGATTTTCCTGAATCTGCTCGCCAATCGGGAAGTCGATCGCGAAAACCGAACGAGCGATTTATACGTTTACAGGCGGGGAATGTCGCTGCTGGGCGACGGGACGCAGGGGACCGGAGACGCCGCAAACTCCGACAAGATCCCCTTGCGCGACTTTTTCAAAAAAATGCAAACCATGCAAAAAGAAATTCGGCGGCGAAAGCGCCGGCCGCAACGCGTTCTCCTATTGATCGACGTCAATCATATGCCGTTGGATTCGCGGCTCGGCAACCTCGGGTTTCGGGTTGATGACGCCGTCCGCGAATTGATGGAACAGGAACTTCCCGCGAGTAAATTCCCCTATGTCGTCGGCATTCTCTCGTCAGCCTTAAACGACGGAAGTCATGCGAGCATCGACTTCGATGCGTTTGGTCAATCGGCATTTTCTCACTTCTGCGGAAAAGGGCTCTCCGGAGAGGCCGATCTCGATCGCGACCGGCGGATCAGAGTCGGCGAGCTGTTCCAGTATCTCCAGGCGCGGATCGCGCATTGGACCACCAACAATCGCGAAAGCATCTTGCTGGCGCCGCCGGTCATGATTCCCGACCCGGCCGACTTGATTTCCGAGGAACGGATCGGCGAGAGAAAACGAAAACGGACAGCTAGAGCCGACTTCGACCTTCTCAGGGCGGCCGCCGATTATTCCATTCCGACGCATGTCTCGCCGCAACAAATCGCAGCCACGTTTTCCGGCGATCTCGAACTGTTGAAACCCTACTGGCAGGATTTGGATGCCTGGCATTCCGGCGCCGGCCCTCAGTATCATCGGTATCATCCGGCATTATGGCGGCAGTTCGTTCAAAAAATTCGCTATGCCGAACAAAGAATTTTGTCGGGCAACTTTTCTTTCCATCGGAACGAATGGCAGGAGTCGATCAACGGCATCCGAAGCAAGCTGACGGCCGCCTCGTCGAACATGAAGCAGGCGGTCGCCGCTCATGCCGCCGACGATTTCGTCGATCAATCTCTCATCGATCTTATTCCCGATTTTCCGAGGCAGTCCGACCGGACCGATTCGCCGCAGACGCTCGCCCGATCGTCGCAGGGACTGGACCCTTCGTGGCAGATACTTAGAAACCTGCTCGTGAATGCCCAACATTGCGGCGTACCGGGCGCCTCGCCGATGAGTCCGGCGGTCCAACGGGCGCTCGACGAGACGATTCAGTTATCCCACAAATCGAATCGAATTCTGGCGTGTCCGCTGCAAACGTTCCTCTGGGTCGAGTCCGAATATATTGATGGCGAACGACGTCGCCGATTGACCGAAGACCTCTTGTTTATCGAAGCGGAAGCCGAATCTCTCCAGAAACACCCGGAGTCGATGGCCGCGGCCGATGAAAAATTAGGCAACTGTCTAAAGGAAATCAAGCTGCTGGAAAAATCGTATGCCATTCTGTACCGCGCCATCGATGATTTGAGCTATTTCGCCCGCTGGCGCGCCCATAACTTTGACTGCTACGACGTCCGAAATACATCGGCGACGGCGTTCCGGCGCAAATTGTTTGACGAAATCAGTCAGTCCAGCGCCAAGGACGCCAACGAACTGTTGAACGCAGCGGCCGGGAACCCGTCGGCGAACCGTCTGGAGCAACTCCTCGAAAGCCATTTGCCGGCGATGACCGACGCCGAAGCGAAACTCGATTTCAGGATGGACGCCGACGTTTTCGCCGCGATGGCGCAAACCGTTTATCTCCAGGAATTATTGTTATTGAATGCGCCGGATTCTTCGGATCGGGAGGCGATCCGCAAGACGTCGGAGGGAATTGAAAAGACGCTGGACTCGATCAGGGCCGAGATTAATCGCCGGGGGAAAGAGCTTATCGATCCCGCCCACCAGCCGCAGCCCTCCGACCGCATCGAAATCCTGACCCTGCTCGAATACCCTTATCTCAAGGCGGATCACCGCGAGAAGCTGCTGACGTACGTGCGCCGATACGAGGCGCGCTTGCATTCAGACTCGGTGGGCTTCGAGGGCGCCTCGACGGCGAACCCCGAGGACGTGCTGGACGAGGCCGATTTGGGACGGTTCATCGTCGATCGGGGATTATGGCATGCCTTATGGGAGATCAAAATTATTTCGCTCGCCGATCAGGCGCGAGCGGCCAACCTGTTGAAAAACGAATGGAGCAACGTGGCCGCCGCGGTGAACTCCGCCGACTCCGGGTTGCAGCTCACACAGCTTCATATTCTGGCGCGTGAAATCAAAAATTTCTGGAACGCCTGCGTCGCCACTATCGATCATAAAGCCGGCGACGGCATCGGCGGTGAGACCGGTCAAACGGAAGGCTCGCCGTTTAAAGACCGCGTCAGACGGCTGACCGAAGCCGATTTGATGACGCGCATTCTTCCGCTGTACGACCTCCAGTATTTAGCCGGCGACGACCGCAGTCCGTATCGCCAAATTCAGCAGATTCGACTGTGCGAACGATTGCTGTTCGCGGCCGAACGTTCCGTGCGCGATTTTTGGACGACGGAATGCGACCCGACGCAGATCGAAAAGCATTGGTATTCAGACGCCTATAAAAAATATCGGCAGGAGGCGCTGATCGTCGCAAAGGACGTCGGAATTCAGGCGACGCCGGATTTCGACGACGAGTTACAACGGCTCGAGCAGCTTAAGGAGCACTTCGACGGCTTCTCGATGTCGATCAAACATGGCTATTCGAGAGATCAACCGTTCGAATTCACTTCCGCCAATAGCGCTGCGAAGTGCAGATTCGCGGTGGCGGCCAGGGGCGAGTTCTCGAACGATTTTGCTCCCGAGGGAATTCCCGCCTGTGGACTGAGTCACTCCGCGGCGAAAATCCGTTCGACTCCTAAGAGAAGTGCAGCGCAAGCGGACGGTCAAGCGGACGACATTGAGATCGCTCTCGAATTGGTCAATCCCGATCCATCGGCCGATTGCGGTAACGAACCGGTCGAACTGACCCCCTTCGCCTTCTATCGGGGACACGTGTGGAAGGGAACGAAACAAGATGCGATCTTCGTCAAGCCGTGCCGTGAAAACGGAAGGTTTATCGAACATCTCGCCCGAAAAGGGCAAGACGCCGGCCTCGTCGTGGGAGGGGAAAGCGCGCATGCCGTCCTTTTCATTCTCGATTGCTCGTACAGTATGAATCAGGATTTAAAGGGAAAGGATGGTGGAAAACCGAGTAAATTCGAGCTGGCCCAAAAGACGTTGAAGACGATCATCGGCCAAAGAAACGAACCGCAGCAGGTCGGGCTGATGGTCTTCGCGCACCGCATCGGAAAGGAAACGGGCAAGCCTGGGGATCGCTTTCTCGAGTGGCAACAGTTGCGTCCGTTTCCCAACGATCTTCGCCTGGCGGATGACGTCGAAACGTTAGTCGATATCGAAATCTGCAATCAGGCGCAGCGGACGAGACTGATGAACGCCGTGGTCGGCATCCACAACAAAGCGGGCGAGCCGGTCGACCTTGAACCGAGGGGTGCAACGCCGTCCGTCAAGTCGATTCAATTGGCGGGTGAATCGGCCCGACGCCGCAAACAGCCAATCACCATCGTCATGGTCACGGACGGAATCGCCTCGGACATCGACAGAACGGCGCTCGTGCAAGAAGTCAGCGGCTACGTTCAGGCGGGCGACGTCGATCTGAACGTCGTCTTGTTCGCGTTTGCCGTCGCTCCCGACGAAAGAGCCCGTTTCAACGAGTTCAAACGAAAAGTGGAAGGGGACTGGAGCGGCAATTTGCTGGAGGCCGAAAATGCGGATGCATTGGAAAAGAAACTCCAGGAATCGCTCAGGCCGTACACCTACACGGTGCGGGATGAACTGGGTAAATTCATCGAGAGTCTGCCGTTGGGCAGGCCCGTCAGCAAGAATCTCGCTCCCGGTCAATACCAGGTGACCGTCGACTACTTCCGCAACGGTAAACCGCAAACGATCGATCTTTTTCCGGGACAAAATGCCGAGTGGAGAGTCGACTGGGGAAAACGACGGCTCGTCCGTCGGCGTCCGGAAGGTAAGTACGTCGCCATCGACCCCCTCGCCTCTTCCGGGCCGGGCATTCCCAATCTGTTGCTGCACGCCGGCCATTTCCACAGAACCAGCGACGGTTCGGTCTCGTTCGAACTCAGTCTCGACGTCGAAACGCGGGAAGCGGACCAAACCGATCAGCAAGCCCGCCGACCGAATGAAATTTCCTTCGACGTGACGATCGAACGGGAAGGGCGCATCGAACGCCCCAGCGGCAAAGTGACGATCCAGGAGCAAGCGAACGTTCCCGTTCCGACCTGGCGTTTTTGCGTCGCAGCGCTGCCCGAAGCGACCTCGAACATCCGCGTGCAAGCGTGGTGGAAAATGGACCGCACGAAACCCGATCACGTGCTCGACTTGAAAGACCTCGAGAACCCGGGAGGAAGCTTCACCGAAATCCCCGGGACGAACCTGCAAGCGCTGGCGTTCCAGTTCGAAGGCAAATGGGAAATCCAGATTCAAGAGCGGGATCACGAATCCGCCGGCCCTTTCCCCGAATTCCTGCTGCCGCTGTATCGCTTCGAACTCGGCCAGGGGAAGCCCAACGGCGATATCGACCGTTATGACAATAGCGCAACGCATGAAATGGAAATCATCGAAAACGACCGATTGGTGAAGGTCCGCTTTCCCGCGAACGAAAAGTTCGAGCAACTGGCGATCACGACGTTGGAGTCGCTGCGAAAGGACGCCGTCTATCCCACGGACAAACGGGCCGAGGATCCCGAAAACGAAAGAGGCATCGTGCTGAACATGGACGGCCTCGAAAGCACCGACACCCTGACTTCCTGCGAGGAGGCAAACGACGATGAATGAGCGCGGGGACGGCAAACGATCGACTGCAAACCGGTGTTGGTTTTTTGCGCGCGGCCGAACGCCGCGGGGCGCATGAGATGCGATGATCGCATCCGTTTTCAGGGACTTGACGTTTCCGGTGAATCGTGCCATATTGAATCTCACACATCCACATGCTGCCACTGAACGCGGTAAGGCATTCGCCGGCTCGGCGGACGAGATCGTCAAACGGCGACTGAAGCCGACTGTCATCCGTCGGCGTTGTGCGGAAAACGAGGCTCACCTCTCGGGGCGATTGAAATTATGACTGACCACGAAATGGGACGACTGCCTCCGGCAAAGGTGGATGAGGAGCCTCAGCGAAGCGCCGTCGACAAGCCTTCGATCGGGCGAACCTTCGGTCATCTGCTTCAAAAGACGCAGGAAATGATCGGCGACAAAGACGCCGCCTCCGGATGCCTGAATCATTTGCTGCCGGTCGTGAAGTCGAACCCTCAGCGACCGCAGTTGAATTTGGCGATTACCGAACAACTCGTCGACGCCATCTTGCAGGATCTCAAGACGAACGACATGTTTTCGGGCATTTGGCAGCCAATGGTCGGAGAAATTGCGACGACGTTGTTTCACGATCCTGAAGCGAAAAGAAAGCTCGACTTATTGTGGGACTTCATTCGCCGGGAATTCGATCGGCACGGTGTCTCGGGCCAGTAGCGTGTAAAGATGAATCGACAGTCTTACGATCATTATGTCTTCACCTGTCAGGGTCTCTTGAGATCCATCGCGTGGAAGATCCATCGCGGCGTCAATCTGCACATCGAACTCGATGACCTGATCGGATATGGGCAGATCGGACTCATCGAAGCGGCTCGCGACTTTGACGACAGCCGCGGCGTGCAATTTACGACCTATGCGTACTACCGCATTCGCGGCGCGATTTTCGACGGCCTCTCGAAGATGTCCTGGTTCAATCACGTCGACTACAACAAAGGGCGTTTCGAGCAAATGGCGCACGGCGTCCTGGAGGAGTCGACCTCCAAAACCGATGACGCATTACAGCACGTCAAATGGTTCAAGGAAACCGTAAGCGGGATGGCGATGGTTTATCTGTTCTGCCACCTGCAGGATCAAACCGGAGGACGTACTCCCGAATTCTGCGACGGCCAGCGAGGCCCTGAAGAAAAAATCGACGTAAGCGATACATTCGTTAAACTGAATGAACTCATCGACCGGTTGCCGACGGATGCCCGGGAATTGATCCGCGCAACCTATTTCGAAGGTTGTACACTCAAGGAGGCGGGCGAGAGAATCGGCCGCAGCAGGGCGTGGGCCTCGCGAATGCATACCCGAGCCCTTCAGGATCTGGCGCGGGGACTGTCCGAAACCAAATAATTCTTGCGATGCATCGGCCGCGGCGACGATAATTAACGTGTCTTGAAAGATCCCGATCACGTGCGTTCGAAAAATAGGCAACACATCCGTGCCGCTGCGTGCCGTTCTCCGTCGCGTTTGTTGTGACGCACGTCACGTTCGTTGATCGACATTGTTTATATCGGCTCGTATCGCCGCCATCGAGTCTTTTTCGATATCTTGAAGGACTGCACTCGCGATGATTGATTTCGAATTGCTCATGAAGCCCATAACTCCCGAACAGCCGTGCGGCGCGGATCTGGGGCAGGGATTGAGAGACCTCGAACCGGAAGTCGGGGTCGCGATCGATAACGCCAAAAAAAATAACGATCCCGCGCAGTGGATCGACGCCGTCAACAAGTGCGAACGAGTGCTCGGCAACCGATCCAAGGATCTTCGACTGGTATCCGACGTCATTCGGGGACGGACGGTGGTCCACGGATTCGAAGGCCTGCGGGACGGCCTGATGCTCGCTTCCAATTATCTCACCGACTATTGGGATCACATTCACCCCCGTCCGGATGAAGATGGTTACGAAAACACCCTGCGTTTTTTGATTCAGTTGGACAGCGAAGGTTTTACGACGCGAATCAACCTTTGCCCGTTGTTCGAGAGCCCGGCGCAGGGAACCTATCGCTTGTGGGATTATCTCGAAGCATCCTCGTCCAATGGGCCGCCGGGACTCATGGAACAAATCCAGGCGGCCCTTGCCGAAATGAGCGACGAAAAGCTGTTGGATCGCTATCAGGTCATCCTGGAAATCAAAAAGATTCTCGAAACGATCCGCTCGACGGTATTCGACAAAACCGGCGCCATGCTGCTGACGTTCACCAAAGTCGAGAGCAGTATTGACGAAGCCATTAACGCCCTGATGCATTTGGCAAGAGCGCGCCTCGAGCCCAAGCAGCCGGCAGCCGATGAAGCGGCGTCCGAAAGCCAATCCGGCAACGGCGAATCGTCCGCGCCGAAGTCGGCGGGATCGCTGCGGACCCGCGAAGATGCTTTTGCCGCATTGCTGAAAGTCGCCGAATTTTTTGAACGAACCGAACCGCAGAGCGTGTTGCCCGCGCAGATTCGGCGCATCGTCGAGTGGGGAAAACTAAGCCCGGATAAACTGTACTCCGAACTAATTGAGGATAAATCGGTTCGCGACAAGATGTTCCGCCTCGTCGGCATTCGTGCGCCGGAATGACGGCCGTCCGGCAACACGAAATGATTCGCCGGAATCGGAGGGGATGGCGTCAACAATCAGCGTCATTTGTCGTTGAACTTTTGTGGACGGTTGCCTCATTGCTGCAAAAAAATCTGGCGGAACCTTGATTTTTTAGTTTTTTCGGTCAGTATAAACGGTTCACATTACCATCGTTCACGTTCTGTCTTCCGACGGATTCAATTCTTCCACCACCTGCTGAAGGAATTCCCATGGCCAAATCGACACAAAGTATGTTGGATACGCGCCGGAGTCCACGGGTTCACATCAAGTACGAAGTCCGCGTGGGAGATGCCATCGTCGACAAAGAACTGCCGCTCGTCGTGGGAGTGATGGGGGATTATTCGGGGAATAACTCGAAGGCGGAACGGAAACCGCTGGCCGAACGCAAGTTTGTGGAAATCAGCCGGGACAACTTCGACGAAGTGATGAAAAAGATCGCTCCCGGTTTGAACATTCGCATCAAGAGCACGATGTCGAAGGAGACCGACGCGGAGATGCCGATCCAGTTGGAATTCAATTCGATGGAGGACTTCGAGCCGGGGCAGATCGTCAAGCAGATTCCCCACCTCAAGGAATTGCTCGACACCCGAAACAAACTTCGCGAATTGCTGCTGGCCGCCGAAAAGAAACCGAACCTCGAGCGGGAACTCGAGAAAATCCTGCAGAGCCAGGAACACTTGGAACAGCTCGGTCGCGAAACGACCAAACCGCAGGATGAGTGACGCTGGATTTTTTCGTCATTGTTGAAGCTGAGCTTTTGTTGTCGCCGCGTGCGCGGGCACGCGGACCGGACCGTGAAGAACGGGCGTCGCTCCGTTCTTCCGGTCGCCGTTGCGCACATTTAAAATTGTCACACGTTTGCAGAGTCTCGACTCACGTTCAGGAGCAATCATCAATGGCAAATAACGAACAGAAACAGGCTGTCGGTACGGAAAGTGCGCAAACGGCGGCATCGGCGACGCCGTTACTCGACCAACTGGCGACGTACATGCCCAAGTCTTACGAGCGCGATGAAGCGCGGGGCTTGATCGAGACCATCGTCGACGGCGCGCTCAAGAAGACGTTCACGATCGAAAGCAGTCTGGTCAAGACCGTGAATTCAGCCGTCGCCAAAATTGACGAGATGTTGTCGGCGGAACTGGCGACCATTATGCATCATCCCGAACTCCAGAAGCTGGAGGGAAGCTGGCGCGGATTGAAGCACCTGGTCCACGAATCGAATACCGGAAAGGACATGAAGATCACCCTGCTGAATACGACTAAGGGAGAGCTTCAGAAAGACTTCGCCAAAGCCAGCGAATTCGATCAGAATTTCTTGTGGAAACAAATCTATGCGGGCTGCTACGGACAGGCGGGAGCAGACCCCTACGGCCTGCTGGTCGGCGATTTCGAATTCGGCAACGACAACATGGATCTGGATCTTCTTTCAAAGATCGCCGGAGTGTCGGCCAGCGCGTTTGCGCCTTTTATCTCAGCCGCGTCACCCGATTTGTTCGGCGTGGAAAGTTACGAAGACATCCCGCGAATTCGCGATCTGGCGTCGATCTTCGCCGACAAAACCAAGTACATCAAGTGGAACGCTTTCCGAGAAGCAGACGATTCGCGATATGTCACAATGACGCTGCCGCGCGTGCTCGCCCGGGAACCGTATGGAACGGCCAACACCCGGATTGACGAGTTCAAATACGAGGAGTTTCCGCTCTCGCGAGACGGCCGATTCTCCGAGGAGGTGGAGCACGGCGGGTACACGTGGATGAATTCCGCCTATGCGTACGCCGCGCGAATCACCAAGGCGTTCGAGGAGACCGGCTGGTGCACTCGCATTCGAGGCTACGAAAGCGGGGGCATGGTGGAGAATCTTCCGACGCACGTGTTCAAGACGGATGACGGAGAGCACTTGCAGAAGTGCCCCTCGGAAATCTTGATAGAAGATCGCCGGGAAAAAGAATTCAGCGATCTCGGATTTCTGCCGCTGGTGAACTGGAAGAATTCGGACAAATCGGTGTTTATCGGCGCCCAGACCGTTCATAAGCCGAAAAAATATATGGGCGACACGCTCGCGACCGAAAACGAACAGATTTCGGCGAGATTGCCGTACATTATGGCTTCGTCGCGGATGGCGCATTACCTCAAAGTGATCGCCCGAGAGAAAATCGGCGCGTTCATGGAGCAGGAGGAACTGGAAAAGTTTCTGCAGAAGTGGATTTCGAGTTACGTCTTGGATTCGAACAACGCGACCCAGGAACAGAAGGCCAAGTTTCCGCTCCGCGAAGCCAGAATCACCGTCGAGAAAATCCCGGGCCGATCGGGCGCTTACAACGCGCGCGTCGATTTGCGGCCGTGGCTGCAACTGGAAGAATTACACGCCTCGGTCAGCATGGTGGCCGAAATTCAGGCGCTGAAGTGAGCCTGAACGACGTGTGAAGAATTCATGGCAAAAACAGAAACGGCTTTCCTCCCGCACAGCATGCATGTGTTCCTGCCGGGAGGAGCGCCGTCAGCCGGAGTGCGGCGGCAGCGTGCAACGATTTCGCCGGACGTCCTGCAGACGGTGCCGACCTCCCTTTACCGAGTATCTGTGGCCTGCAATGAAACAACCAGCGTCTGGCCGTAATGTCGATCGTTCGCACGACCTGGAGACGCGCTACGAACAAGGCGGCGGCGGGGGAAAATCGGCGTACAGGCCGTCGCTGCTCGACGAAGTCCTCAGTCGGCAAGCCGAGTCGGTTGACCGTGAACAGCCGGCGGCCGGTGACGCGATCGAACGCTTCATGGAATGCCGTTCGGAGCCGGAAGCGGCTCGAATGTGGCTCGGCGAAGCCCGCTATCGGCGCACGACGGGGCGGGATTGGATTCACATCCTCTCCCGGGATATCTCCCGGATCGAGGCGCTGCTGGAAGAACAGGTCAACGTCATCCTGCATCATCCCGAATTTCAAAAACTCGAAGCCGCCTGGCGCAGCCTGGAGTATCTGCTCAACACCACGTCCGATTGCTTGCACAAACACCGCGACGCCGTCACGCGCGATCGCGTCGAGATCAAGCTGTTAAACGTCACCAAACGGGAATTGCTGAAGTCGTTTAACCGCCATAGCGAAATCGACGGATCCGAAATTTTCAAGCGGGTGTATGAAGAAGGCTTCGGAACGGCAGGCGCGAGTCCCTTCGGACTGCTGGTCGGCGATTATCAATTTACCGAAGATCACGAAGATATCACCGTTCTCAGCGGCATGGCGGGAGTCGCCGCCACCTCGTTTGCACCGTTCATTGCCGCCGCCGATCCGAGCCTGTTGGGACAAGAATCGTTCTCGTCGTTAGATCGCGCCCGCAGTCTGGACGGCGTGTATGCACACCCCCGTTTTTTAAAGTGGAACGCCCTGCGCAAAAATCCCGATTCCCGGTTTCTGGGACTGACGCTGCCGAACGTCTTGATGCGAGCTCCGTATAACGACGATGGAAGCCGTCCCCAGGGATTCCGATTCCAGGAGGAAGTTCACGGCGAACTCGATGAAATGGGCGCGGCTTCGGACCAGAGCCGTTATCTCTGGGGCAACGCCGCTTTTCCCCTCGCGGCGGTTGTGATTCGCTCGTTTATCCGAACCGGCTGGTTCGCCGATATTCGCGGAAGCCGGCATGGCAGCGATTCCGGCGGAATCGTGAATACTCTTCCTTCACTGTCGTTTGATACGGAATCGACGGGATGCTCGTTTCGACCGTCGACCAATATGATTCTCAGCGATTACTGGGAAGTGGAGTCGTCGCGTCGAGGTTTTATTCCGCTGGTCGATTGTCACGATTCTCCCTTTGCGGTATTTCGAGCGAACGGCTCGGTGTTCGAACCGCCGTTCACGAAGCATCAGTCGGGAAGCGATCAGGAAAATGAGCGGCTTTCCGGAATGCTGCAATACATCTTATGTGCGTCGCGTTTTGCACATCATTTGAAGGCCATTACTCAAACCAAGATCGGCACCATGGCTTCGATTAAGGATCTGCAAAACGAGCTGAACGGCAAATGGCTGCAGAAGTACGTTTCGGCGACCGACATCAGCGATCCTCATAAAAGCGCACAATATCCGCTGCGATCCGCGCGTCTCGAGATTTCCCAGGTGGAAGGTCAGTCGGGGCGCTATCACGTGAATATGGAACTGCAACCCCACTACCAGCTTGACAATGTCGACATATCCATCAAGATGGATTCCGTTCTCGATACGCGTTCGGCCTGATTCGACTCATCCGCCGCTTGGAAATCCCCATCATGTCCCTCAATCCGACTTACCAAGATCGAATTCAGAACGGCGACCTGACCGGTTGCCTGGAAGAGCTGGCGCGTCAGGTCAAGAACAAGCCCAACGACTTCAAGCTTCGTGCGGCTCTTGTGGAAGCCCTTTGTTTTTCGGGCGACCTCGACCGTGCCGCCAAACACCTGGCGACCCTCTTGAGTATGACGCCCGAACGGCCCGACTTGGTAATCATGCACCAGAACCTGGTGAAGGCCGAACAGTGGAGACGAGACGTTTTCTCGCAGGGGAAGACCCCGCATTTGCTGCCGGAGCCGTCGGACGAATTGCAATTGCGGCTGGAGGCGATCCACGCGCTGGCGAAACAGGAGCGGGACGTGTTCGACGACAAGTACCGCGCCGCCCAATCGCACGAGCCATCCGTTCGCGTGGAGTATGAAGAGGCCGAGAATCTTTCCCTGCGCGATTACGACGATCTGCTGGGGCCGGTTTTGGAAGTCCATTTCCACGACGGCCGGTACGTCTGGCTGGAACAGAAGGATCTCAATCGAATCATTCCCGACCCGGTGTTGGATTGGACTAACACGCTTTGGCGTCCGGTGGTATTGATCCTCAACAGCGGCGACGTGTTCAAGGCGTTTATTCCGGCGCTGTACGTCGATTCGTATCTTGCGGAGAGCGATTCCGTCAAGCTGGGCCTGGCGACCGAATGGATCGATTTGGGAAACCATGTGTACCGCGGGCTCGGTCAAAGGCTGCTGTTAATCGGAGAGCGGGAAGTTCCGCTGCTCGAACTCAAGCCGATTTCATTTTCGCCGGCAAATCGGTCCGAGACGGATACTCCTGCCGAAACTCCGTGACCGAGAGGCGGCGCAGGATTTTTTCTAAATCGTTGTCATAACCGGGTCGGCCAAAGAGAGGCGTCGCCGGGGATGTCGGGCCGCTGGGAGAGAGGGTTGCCGATGAGCAGTCGCAATGACCACGTCTATCCGTCGTTTCTTCAACTGCTGACCGACGACGATCCCAAAGTTCGCTCGGAAGCCTCGGTTCCCGGCACACGAGTAGAGGATTTGGAAAAGGCGATTTTGTCGTCGATATCCAACATCCTGAATACCCGTTGGCGGTTGATGCATTTGAACGAAGAAGAACTCACTCACACCGAAAACGACGAGACGGCTCACGCCTCTTTGTACATTTACGGGATCCCAGACTTTGTGGCGACGGAGAATAACTTTATTCTTGAGCCTCAACTCTTGTTGAACCAGATCAAACACGCCGTCGAACGTTTCGAGCCGCGGTTGAACAACGTTCGCATCGAAGAACATCGCTTGCCGAACGGAAATCGAAGGAACATTCACTTCCGGGTGTTCGCCACGCTTTCCGTTTCGCCGTACACGCCCGTCACATTTTCTTCACAAATGGACCTCTCGACGGGGAGGTTTGAAGTCACGGAACTGCGAACCTCATGACGGAATTGCTTAAAAGCTATTACGAGAAAGAACTGGAATACTTCCGGCATATGAGCGCCGAGTTCGCGAAGGCGTATCCGAAAATCGCGTCTCGGCTCGGGATCGACGAGCGGGGAGTGCGGGACGCGAGCGCGGAACACGTCATTCAGGGAGTCGCACTGCTCAATGCTCGCATTCGCAAGAAAATCGACGACGATTTTCCCGAGTTGGTCGATTCGATTTTCGACATCGTTTACCCCGACTTTTTGAAACCGACTCCTTCCCTGTCGCTGGTGCAATTCCAACTGGCGGGCAAAGAAGGCGATGCGGGAAGTCTCGTCGTTCTGCCGGCGGAAACCACCACCCTTCAGACCGAAACGTCGCGGAGAATCCCGCTCGTTTACCGCACGTGTTATCCGGTGGAACTCCGGCCGCTCGACGTCACTAGCTGCTCCTTTCAGAATAAGGCCTTCGATCCCCCCAAACGCGAACATCTTTTTCACGAGTACCGTTTCGACAACCCGGTGAAAGACCGCAAAATTCACGTCGACTCGCGGCTGGAGATGAAATTGACAGTCACGAGCGACAACGTGACCCCGTCCGAGATTTGCCCCGACCGCCTGCGGCTCTTCATCAACCTTCCGCAGATGTCGTTTGCCGGCCGGTTGTCGGAACTGTTGTTTCAGCGCCTTCTGGGGATCGTGGTCACCGACGCGGCTCAGCCGAATACGCTCGTAACGCTCCCCGCGACGACGATTCAGGCGGTCGGTTTCGCTCCCGACGAAAACCTGTTCCCCCAGTCGCCGCGGTCGTTTGAGGGGTATCGATTGCTGCAGGAATACTTCTCTTTCCCGTGGAAATTCCTCTTCTTCGATCTCGTCGGCCTGAAGGATGCGTGTTCGCAACTGAATTCGGGCACGCTGATCTTTCATTTTTATTTCTCGGAACCGGACGCGGAACTCGAAAATCGCATCACCCGAGACTC
Source organism: Planctomycetaceae bacterium (assembly GCA_040881995.1). GTDB lineage: Bacteria > Planctomycetota > Planctomycetia > Planctomycetales > Planctomycetaceae > JAQCEJ01. The sequence goes on from JBBECD010000271.1 coordinate 37,370, forward strand.
CCTGCTTCTGGGATGCGCTCCCGTCGTCAATTTGTTCCCGTCCACGGCGAGCGAAATCCATCTCAATCGCCGCAAGAGCGAATACCGCGTCATGACGGAAACGCGAAATGAAGACGCCGAAGAAATCTACGCCGTCACCGAGGTGAACGGGATCGATGAAAACGGCGAGAGTTCGCCGATCGAGCCGCTGTACGGCTCGAAGAACCCGCAATCGGCTTCCCAGTCCAAATGTTTTTGGCATATCAGCCGGCGGGAACTGGAAGAACGGGATTCTTATGCGCCGGCGGGGTATCAATATTGGATCACGCTGGTTAATTTCATGCACGAACAGGTCGATGACCTGCCCCAAGCGCTCGACGTTCGCACCTTATCGATGAGCCGCGACTTGCCGAATTCCTTTGGGGAGATCGGTGAGAAGTGCCAATTCCGCGTGTCGGAGCACAAAGGCATCGAGTGTCGCGTTCTGGTCACCCCCACCCCCACGCGCCGTCGATCCCGCGACGATTTGGCCTATTGGCAGCTTCTCTCGCATCTGTCTCTCAACTATACCAGCCTGCAATCGACGTCCGGCACGCCGGCATTGCTCCAGAAGATACTTCATCTGTACGACCCCGTTTCGACGCACGATTCTCAAGAACAGATCAACGGCGTCACCGGCCTCAGGCACGAGCCGGGAATTCGATATTTGGACCACACGCTGGGGGGATTTTGCAGGGGACTGCAAATCGACATGACGTTCGATGAATCGCGGTTTGCAGGAAATAGTCCTTACCTGCTGGCGTCGGTGCTGGACCATTTTCTCAGCCTTTACGTCAACGTAAACTCGTATACGGAACTGTCGGCCTCGACGCAGCGGATGAATGAGAAAGGCACTCGATGGAGATGGAGCCCCAAGGCGGGGGGGAGACCCCTTCAGTAATCGGCGACTTGTTCGACGGCCCGCATCGTTTCGGCTTTTTTCAAGCCGTTCGATTGTTGGAATTGGACGCCGCTTTCCGACGGCGTCGCGGACGCCCTAGCCGATCGTTGGGTCGCGACGGGCCTCCCGATTGCGAGAGCGTGCGGTTTCACCAGGGCATATCGCTCGCATTCGCGCCGACCGAAGTGACGAAGCTGGAGCAACGGGTCGACTGCGACAATCTTCCCGTCCAGGCCGATATGACGATTTCGTTCCTGGGACTGCTGGGTCAGGAAGGAGCGCTCCCGCGGCATTACACTTCGTTTGCCAACGAACAAGCGCGACTGGGCGATTACACCTTTACGGCGTTCTGCGATTTGTTCTTGCACCGCAGCGCGTCGCTGTTCTTCCGCGCGTGGCTCAAGAACCGGGTTCCGGTTTCGACGGAGTTGGATCGCATCTGGAACCAGAAGGAATCGAGCGAAGGCATCTCATCGATTTTGCTGTCGCTCCTGGGGTTGGGCATTCCCGGGATGACGGAAAGCATCGCCGTCGACTCCGACGCCCTTCTGTTTTATGCGGGTCACTTCTCCCACAAAACCTGCCGTCTCGTTCATTTAGAAGCGACGCTGTCGGACTATTTTCAGTTGCCGGTGTCCATCGAACAGTTTGTGGGAAACTGGATTAGCATTCCTCAACACTCACAGTCGCGGTTCGGCGCCGGCGCCCTCAGGTTGGGAAAGAATGTGGTTTCGGGGACGCGAATTTGGGACCAGAGCAGCCGCATTCGCTTCAAGATCGGTCCGTTGACGATTCACCAATTTCGAGAATTTTTGCCCGGGAGTTCCCGGTTGATACAGATGCGTGATATCATACATCTGTCGTTGGGTATGGAACTCGATTACGAAGTACAACTGGTCCTGATGAAAGAGCATGTTCCTCCCTTTCAATTTGACATTTCAACGGGAAGCGCCCCGTCTCGTCTGGGTTATGGTACATGGGCGACCTCGCGCCCGGCCGAGCGCGACGCCGGCGATCTCGTCCTGAGTTCTCACACGATTCGTGCATTACAGTCTCTAACATAACCGGTTGTGCTTCTCGAAAACGTCTGAACGTTTTGCAATAAATCGGTGAGGCACAGAGGTTATGTTAGGATTTGTTATAAAAATTCCTGAAAACGGCGTTTTCAGGGGCGACACGTCAACATTTATTCGAGGCTCCGGATCAGACAGCCGCCGTTTCCACATGGCGTTTGACCCGGCCGGAAGGAACCCGCATTTATGGCAAAATTGAAGACCGAACAACTTCTCAGCCGGCTGAACGCCTTTTGTCGATCGACCCTGGATGGCGCCGTTGGACTTTGCCAGCTCAATCATAACAGCACTGTCGAAATCGAGCATTGGTTGCTGAAATGCCTGGAAGACGAAAAAGCGGACATACGGGTCATCCTCGATCATTTCAAGATCGATGTCGGCGTCGTCCTGGGCGAGATGATGCGAGCCGTCGAGCGATTGCGATCGGGCGATACGCGTCCCCTCCAGTTGTCGCCGCAGATTTTTGACTGCATTCGCGAGGCGTGGCTGCTCGGATCCATCGACTATGGGACCGGCACGGTCCGCTCGGGACATCTCTTGCTGGCGCTGTTGACCGACAAATGGCTGAACCCCGTGCTGCAACAGATTTCATCCACCATGGCCGGCATTTCGGTGGAGAAATTGGCGGAGGGCCTGCCGACGATCGTGGCGCCTTCGAGCGAAAGCGAACACGAAATGCGCTTGAATGCGCCCGCGTCGTCCAAACAGCCGAGACAACAAGGCGAATCCGGGCGTTCAACAACCCCGGCTCTGGATCAGTTTACCGTCGACCTGACCGAACAGGCGCGGCAAGGCCGGATCGATCCGATCGTGGGACGAGACGCGGAAATCCGTCAACTGATCGATATCTTGATGCGACGAAGGCAAAACAATCCGGTTCTCGTCGGGGAAGCCGGCGTTGGCAAGACGGCGGTCGTCGAAGGCTTCGCGCTCCGGATTGCGAATCACGACGTTCCTCCCCCCCTGGTCAACGTCGCGGTCAAGGCGCTCGATCTCGGTTTGCTTCAAGCGGGTGCCAGCGTCCGCGGGGAATTGGAAAACCGCCTTCGCTCGGTCATCGACGAGGTCAAATCGTCGGCGACCCCCATCATTCTGTTTATCGACGAAGCGCATATGTTGATCGGCGGAAACTCTTCCGCCATGGGCGAGGCCTCGAATCTCCTGAAACCCGCACTCGCGAGAGGCGAACTCAGAACGATCGCGGCGACGACGTGGTCGGAATATAAAGAATACTTCGATAAAGACGCCGCCATGGTTCGCCGGTTTCAACTCGTTAAAGTCGAAGAACCCTCCGAAGAAAAGGCCATTTTGATGATTCGCGGCCTCGTTCCCACGCTCACGAACCATCACCAAGTCGAAATACGCGACGACGGCGTGCAGGCGGCCGTCCGATTGTCGAAGCGGTATCTTTCGGAAAGACAACTCCCCGACAAAGCCGTCAGCGTCCTCGATACCACGTGCGCCCGCGTTTTTCTGAGTCAATCTTCCACGCCGGCCGCGCTGGAAGACATCGAACGCAAGATCGACCACCTCGACAATTACATTAAGACCTGTGAACGCGAACTGACGACGGGAGAGTCTGATCCCGATCATCTGAATTCGCTGATTCAACAGCGGACCGTGCTGAAAGAGGAATGGTCGCAATTGACCGATCGGTGGAAAAAAGAGCAGACGCTCGTCGACCAGATCTTGAAATCGAGAGCGTCACTGCAGGACAAGAAACCCGGCTCAGCGCCCCCCTCCGACGGCGACGAGCCGAGCACGCTCCCCACGAAAGAGCAGCTTCTGCTGCTGGAAAAGGAACTCGGGGAATTGCAGGGCCAAAAGCCGTTGATCAAGCCGTATGTCGACAGTCAGGCCGTCGCCGAAGTCATTGCCGGATGGACCGGCGTCCCCGTGGGCCGCATGCTGAGCGATGAAATTCAAATGGTTATGAATCTGGAAAGCCACCTCCGGGAACGAGTCGTCGGGCAGGATCACGCCCTGCAAGCGGTCTCCCAGCGCGTCCGCATTTCACGCGCCAATCTGACCGACCCCACCCGGCCGACCGGAGTATTCTTGCTGGTGGGCCCCAGCGGCGTCGGCAAAACCGAAACGGCAATCGCCCTCGCCGACCTGCTCTACGGCGGACGGCAGAACCTGACGATCATCAATATGTCGGAGTTCAAAGAAGAGCACAAGGTTTCGATGTTAACCGGGGCTCCCGCCGGGTATGTCGGATATGGAAAGGGGGGCGTCCTCACCGAAGCCATTCGCCGTAGGCCGTATAACGTGCTGTTGCTGGATGAAATCGAAAAGGCTCACCCCGGCGTCCACGATATCTTCTATCAGGTCTTCGACAAGGGGATGCTGCGCGACGGGGAAGGACGGGATATCGACTTCAAGAATTCCCTCATCATCATGACGTCGAATGCCGCTTCGGACGTCATCGCCAACCTCTGTGCCGATCCCGAAACGGCCCCGTCACCCGAAGGCCTTCAGGCCAGCCTGCACGAGCATCTGCTCAAGACGTTCAAACCCGCCTTTCTCGGCCGAACGACCATTGTCCCGTATTTCCCTTTGAGCAAAGAGGTGCTTGCCAATATTTCGCGCCTGCAATTAAAGAGGGTCGGCGATCGGATCCGCGAGAATTATCTCTCGGACTTCGGCTATTCGGACGACGTCGTCAATATGATCGTCAATCGATGCACCGAGGTCGACAGCGGCGCGAGAATTATTCAGCAGATCATTTCCAATGTGATTTTGCCCGAACTTTCCAACCGCTTTCTGACCCGAGGCGAAGATGAGCCGCGGCTGAAATCCGTCGGCTTGGCCATCGACGGCAATTCCGGAGAACTCACGTACCAGTTTGAATAAAACCGATGCAAGGAAATAACACATTCTTCTCGTTCCCAAGCTCCGCTTGGGAACGCAAGGTCTTCGAAGCTCTGCTTCGCCCTGGTAACACGGGTCGCTTGCGCGCCGGTGTTCTTCGATCGAAAAGTTACACAGACATCGGGTGGCACTGGCGGCTTGTCCGCCAGTGTGTCTTTCTCGAACTCGTATCAAGAGACTCTAACATAACCGGTTGTGCTTCTCGAAAACGCCTGCACGTTTGCAATAAATCGTGAGGCACAGAGGTTATGTTAGGATTTTTAATTAGCCAATACAAAATCGGCGGACGATGTTTCGCCCGTCACGCTGAGCGTCAATCCCGATGTTCCTGGTGCGAGGTACTTCGGCGGAATATTGACGCCGCCTCCCTCGTCCTTCGCCGTCACCTCGCTCGTCTCCGGATTGTCGAAGAAGACCGAGTATTCCGCCGGGATCAATCCGTCGTTTTCGACGTCCGTAGTAGCCTTATACGATCCGTCGGTCTGAATCTCGCCGCGGCCTGGCTTTGCCTTTTCTCTATCGGCCGGCACAAAACGGACGGTGCCCCCACCCAACGGTTGGCCGTCCAGCGTCACTTTGCCGGAAACGGGAACCGGATCGGCGTAGTCGTCGCCGCCGCATCCGCTGGCGGCCAGACTCAGTAGAATCAGAGAAAAGCCGATTGACGATAAACGAGTGTGAACTGAACCTAAAAGACGGACGGGACGTGCGACGGCTGACGTTCGGCGGGCGAGGAAATGGAACATGATGAAGCACTCCGGGAACAGGGTTTGGTTTCTCGAGACGATTTAAATGGAGTCGACTGCTCAAAGACATGCGTTGCACGCGAATCGTGCTCCTTCATACCCGAAAAAATTGTCGAAAACAACCATTGACGGATTGACAAAAACAGATGGGAGTTGCATGATGAGGAAATCCACTCGCTATGCAGTTCTGCATCGACACGTTTCAGGCGCGCACTCGGGATCGTGATTCAACACATAAATCTAACTTCGCGGGGCCGTTTTTCATAGTTGTTCCTCTGCATAAACTCCGGGCCTTTCGAGCAAATACCGCGATTTTTCGTAATCGATTTGCATCGGCGATATTTATTCCTCGGGACGTCTATTTTTTTCGGGGGCCTCTCCCGATTCGAATCCGCGCTCATCGATCACGAGACCCATCGCTTTGATTTGTCATACCTCTAACCCAGGTATTCTTGTTGATAATTTTAATGCACCCTCTGTTCGTAACCGTTATTCACAGAATGTGAGCGATTTTTAACAGGCACAACCGGTTGCGTTAGAATTATTCTGTCCGTTTTTCATTTTTTAAGGAGCACATGATGACAGCGCGATGTCGGTCGAAATCGGGGTTTACGCTCATAGAACTGCTGGTGGTGATTGCCATTATCGCCGTCTTGATCGCCTTGTTGCTCCCCGCCGTGCAACAGGCGCGCGAAGCCGCCCGGCGGACACAGTGCAAGAACAACTTGAAACAAATCGGTTTGGCACTGCACAATTACCACGACACCTTCAGAGTGTTTCCTTTCGGCGGCGTTCCTGGAAACAACATGGGCTGGTCGATGGCGATGAACTGGCGTTATGATATTCTGCCTTATCTCGATCAGGGGCCGTTATATAACACCTTGAGTCTGCTTCCCCGGCAGTATGCCTGTAGTTATCCTTCGGGAACCGACACCGTCGGCTGGATCAGCCGTTCCGAACAACAGCATGTGATGCAGGTGTTCATTTGCCCGTCGGAATCCGTTGGGCCGATCACCGGTGGCAATCAGAACGGTGGCGACACCTGCTGCCCGTCTGTCTCGGCTGCCGCATCGTATACCGGAAGTGCCTCGACATGTGGTCCCAGCGATGGCAGCGGCTACTACTGCGGGAACCTCTGGACGGGTGCGTCAGAAATCCCGGGAATGTTCGCCTTGTGTATCTCTCGCGTCGCGATCCGCGGAGTTCCGGACGGCACGTCGAGCACGATTTTCGTCGGCGAACATACCTTTAACAAACCGAAACCGGGTTGTGGCAGCGGAGAAGGTTCCAACTATAACTGTTGGATGGGACAATTCGGCGCCGTCAGTTCGGTCATCTATGGCATCAACCTTCCTTGCCGAACCAGTTGGACGAGCGGCTTGGGCTGGGGAAGCATGCATGAAGGAGGAGCGCACTTCCTTTTGGTCGACGGCGCCGTTCGCTTCATCAGCGAGAATATCAATTACAACACCCTGGTTTCGCTCTCAACGCGACAAGGTGGTGAAGAAATCGGCGAATTCTAAAATCATTCTAACACAACCTCTGTGCGTAGCGATTTTCCGCTGAATTGAGGAGTTTTTGACCAAGCACAACCGGTTGTGTTAGAGTCTCTAAAAATCGGCGATTCTCCTTTCGCTCCACGGTCATACAGCACTCTGGTAGACGAAAGCCGGCAAACGGCTTCCGTTTACCAGAGCGTTTCGTTTTGATTGTTGATACAATTTTATCTGGCGCTTCGACGGTCATCATCAGAACGTAAGAACGTAGCAGCCTGTTGAAACATCATAACCCGCAGCGTGAGCAAGGGCGCTTTTCAAGTGGCATTTTACGTCGAACAACTCCCTCACTGACGTTTCGGGTTACGATCAGGCAGTTTTCAACGGGCTGGTAGCGCCGCATCTTCATTTCGCCGTCAAATTCTTCGATTTGGACAATCGCCCCCATGATTCCGCTCGGGAAAGACAATTCGTCTTCCCTGATACGGCAGCAAAATATCGATCGACGATCGTTTTCAATTCTGCTGTCGTTCAGTGTCCTGCTCATCGTCGCGGCGGGCTGCGAAGTGGCGACGGATAAGCCCCCATCGACCGGCGACCCCGCGCCCGTCGATGCGCCCGCGGAAGCTCGAAGCATCCTCGCCGATGAACGGCAACTTGCCGCCCAACGCAAGGCCGTCGAACGCTTACTGGCGATCGACGCACAGATTCTCCGCGATCCCGAGGGACGCGTCGTCGCCCTCAACTGCGATTCGAATTTCCAACTCGTCGACGACGATCTGCGTCATCTGGCGGCTTTGCCGTATTTGAGACAGCTCAATTTGAACAAGACCGGCATCACCGACGCGGGATTGTCTTATCTTGACGGGGCGATCCGCCTGACGCATTTGTCGCTGGGCCGCACGCTCATCTCGGACGCCGGGCTGAAACATCTCGCCGCGTCGACCGGTCTGGAGTGGCTCGACCTGCAAGAGACGCGCATTGGCGCAGCCGGCCTTTCATTGGTGAAATCATTAAAGCAATTGCAGAGCCTGAATTTGAACGGGACGTCGATCACCGATCGGAGCCTGGCGGATATTTCGGATCTCGGCGAGTTGCGATTCCTGCACTTGCATTCCACAAACGTCACCGACGACGGACTGAAGCATCTTGCGGGTTTGACTCAGTTGATGGCGTTGGGTCTCGACGAGACCGATGTGACCGACGGCGGTCTTGCCCATCTGAGCGGACTGACGAATCTCAAAGGATTATCGCTGCGTCTAAAAATTTCCGACGCCGGTCTGGAGCACCTGACTTCGCTGAAGGACTTGCGCGAACTCAAATTGATGGGGAGTACGATCACCTCGCGAGGGCTGAAAACGCTGGAAACGCTCACGCGGCTCGAATGGCTCGACTTACGGCTGACGAAAATCGATGACGCGGGCATGCCCTCGCTCGCCAAAATGACTCATCTCACCAAGCTCGACCTGCGTAAAACGCAAATCGGCGATGAAGGCATGCCGGCCTTGGGCCGGTTGAAATCGCTGCGCGAGTTGAATCTGTGGGACACCCGGGTCACCGACGCCGGATTGGCCGAGGTCGCTCACCTAACCAGTCTACAGGTTTTGGGACTTCCCGCGGCCACGACCGACGCCGGCCTGCAGCACCTGAAGGAACTCGAGAATCTGCGGCAACTGGGGCTCGCCGAAACGCAAACGACCGACGCCGGTCTGTCACACTTGAAAGAGCTGATTCAATTGCGATCGCTGGATCTGAACAGCACGCAGATCAGCGACGCCGGCTTGCACCATCTGACCGACATGATCGAACTGGAAGAACTCGTCCTCTATCGCACGGCCGTCACCGATGCCGGGCTGGCCGAGCTCGCGCCGCTCAGGCGGTTGAAGCGTCTGAATCTCGGCGAGACGCAACTGACGAATGACGGATTGAAATCGGTGGGAGAGTTGAGCGAACTCGAAGACCTCAAACTGATGCTGACGTCGGTCTCCGATCCCGGTCTCGCCCATTTGTCCGGATTGAAAAAGCTGCAGGCGTTGTATCTGATCGGGACGCAAATTACCGACGAGGGGCTGAAGCATCTCGGCGGCTTGCAAAACCTGCGGACGCTCGACGTTCGATACGGCAAGATCACGGGGAGCGGGTTGAAACATCTGCAAAGCCTGCCGCATCTGTTCAATCTGGGCCTGAACGACACCGCGCTCACCGACGAGGGATTATCTCACCTGCTCGCGTTCCCGCGGTTGGCCTCGCTCGGGCTGAACGAAACACAAATCACCGATGCCGGCGCTGCGACGTTATCGAAAATCACATGCCTGAAAATCCTCGATCTTCCTTCGCAGATCAGCAACGAAGTCATCGCGGATCTCAAGAAAAATCTGCGCGGCTGCACTATTTTTTGAATCGCCGCGTCATGTTACGATGAAATCGTCTGAGGAGTTCGATTTTTGGCATCATTGGTTTTTTTCACGGGGACTGCCGATTCATGACCCCTTCATCCGCGACCACGTCGGCCGACTCACGTCGTGCTCCGCAGGCGAATAGCGGCGTCAGGCGATCGAACCCCTGGATCGTCAATCCCTGGGCCGATCTGCTGTTGATCGTGGCAACCCCGATGGTCTTGCTCGCGGCCCTGATCTTGGCGCAAAGCATCTGGAGCCCGACTCAGATCACGTCGTTCGCGCTCATCTGGGCGATCGGTCATCACCTCCCCGGCATGATGCGGGCCTACGGCGACCGCGCGTTGTTCGAGCGTTTTAAGGTCCGATTCGTCGTAGCTCCCGCGGTTCTGATCGCGATTGGCATTTATTCGTCGGTCGCCATGTCGAATGCGATTCCGCTGGCCGTGGGAATGTGGGGCTGGTGGCATTATCTGATGCAGGCGTACGGCTTCATGCGCATTTACGACGCCAAAGCGGGATCGACGTCGCCCGTGACGTGTCGGCTCGATCAGTCGATGTGCCTGGTCTGGTTCGCCGCTCCGCTCGCATTAACCGGTAACGGTTTATTCGGTTACCTGAATCTGTATTACAAGGCGGGGGGAGCGGTTATTCCCATCGGCGCGATCGCCGCGTTTCAGCAGTTCGTGCTGATTGCTCTCGTCGCGGTCAACGCCGCGTTCTTCGTTCACGCGGTGCGGCAATCGTGGCAGGGACGTCCGCCGAGCGCCATGAAACTGATTCTGATGGCGTCGAACTTCGGATACTTCTGGTACTGCCAGGCGACCGCGACGAATCTGCTTATCTCGTACGCTCTGTACGAACTGTTTCACGACGTGCAGTATCTGACGATCGTGTGGGCGTTCAACCAAAAACGGGCTGAGCGGGACGCCGGCGCGGGGGGCTTCACGCGATTTCTGTTCCGCCGCCGCTGGTGGCTGATTTCAGCGTATCTGATTGTGATCGCCGGATACGGCCTGTTGAACTACACCACGCGCGAGCTGACCGAAGGGACGCTGCAGCGCACGCTGCTGGGGATGTTCGTGGCGTCAACGGTGCTGCACTATTATTACGACGGCTTCATCTGGAAGCTGCGCGAGTCCGACACGCGCAAGCCGTTGGGACTGGATGAATCTTCCCCCGCCGCCGTTCGCACGTGGAGCCATGCCCGCTCGTTCGCCCTGGCGGGGATCCCTTTATTAGCCGTCTGTGCGCTGGTGATTCACGAACGGCGAACGATCGAAGCCGAACGGATGTCGGGTCGAGTCTCGTTTACGCTCGACAAGCACGCTTCGCTGGTCGCCGCCCTCCCCCGATCGGTCTTTGCCCATCTGAATCGGGGGATCGCGCTGGCCGCCGCAGGAAAACTCAACGACGCCGAATCGGAATACCGGCTGGCGCTCGAACTCAATCCCCGCTACGCCGAGGTGCCGTATAATCTCGCCAACGTTTTGCTGCAACAAGGACGGACCGAAAGTGCATTCGAAACGTTCCAGTCGGCATTAAAGCTCGAACCTCGCCACGTCGAGGCGAACTATAACGTGGGCGTATTGCTGATGCAGCGGGGCGGCTTCGGCGAAGCGATTCGCCACTTCGAAATATCGCTGCAAGCTTCGCCCCATCGAGCTGAAATTCTCAGCAATCTGGGGACGGCGCTGCTGATGGCGGGCAAGCCGGCACAGGCCGTTTCGCATCTTCGGCGAGCGCTTGACCTGAAGCCGGACCAGATCGAGACGCAACTCAGTCTCGCACAAGCCTTATCCGCCTCGGGTCAAAACGATGAGGCACTGGATCAATATCGCCGGACGGTTGAACTACATCCCGGTTCGGCCAGTGCTCATTACAACTTCGGCATCTGTCTCGAACGCGGGCAGCGTCTCCCCGAAGCCGTCGTCGAATATCGTGCGGCATTGAAGCTGAGCCCCGACGAGGGCCGCATCTGGAACAACCTGGGCGTGGCACTGGCCAAACAAAATCAATTGACGGAAGCAGTCGA
>JBBECD010000271.1:48918-49948 GCA_040881995.1 Planctomycetaceae bacterium
CGACGCCTTTCGGCGGGCGGGAGAGATCGATCCCCACGATCGCGCGGCCCAGGAGAACCTCAAACGGGCCACGGAATTGCTCTCAAAAAGAACTTCAGCGGGCTGATGCCGGCCGCATGCATCAGCCTCCGCGGCGGACAAAGTACGCCCGTTCGCAGTTCCTGTCCCCGTCTTCAATGCCGTCGTTGTGCATTTCTCCCTCCCGGTTCTATAATTGACCGGTTTCCATCGTGACCGAAATCCTCGAGCATCATTTTCATCTGCAAAGGCCGCACCATGACGATACCGGCATTTGACTCCTGTTCTCGACGCGAACTTCTCGCTCAACTGCTCGGCGGAGCTGCCGGATTCGCGTTCCTCGCGACCGCGTCGCGCTTCGCCTTCGCCGATGACGAAACCCCGCTCTACAAGATCTCGCTCGCCGAATGGTCGCTGCACAAGACGCTGTTCGCCGGTAAGCTCGATCATCTCAATTTCGCCAAGACGTCAAAGAACGACTTCGGCATCGACGCCGTCGAGTACGTCAACCAGTTCTTTAAGGACAAAGCGAAGGACATCGATTACCTCGCCGAACTCAAGAAGCGGACGCTCGATGAAGGGGTCACACCGCTCTTAATCATGATCGACGGCGAAGGAAAACTCGGCGACCCCGACGACGCCAAGCGAACCGAAGCGGTCGAAAACCATTACAAGTGGGTCGAAGCCGCGAAGTTTCTCGGCTGTCATTCGATTCGCGTCAACGCCGCCAGTGCCGGTGAATACGACGAACAAGTTAAACTCGCCGCCGATGGGTTGCGCCGGCTCGCCGAGTTTGGCGACCAGCACGAGATCGACGTCATCGTCGAAAACCACGGCGGGCTCTCGTCGAACGGCAAATGGCTCGCCGAGGTGATGACGACCGTCGATCACCCGCGCATCGGCACGCTGCCCGACTTCGGCAACTTCCGAATAAGCGCTGCCGAAGAGTACGACCGTTACAAAGGAGTCGCAGAACTGATGCCCTACGCCAAAGCGGTAAGCGCCAAATCGC